>SHNC01000069.1 GCA_004295105.1 Betaproteobacteria bacterium | reverse complement strand
GCGGCTGGTGACCTGGTCGGCACGCGCACCGAGTTCCAGCAGCAGGGCAAGGGTCTGCTCGTCGTCGGCCACCGCGGCGATGGTGACGGCGTCGTAGCGGTCGGCATCGAGCAGATCGATGTTCGCGCCCGCCCGCACCAGTGCGCGGATCGCGTCGCGCCGGCGGGCATGGGTGGCCACATGCAGCGGGGTGCGGCCGCGCCCGTCGCGTGCATCGAGCGCTGCCCCCTCGGCGGCGAAGCGCGCGATCGCGGCCACATCGCCGGACCACGCCGCGGCGTGCAGCCCGGAGTACGTGGCAGCCTCGCGCGCCGACGGCGGCACCTGTGCCGCAGCATCCAGCGGTGCAAGACCGCCGGCCAGTCCGGCAACGACCAGCGCGACGCCGGCAAGAAGTGTCCTACGGGCCATGGGGATTTCCCTCCCTGAAGCACGAGCGGCGCCCGGTGCCGGAGCATGCAGGCGCCCCGCTGCGCGCTTACTTCAGCAGGTCGGCCGCGCCTTCGATGCCGGCGACCGCACACTGCTCGTCCAGATGGCCGCCCGGGGCGCCACCGACGCCGACCGCGCCCACGACTTCATCACCCGCCTTGACCGGCACGCCACCGCCCAGCACGAGAAAGCCGGGAATGTCGCCGAGGTTGGCGGCGCCGGCGTTCTTCTGCGAGGTTTCGAGCATGGCCGACGTGGCGTTGCGTGCCGACGCGGCGGTGTAGGCCTTGGCCTGGCTGGCGCCGATGGTGTGCGGACCGGCGTTGTCGGCACGTTGCACGGCGCGCACCAGGCCGGCGCGGTCGACCACGGTGGCCGTCACCGCGTAGCCCTTGTCCGCGCACGCCTTGACGGTGGCAGCGGCGATGCGGTTGGCGAGTTCGAGGCCGATCGTGCGCTGCGAGATCACCTGCGCCTGTGCGGCGGTGGTGGCGGAAGCCAGGACGAAGACGGAAGCGAGCAGGGACAACTTTTTCATGACGTTCTCCGGTAGGGGATCGGTGTGTCCGATCGGTGAAGACAGTCTACGAATCTCCCTTGCCGCGGCCCATCCGGACACCTACGCAGGGCGGCTCGCCCCGCTCCGTAGAAATACGGAGGCGCCCGCGACGAGCGATCGCGCCACTGTCGGCGCTCGGACTCGGCTCATCAAGAACTCGCCGCGGCACCTGCGCGATCGGGCGGGCACGTTCGGGCGGCCCTCAACCGTCCGATCCGGCCCGGCGGGATTGCCACAGGGCCATCACGCTGATCAGCACGAGCGCGGTACCGATCAGCACCATACCGGTCAATTCCGCCGGGCCAGGACGCTCACCGAGTTCCAGCCACCCGGCCAGCGCGCCGATCATCGGAATGCCCAGCGTCGACAGCCCGGCCAGGCCGGTGGACAGGTGCTGCAACACGTACAGCCAAAGCAGCCACGCCAGGCCGGTCGCCAGCACCGCATTGAAGGCCAGCGCGCCGAAAAAGTACGGCGTGGGATCGATCGGCCGCGACGGATGCAGCACTGCGATCACGCACAGCGCAAGCGCGCCGAAGAGCATCTGCCAGGCGGTCAGCGAGAGCAGGTCGAAGGCGTGGTCGCGGCGCATGCGCTTGGCCAGCACCGCCGAGGCCGCCCAGGTGAGGCCGCCGGCGATGGCCAGCAGATTGCTGAACAGGCTGCCGCGCATCGCCCACGGCTCCAGAACCAGTACGAGGCCGAGGCCTGCGATCGCAATGGCGAACCATTGCGACCCCTTTATCCGTTCCCCCAGCAGCCACCAGGCCATCGGCAAGACCCAGAACGGCATCGTGTATACGAGCACTGCCGTCTTGCCTGCGCCGCCCGCCACCAAAGCCCACTGGATCAGCGCGGTGAAGGCGGCCGTCTGCAGCAGGCCGAGCAGGGCCACCTGGGGAAGCGCAGCAATCCGCATTGGCCGGCGCAAGGCCACCAGCACGAAGAACAGGGTCGCAGCGCCGAGCAAGGTGCGGATGGCCGAAAAATCGAAGGGATCGACGTAGCGGATGACCTTTTTCATCACCACCCAGTTGTAGCCCCAGATCAGGGACATCAGGACCAAGGCGAGGACGGCCAGCGGCGCGGGTCGGACGGATTGCATGCAATGTCTCTCGAAAAAAATGAATCCCGCGCTCGCCGTCGGAAGCGGGCGCGGGACGAATCGAATACCGCGGTCAGTTCGCTGGCCTGCGTCAGGTACTCCGTGCGAAGGGGTGATGCTCGATCCAGTGGCGGGCGACGTCCACGCGACGGCACACCCACACGCGGTCGTGCTTCTCGATGTGGTCGAGGAAGCGCTGCAGTGCCTTGAAGCGACCCGGGCGGCCGAGCAGGCGGCAGTGCATGCCGATCGACATCATCGCCGGGCGTTCCTCGCCCTCGGCGTACATCACGTCGAAGGCGTCGCGCAGATACTCGAAGAACTCGTCGCCGTGCGAGAAACCCTGCGGCAGCGCGAAGCGCATGTCGTTGGTGTCGAGCGTGTACGGCACGATGAGATGCGGCACCTTCTCGCCACCGGTCTTCTGCACTTCGGTCCAGAACGGCAGGTCGTCGCCGTAGTAGTCCGAGTCGTACAGGAAGCCGCCGTAATCGGCCACCAGGCGCCGGGTGTTCGGCGAGTCGCGGCCGGTGTACCAGCCCAGCGCGCGCTCGCCGGTCAAGCGCTCGATGATCTCCATGCCGATGCGCATGTGCTCGCGCTCGACCTCTTCCGACGTGTTCTGGTAGTGGATCCAGCGCCAGCCGTGGCAGGCGATCTCGTGGCCCAGCTCCTTGAACGCGGCAGTGAGCTCGGGGTGGCGCTCGAGCGCCATCGACACGCCGAAGATCGTCATCGGCAGGCCGCGGCGTTCGAACTCGCGCAGGAAGCGCCACACGCCCACGCGCGAGCCGTACTCGTAGATGCCTTCCATCGACAGATGGCGGTCGGGGTAGCTGGCGGCGTTGAACAGTTCGGACAGGAACTGCTCGCTGCCGGCATCACCGTGCAGCACGCAGTTCTCGCCACCTTCCTCGTAGTTGAGCACGAACTGCACGGCGACGCGGGCGCGGCCGGGCCAGTTGGCGTGGGGCGGGTTCCTGCCGTAGCCGATCAGGTCGCGGGGGTAGTCGGGGGAAGTCTTCATGTGAAAATCCTTTGGTGGCGGTTCCCGCAGCCGACCGTGAAACGCAGTCGGCTGCGGTTCGGGATCAGTTCTCGAGGAAGCGCTTGCAGGCGCCCCAGTTCTTCATCAGCAGCCAGTAGGTCAGGCCGGCCGGGATCAGACTGGCGTACCACGACACCGCGGAGAAGCTCAGTGCAACCGCGGCACCGACCAGCGAAGCGACGATGCCGGCCCAGTTCACACCGCGATAGGGACCGTTCTCGTCGTACAGCTTGCCGAGATTCAGGTTGCGGCCGCGGATGAAGTAGTAGTCGACCACCAGCACCGCGAAGATCGGGCCGAGGAAGGCCGAGTAGGTCTGCACGAAGATCTGCAGGCCGGCGGCGGACTCGTCCTTGACCAGTTCCCACGGGAAGGTGCCGAAGGCGAGCAGGCCGACGATGACCGCGGCGCTACGGTAGGAAAGCCCGAACACGTCCATCAGCACGTAGGTCGGCGGCACCACGTTGTTGAGCAGGTTGGTGGTGACCTGGGCGAAAGTGATGAAGAGCAGCGTGGCGATCAGCAGCGGCTTGTTGTCCACCGCGCTGGCGAACACCTGGACCGGGTCGGCGATGCCGGTGGCGCCGGACACCATCAGGCCGATCAGACCCATGAACAGCGTGCAGGGCAGGATGGACATGGCGTAGAGAGTGGTCAGCGGGCCGCGCTTGACGCCACGCTCGAGCTCACGCGAATAGTCGCTGACGTTGAGCATCATCGTGCTGTAGATGCCGAGGAAGAGCATGGTCGCGCCCCAGAACGGCAGGCCCCAGGTACCCTCGATGTTCACCAGCCGCTCGCTGATGACGTCGCCGTACTTGTCGATGACGCTGAAGAACATGTAGGTGAGCGACACCAGGATGAAGCCGCTGCCGATGTTCTCCAGCCATTTGATGCCATGGAAGCCGAGCACCGACAGGCCGATCTGCAGGAACTGGAACACGGCGAACCAGAACACCAGGCTGTCGAAACCGAACAGCGACACCGATACCGCGTTCAGCGCCCCCGCCCCCACCCAGCTCTGGAAGCCGTACCAGACGATGGCCGGCACCGCGCGCACGAGGCCGGGGAACTTCGTGCCCGAGAAGCCGAAGGCACTGCGCGCCTGAACGACGAAGGGGATGCCGTACTTGTAGCCGGCTGCGCCGTTCAGCGTCAGCGCGATGCCGATCACGAAACAGCCGATGGCGATCGCAAGCGTCGCCTGCAGCAGGTTCAGCGTGCCGACGATGCTCGACCCCATCGCGAAGGTACCGATCGATACGCAGCCGCCGAACCAGGCCAGCAGATACGACCACTTGCCCATGATGCGGGTCTGCTGCGGTGCCAGGGATTCCTCGCCGATCGCCTTGGCGTGCGGATCGGCCGTTGCCGTGCCTGCAGTCGTGAAGCCGGGCGCGGACAGGGATTCTGCCTTGCTTGTCATTTTGCGTGCTCCTCCAGTGGTGCTGGACATGCGGTTCGTGGACCGCTCGTTTTATGGGGATGGGGGATGGCCCCCGAGGACCTGCGCGTGGGTGGGGTTGAGGGGGTGGGGTTGAGGGGGTGGGGTTGAGGGGGTGGGGTTGAGGGGGTGGAAGGAATCAGTTGCCGAGGTAGGCGAAACGACCGGTGAAGGGCTTCGGCCGCGGGAAGGCGAGGTCGCCGTACTTGCTCGTGCCGAGACGCAGGCTGACGAGCGATTCGGCCAGTTTCACCGCGGCGGTCACCCCTTCGACGATCGGCAGGCCGACCGCCTCGCGGATCTCGTCGGTGAGGTCGGCCATGCCGCCGCAGCCGAGCACGATCGCGCCGATGCCGTCCTCGGCCTTGGCGCGGCGGCACTCGGCGATGATCCGGTCGAGTGCGCAGGCGCCATCGTCCTCGAGGTCGAGCACCGGAATCTCGGCAGCGCGCACCTTGCGGCAGTGGTGGGCGAAGCCGTAGTTCTGCAGCAGGTGCTCGGCGATGATGCAGGTGCGCCCCAGTGTGGTGACGACCGAGAACCGCGTGCTGATCAACGTCGCCAGGTGGAAGGCGGCCTCGGCGATGCCGATGACGGGCGCTGCGGTCAGCTCGCGCGCGGCGAGCAGGCCGGGGTCGCCGAAGCAGGCGATGACGTAGGCGTCGACACCTTCCTTTTCGCCGCGGCGGATTTCCTCGAGCACGCCGACGGCGCTGATCGCCTCGTCGAAATGACTCTCGATCGAGACCGGACCGGCATCCGGATTGGTGGCCGAGATCCGGGTACCGGCCGCCGCGACGCGCGCAGCGGCGGCGCCGATCTTCTCGGTCATGGAAGCGGTGGTGTTGGGGTTGATCAGTCTGATGTGCATCATCTGCTCCTGAAATGCAGCGGCTGCGTCGGCCGCGTCTGAAAAGTCAACGTTCGCCGCGATGGCGGCGGGCAACGTCGTCGAGAATCTTGCGCAGGTCCGTCGCGGTCGGCTCTTCCTCGACCAGCACCACGGTGCGCTCCACGTCCTTCAGGTGCCGCTCCATCCACGTCCGCGCGCCCTCCGCGTCACCGGCGGCTATCAGGTCGAGGACCGCGTCATGCTCCGAGTGACGGCAACTGCCCGCCATCGGCGCACCATAGGTCGCGATCACCAGCGAAGAGCGGGAAACCAGTCCGGCGAGAAAATCAGCGATCGCTTCGTTCTCGGAAACCCGCGCCAAGGCGACGTGGAACTCGCCCGACAGGTAGATGGATTCGCGCCGATCACCGCGCGCCTCGGCCTCGTGCTCGCGGCGGACGATCTCGCGAAGCGCGTCGAGTCGCGCGGGCGTCGCTTTCGCCACCACCTGGCCCAGCACGCCGCATTCGACGATGCGGCGGGCGGCGAAGACGTCACGCGCCTCCTTCACCGTGGGCTGGGCCACGGTGGCGCCGCGGTTCAGGCGGATATCCACCAGACGCTCGTAAGCCAGGCGTTGCAGCACCTTGCGGATGCTGGTGCGGCTGACGCCGAAGGCTTCGGCCAGCGTGTCCTCGGGCAGCTTGGTACCGGGTTCGAGGTGGTTCTCGACGATCGCCGCGTAAAGGTTGCGATAGATCGCCTCGTCGCGGCCGCTTCCGGACATTCCTTCCTCGCTCTGCATCGAACCGAGGTCGATCGAAGAACGCTTCCTGCTCATCTCAGTCTCCGTTGCGGACAATTCGGCCTACCGATTACCCTGCTCGTTTGAATCCAGTCTATTTTCGTTTTGTACACAAAACAATATATTTTTGTGTTCATAAAAAAGATCTATCACTTACATGCCATTCATGCCCAGAGAACCTGCATTACCTCGCTTGCCTCTCGACTCCCTCGGGGCACGTGAGCGGACAAGCGGGCGCCCGGGAGACCCGGGATCTTCGGTGGGAGGCCGTGATGGCAGTATTGCGGCAGTGCTTCAGTGCTGCCGGGGACCGTTCTGGTGGAAGACGTCAGGCTTCTTTGTATACATTTTTATTTATCTTTGCATACGAAGTTTCGGCGTTCGTTTCCACTCGTGCCAGCGCGCGCCAAAACGGCGCGAGAGCAACGGAAAACATGCGGAAGCCGGCCCTCCCCGCGATCATCGGCGGCTAGCGCCAGCCGTCCGTCAAACGATGATGCCCCACCAACGCAGCGTCTGGCGGTAGTGCTCGCGCACCCGAGCGGCTGCCCGCTCCTCGTCGTCACCGGCGATCGCGTCCATGATGGCGAGATGCTCCTCCATTGCGGGCACGATGCGGTCGGGCAACAGCGGGCGCGAATGCTGGATCACCGAGATGCGATTTCGATTGCGTTCATAGATCTCGCGGGCGCTGTCGTTTTCGAGCGCGTCGGCAAGCGCGGTGTGCAGCGCCCAGTCGACCGCCATTGCCTCGCGCTGCAGCGAGGGCGTGACACCCTCGCGTGCCGCATCGAGTATGCGCTGGTGCGAAGCGCGCAAGGGCTCAAGGTTCCTCGCGGCATCGCGGCGGACGAGCTGCCGGGCGCCCTCCTGGTCGAAGATGGTGCGCAGATGAAAGCACTCCCGGATCAGGGCGGGGGTCGCCTCCATGACGGCGACGCCGCGCTTGGGCAGGATGCGCACGAGCGCGACCGATTCGGCGCGCTTGACCGCCTCGCGCACCGGCGCAATCGGCAGGCCGATCATCTTCACCAGATCGGGCATCGACACGAACTGGCCGGCACGCAGGCCACCGCTGGTCAGCAGTTCCCGCAGCGCGAGGAAAGCCTTGTCGGCGAGCAGCAGTCCTTCCGATTCCGGCAGGTTCATAGTCTCGACTCCGTGTGGTGCCGCGATTCTCACACCGCAGGTACCGCACCGCAAATGTCGAGCGACATTCCTGCGCTCTAACATAAAAAATTTTTTCTAGAATCTTTGTGTTGTTATATCTAACATTTCAGTCAACATATATCACTGAATCCCCGGCAGGCTCACCACCCCGACGTCTACCGTAAGGATTGCCGATACAGATTGCGGCGCCACCCTCGCCTTCCTTCGATTCGGCACATAACGAGATCGGCCGCGACGAACAGCGGCCTCATCCACACGGTTCGCGAGGAGACCCATGAAAAAGCCTTTCTACAAAACGCTGTTCGGGCAAGTCGTCATCGCCCTCGTCCTGGGCGTGATCGTCGGTGTCGTCTGGCCTGACTTCGCCGCCAAGCTCAAGCCCCTGGGCGACGGCTTCATCAAGCTGATCAAGATGATCATCGCGCCGCTGGTGTTCTGCGTCGTGGTGCACGGGATCTGCAGCACGGGCGACCTGAAGAAGGTCGGTCGGGTCGGGGTGAAGGCGCTGCTGTACTTCGAGATCGTCACCACTTTCGCACTGGCGCTGGGCATCCTGCTCGCCTACACGCTGCAGCCCGGCGTGGGCATGAACGTCGATCCGAGGTCACTCGATGCTTCGGCCATGGCGGGCTACACCGAGCGTGTCGCCCAGGCAACGAGCACGGTCGACTTCATCATGAAGATCATCCCGGCCACCTTCATCGATGCCTTCGCCAAGGGTGACATCCTGCAGGTGCTGCTGATCGCGATCCTGTTCGGGACGGCGGTCGCCGCGC
This sequence comes from Betaproteobacteria bacterium, assembly GCA_004295105.1. Classification (GTDB taxonomy): domain Bacteria; phylum Pseudomonadota; class Gammaproteobacteria; order Burkholderiales; family Rhodocyclaceae; genus Thauera. Next base: position 2,556 of record SHNC01000069.1, on the reverse strand, counting down.
TCGGCGAGAAGGGGCGCCCGGTGACCGTGGCGATCGACACCCTGTCGCACGTGTTCTTCAAGCTGATCGGCTTCATCGTCAAGCTCGCCCCGCTCGGCGTGCTCGGTGCCATCGCCTTCACCGTGGGCAAGTACGGTGTCGGCTCGCTGAAGCAGCTCGGCATGCTGGTGGCGCTGTTCTACCTGACCTGCGTGATCTTCGTCGTCGCCGTGCTCGGCTTCATCCTGCGCCTGGCCGGGTTCAACATCTTCAAGTTCCTGAGGTACATGCGTGAAGAACTGCTGGTGGTGCTCGGCACTGCGTCGTCCGACTCCGTGCTGCCGCAGGTGATGCGCAAGCTCGAACTGATGGGCGTGAAGGACTCGACCGTCGGCCTGGTGATCCCCACCGGCTATTCGTTCAACCTCGACGGCTTCTCGATCTACCTGACGCTCGCCGCGGTCTTCATCGCCCAGGCGACCAACACCCCGCTGTCCACCACCGACCTGTTGACGATCCTCGCGATTTCGCTGGTGACGTCCAAGGGCGCCCACGGTGTACCCGGCTCGGCGATCGTGATCCTCGCCGCCACGCTGAGCGCAGTGCCGGCGATCCCGGCGATCGGCCTGGTGCTGGTGCTGTCGGTCGACTGGTTCATGGGCATGGCGCGCGCACTGACCAACATGATCGGCAACTGCGTGGCCACCGTCGTCGTCGGCGTGTGGGAAAAGGACATCGATCGCGAACGCGCCCGCAAGGTGCTGGACGGCGAAATCACCGTCGATCTGCACGCCCCGATCCGGCCTGAGGCGCTGGCCGAAACGGCGCGCGCCGAAGCCGCCGCCGAAGCGGCCGAGCGATCGCCTGCGGCTTTCACCTCAACCCCCAGCCCGGCCCGGCCCTGATCCGGCACGAGCCCCGTTTCCCTCGATACTCAAGGAGATACCCCCATGGCCAGCCACACTCCCGGCGCCCCCGTCTTCGCCCCGCCCGCCGAGCTGCCCGACTGGGCGCAGCGCTCGGTCGACCTCGCCAACCCGCGCCTGGGCGCGAAGGCCCTCGCCGCCTCGGACGACTTCTTCGCCGAGGTCTCGCGCATGCTCAACCCCGAACCGGCCCAGTTCGTCCCCGGCAAGTTCGACACCAACGGCAAGTGGATGGACGGCTGGGAGTCGCGCCGCAAGCGCGTCGCCGGCCATGACTGGGCGCTCGTGCGCCTCGGCGTCAAGGGCGTGATCCGCGGCTTCGACGTCGACACCAGCCACTTCACCGGCAACTACCCGCCCGCCGTCTCCATCGAGGCCTGCGTGTCCGACACGGACGACGTGGAGGCGCTGAAGGCGACGGCCTGGACCGAGATCCTGCCCGCCACCGCGCTCGGCCCCAGCAGCCACCACCTCCTCGAATGCACCAACAGCGAGGCCTGGACCCATCTGCGGGTGAACATGTACCCGGACGGCGGCATCGCCCGCCTGCGCGTGTATGGCCGCCCGGTCGGCACGCTGGCGGCCAAGGCCGCCAGCGGCGAGCTCGTCGATCTGATCGCGATGGAGAACGGCGGCCGCGCCGTGTCGTGGAACGACGCCAGCTTCGGTTCGGCCGCCGCCGCGCTGCTGCTGCCGGGCCGCGGCATGAACATGGGCGACGGCTGGGAGACCCGCCGCCGCCGCGAGCCGGGCAACGACTGGTGCGTGATCGAGCTGGGCGCCCCCGGCACGGTCGACACGATCGAGGTCGACACCGCCTTCTTCAAGGGCAACTACCCCGACCGCTGCTCGGTGCAGGCCGCCTATGTGAGCGGCGGCACCGACCGCTCGATCACCACCCAGTCGATGTTCTGGCAGACCCTGCTGCCCGAGCAGAAGCTCGAGATGGACGCGGTGCACACCTTCACCGAACAGCTCGCCCGCCTGGGACCCATCACCCACGTCCGCTTCAACATCTTCCCCGACGGCGGCGTCTCGCGACTGCGCCTGTGGGGCAAGGTCGAGGCAAAGTAAAAGAACCCGCGACCGGCGTACCCGGCAGCCATCTCCGCCCGGTACGCCGCCCCGCAAGCCGCCTTGCGCGCAGCCCCCACCCCAACTCCGAGAGCACACCATGTCCGCGCAAACCGCCATCCCGCTCCAGGTGCAGCCGCTCACCCGCGAAGCCTTCGCCCCCTTCGGCGACGTCATCGAAGCGAGCGACGCGGTCCGGCACTTCACCATCAACGCCGGCAACACCGAGCGCTACCACGATCTGGCCCGCATCGAGCCCGGCGCCGACGGCCGCGTCATCGTCTCCCTGTTCCGCGGCCAGCCGCGCCGCCTCCCCTTCACCGTGCAGATGATGGAACGCCATCCGCTCGCCTCGCAGGCCTTCATCCCGATGTCGGGCAAACCCTATCTCGTCGTCGTCGCCCCCGCCGGCGAGCCGCCCGCGGCCGAGAACCTCAGCGTCTTCCTCGCCCGCGGCGACCAGGGCGTCAACTACGCCACCGGCGTCTGGCATCACCCCCTGCTCGCCCTCGAGAGCGTCTGCGACTTCCTCGTCCTCGATCGCAGCGGACCAGGGCACAACTGCGACGAGGTGCAG
>SHNC01000271.1 GCA_004295105.1 Betaproteobacteria bacterium | reverse complement strand
TGCGACAGGGCTTCGGCCATCTGGTCGACGTCGTCGAGGATGCGCTGTGCCCATTGATGGACGATCTCGCCCTGCCCGGTCAGCGCCACGCTGCGCGTCGTACGGTGCAGCAGCCGGGTCGCCAGGGCCTCCTCGAGCATCGCCATGCGCTTGCTGACCACGGCTTTCGACACCCCCAACTCGCGCGCCGATGCCACAAAGCTGCGGTTGCGCACGACGACGTGCTGAAGGCGATCGAGGCCGTCCTCGTCGACGGGCCGCGCATCCCCGACATGGGCGGCAGCGCGACCACGTCGGACGTCGGCGCCGCCATCGCCGCCACGCTGCAGGCGTCGAGCCGGTAGCCACCACCGAAAACGGGGAGCGGCTGTCTCACCGATAGAGCGCCGCGACAGCCGCTTCCTGCGCTCACCGGGGTGGTGCTGGTCAGACGAAGGCCGCCAGGATCATGATGAAGACGATGCCGACCACCGAGATGATCGTCTCCATCGCCGTCCAGGTCTTGAAGGTTTCGGTGACGGTCATGTTGAAGTACTGCTTCACCATCCAGAAGCCCGCGTCATTGACGTGCGACAGGATCAGCGAGCCGGCGCCGGTGGCGAGCACCAGCAGCTCGCGGTTGACGCCCGGCACGAGGGTCACGATCGGCGCCACGATGCCCGCCCCGGTGATGGTGGCGACCGTCGCCGAGCCGGTGGCGATGCGGATCACGGCCGCCACCAGCCACGCCAGCAGGATGGGCGAGAGCTCCGCCTGCACCGCCATCTGGCCGATCGCGTTGCCGACACCGGAGGCGACGAGCATCTGCTTGAAGCCGCCGCCCGCGCCGATGATCAGCACGATGGCCGCCGTGGGCGCGAGGCTCTCGTCGAGGAACTTCAGGATCTGCTTGGCGCTGAAACCGCGCGCGGTGCCGAAGGTATGCAGCGACAGCAGCAGCGCGGCGAGCAGCGCGGTTATGGGATTGCCGAGGAAGTCCATCCACACACGGACGATGCTCTTCTCGTCAAAGGCCACGTCGGCATAGGACTTCAGCAGCATCAGCGCGACCGGCAGCAGGATGGTCACCAGCGTGATGCCGAAGCCGGGCAACTGCTTCGCCTCGGGCTCGTGGGCGAGTTGCGCCATCAATTCCTCCGATGGCTTGCCTGGCACGTACTTCGAGATCAGCGCGCCGAAGATCGGGCCGGCGATGATGGCCGTGGGCAGCCCCACCAGCAGGCCGTAGAAGATGGTCTTGCCGATGTCGGCGCCGAACACGCCGATCGCCAGCAGCGGGCCGGGGTGCGGCGGCACCAGCCCATGCACCACCGACAGGCCGGCGAGCAGCGGGATGCCGATCTTCACCAGCGAGATGCCGGTGGCGCGCGCGATGATGAACACCAGCGGGATCAGCAGCACGAAGCCGATCTCGAAGAACAGCGGAATGCCGACGAGGAAGGCGCCGAACATCATCGCCCAGTGCACCCGCTCGCGGCCGAAGCGCTCGACCAGCGTGCGGGCGATCTGCGCCGCGCCGCCCGATTCGGCCATCATCTTGCCGAGCATCGTGCCCAGACCGAGGACGATGCCGACGAAGCCCAGCACGCCGCCGAAACCATCCTGGTAGGACTTGACGACCTTGTCCACCGGCATGCCGGAGGTGAGGCCCAGGAAACCCGCCGCCAGGGTGAGGGCGACGAAGGGGTGGAGCTTGAAGCGGGTGATCAGGACGATCAGACCGAGGATCGCGGCCAGCGCATCCAGCAGCAGATAGACTTCGTTCGATAGGCCCAACATGATGAAATTCTCCTCCAGTCTCGGATGTGTCGTTGTGTTCGTTGTTCAAGCAGCAATGAGATAGCGCTATCTCATTGCCGCGAAAGAATCAGCACGCTGCGGGGTTGGACCGATCGGTCCATTCGCGGATCGCCGCGGCGGCAATGGCGTCCACCGACTGGCTTGCATCGAGGGTCACGACGCCCGTTTCGCCGCTTGGCGGCTCCAGATCCGCGAACTGGCTGTCGACCAGGCTGGCCGGCATGAAGTGGTCGGGGCGGCGGGCGACGCGATCGGCGGCCGCGGCGCGCGACAGTTCGAGGAAGACGAAGCCGAGTTCCGGCACGGCACGCCGAAGCTGGTCGCGGTAGCGGCGCTTGAGGGCGGAGCAGGCGAGCACCGGGCGCTCGCCGACGGCGACGCAGGCCGCCAGTTCGGCGCCGAGTTGCGCCAGCCAGCCGTGACGGTCGGCATCGTCGAGGGGAATGCCGGCACGCATCTTGGCGATGTTGGTGGCGGGGTGGAAGGCGTCGCCCTCGATCAGGCGACCGCCGATGCGGGCGACGAGCGCCTGCGCGACGCTGGTCTTGCCGCAGCCGGCGACGCCCATCACCACCAGGGCGCGGGGAAAGGATTGCATCCTGTGTCTCCTTGTGTTCTTAGGTAGCGCTATCTCAAAGCGCCAAAAAAATGGCGCGGCGCACTCCATCTCGTCGTTGGCTTGATCTCGAGCGGCCGGGCCGGTGCTGCGGACGCCCACCTCGCATACTTGAGCCAACATCGAGGTAGCGCTATCCTAATCACTCGGCGAGCCCATTGCAACTCCCTCATGAAAACAACAGAAAGAAAGACGCGCGCCACCGGGCGAGCCACCCTCAGCGACGTGGCCCGAGCTGCTCAGGTCAGCCCGATCACCGCGTCACGTGTGCTGCGCGGCGTGGACACCGTCGATCCCGAGCTGGCGGAGCGCGTCCGCAACGCCGCGGCGGCGCTCGGCTACGTTCCCAATCCCGCCGCCCGCGCCCTCGCCTCGGCGCGCAGCGACACCGTAGCCGTACTGGTGCCGTCGCTGTCGAACAGGGTGTTCATCGACGTGCTGGAGGCCATCTACCGCATCCTGCAGCCCGCCGGTTACGAAGTGCTGATCGGCAACTCACACTACGACCGCGACGAGGAGGAGCGCCTGCTGCGCAACTACCTCGTGCATCGCCCCAGCGGCCTGATCGTCACCGGCTTCGATCGCACCGAGGCGGCGCGGCGGCTGATCGAGGCGAGCGGGACTCCGTGCGTGCACCTGATGGAGCTGGCCCACGCGCCCAGCGTGTATTGCGTCGGGCTCAGCCAGTCGGACGCGGGCGCGGCGGTGGCGCGCCACCTTCTCGACCGCGGCCGTCGCCGCGTCGCCTTCGTCGCGGCCCAGCTCGACCCGCGGACCCTGCAGCGCGGCGAAGGTTTTCGCCGCGTGCTGATCGACGAGGGCTGCTACGACCCTGCCCTCGAACTGCTGACGCCGGCGCCGTCGTCGATGGCGCTGGGCGGCGAACTGCTCGTCAGCCTGCTCGAACGACATCCCGACGTGGACGGCATCTTCTTCTGCAACGACGACCTCGCCCAGGGCGCCCTGCTGGAGGCCCTGCGGCGCGGCATCGCGGTGCCGCAGCGGGTCGCCGTGGTCGGCTTCAACGATCTCGAAGGCGCTGCGCACATGGTGCCGCGCCTGACCACCATCCGCACGCCGCGCGAGGAGATGGGCCAGCGCGCCGCGGCATTGCTGCTGGCCGCGATGCGCGGCGAGCCGGTGAAGATGCCGGCGGTGGACGTCGGCTTCGAGCTGGTCGCGCGCGAGAGCAGGTGATCCGCAGGCGGCCGGTGCCGACCGCGACCGGGCGCGCGATCCCGCCACTGCCCTCCTCGGGTCGAATCACGGCCCCGCGGCGAGCGCCCGCGGAACACCCGCATTCGCCGTCATGACGACTCCAGCTCGTGAAACAGCCAGTCCTGGAAGCTGCGGATCTTGGGCAGATCGGCGCGGGACTTCAGCAGGTTGAAGGTGTAACCCTGCACCTTCGGCCCGTCCACGCCGAGCGGGGCGACAAGCCGCCCCGTTTCCAGCTCGCGCTGCACGAGCAGCAGGCTCTCCAGGCAAACCCCCAGACCGTCGACCGCCGCACTGATCGCCATGAACGAGCGATCGAAGCGCGGTCCGCGCGAGATGTCGAGCGGCACCTTGCGATGCTGCCGCATCCAGTCACGCCAGCTCACCAGGCACACCTCGCTGTGGATCAGGGTGTGATGGCGTAGGTCTTCGGGCGAGCGGATCGGATGCGCGCCGCCGGCCAGGGCGGGCGCGCACAGCGGCACGATCGTCTCCGCCGGAAACGGGAGCACCATGGTGCCGGCGGGCTGCAGCCGCTTCATGCCGTAGCGGATGTCGATATCGACGCCCTGCATCAGCAGGTCGGCCGGCGGCGGATAGGAGGCGTTGAGCCTGACGTCGATGTCCGGCTGTGAGGCGCTGAAGCGCGCGAGCCTGGGCATCAGCCACTGCGTGGCGAAGCTCGGCGTCGAATGCACCGTGAGGATGTCGCTCTTGGCGGTACGACCCAGTTCGCGCGTTGCCGTTTCGATCCTGGCAAAGGCCGCCGAGACCTCCTCGGCGTAGACCCGGCCGGCGTCGGTGAGCACCACCGCGCGATGCACCCGATGGAACAGGCGCACGCCGAATTGCTCCTCCAGCAGCTTGATCTGGTGGCTCACTGCCGAGGGGGTCACGAACAATTCCTCTGCTGCAAGCGCAAAAGACGACAGCCGCGCAGCCGCCTCGAATGCCTGTACCGCCTTGAGCGAAATCCGATTGTGCACTGCAGTACTCACATGAAATCAGTTCACTTATAAGCCAATAAATATTCGTTTGAGCATGAAAAATCAAGGGAATAAGCTTTCTTCCACTCGCCGGACGCACCGCAAGGGGTTCGGCGGAAGCGGAGAACACCCTCTCCGAACGAATGAAACGATTTCACCCGGCACTGCCAAGCGCCGGAGCCACCTGAAGGAGAACTGCGTGCACACAAGTCTTTCACCGGCCCACGCCCGGGTCGCCGACAGCGCCTACCGCATCCGCCGCTTTGCGCTGCGGATGGGCGAAGTGCAGGGCCAGGGCTATGTCGGCCAGGCACTGGGCTACGCCGACGTGCTGGCGACGGCCTACTGCCATGCGATGAACTTCCGCGCCGAAGACCCGAGCTGGGAGGGACGCGACCGCTTCCTGCTGTCCCACGGCCACTACGCCATCGCCTTCTACGCCGCGCTGATCGAAGCGAAGATCATCCCCGAGGACGAGCTCGAGACCTACGGCAGCGACGACAGCCGCCTGCCGATGTCGGGCATGGCGACCTACACGCCGGGCATGGAGATGTCGGGCGGCTCGCTCGGCCAGGGCCTGCCGATCGCGGTGGGCATGGCGCTCGGCCTGCGCCTGAAGGGCAACCCGGCCTTCATCTATAACTCGATGTCCGACGGCGAACTCGACGAGGGCCCGACCTGGGAAGCGGCGATGGGCGCCGCGCACCACGGCCTCTCCAACCTGATCTGCCTGGTGGACATCAACAACCAGCAGGCCGACGGCCCCTCCAGCAAGATCATGGGTTTCGAGCCCCTGGCCGACAAGTGGGCCGCCTTCGGCTGGCATGTGCAGCGGGTGGATGGCAACGACCTCGCCGCCGTCATCGCCGCCTTCGACACCGCGCGCAACCTGGCCGAGCCCAAGCCGCGCGTGATCCTGTGCGACACCCTGATGGGCAAAGGCGTGCCCTTCCTCGAGACGCGCGAGAAGAACCACTTCATCCGCGTCGATCCGCCCGAATGGCAGCAAGCCATCGACATCCTCGACCAAGCCCAGGGAGCCGCCCGATGAGCACCACCACCGCAAAGAAGCCGCGCCTGACCACCTCGGCGATGATCGCCTCGATCGCCTCCGAAGGTCAGCGCGTGAAGGCTGCCCCGTTCGGCAAGGCGCTGGTCGAACTGGCCGCGCAGCGCCCGGACATCGTCGGCCTCACCGCCGACCTCGCCAAGTACACCGACCTCCACCTCTTCGCCCAGGCCAACCCGGAGCGCTTCTTCCAGATGGGCATGGCCGAGCAGTTGCTGATGGCCGCGGCCGGCGGCATGGCCAAGGAGGGCTTCGTGCCCTTCGCCACCACCTATGCGGTGTTCGGCACCCGCCGCGCCTTCGACTTCGTGCATCAGGTGATCGCCGAGGAGAACCTCAACGTCAAGATGTGCTGCGCGCTGCCGGGCCTGACCACCGGCTACGGCCCCAGCCACCAGGCCACCGAGGACATCGCGCTGATGCGCGGCATTCCCGGCATGACCATCGTCGACCCCTGCGACGCGCTGGACACCGAACAGGCCGTGCCGCAGATCGCCGCCCACGCCGGCCCGGTCTACATGCGCCTGCTGCGCGGCAACGTGCCGCTGGTCCTCGACGAGTACGACTACAAGTTCGAACTCGGCAAGGCCAAGCTGCTGCGCGATGGCAAGGACGTGCTGGTGATCTCTTCCGGGATCATGACCATGCGCGCACTCGAAGTCGCCAAGGAACTCGAGGCCGACCGGGTCGACGTGGCCGTGCTGCACGTGCCGACGATCAAGCCGCTCGACACCTCGACCATCCTGCGTGAAGCCGGCCGCTCCGGGCGACTGGTGGTGGTGGCCGAGAACCACACCACGATCGGCGGTCTGGGCGAAGCGGTCGGCACCGAGCTGCTGCGCTCGGGCGTGACCCCGCAGTTCCGCCAGATCGCCCTGCCGGACGCCTTCCTCGACGCCGGCGCACTGCCGACCCTGCACGACCGCTACGGCATCTCCACGGCCGTGATGGCCACGACCATCAAGGGCTGGCTGGGCTGAGCGTCACCACCGACGCCAACATCCGACCGAATCGCAATCAACCCGGCGCCCGGCAGGGCGCCGCTCAAAGGACATCCTCCATGAACAACGCTCTTCTACTCGACGGCAAGGTTGCCATGATCTCCGGCGCGGCGTCCCCGCGCGGCATCGGCCTCGCCACCGCCCGCCTGTTCGCCAGCCACGGTGCGAAGGTGGTCATTCTCGACCTCGACGAAGCCGCCGCGGTCGACGCCGCTGCTTCCCTCGGCCCCGAGCATCGCGGTTACGGCTGCAACGTGGTCGACAAGGATGCCTGCCTGAAAGCGGCCGCGCGCACCATCGCCGAATTCGGCAGGATCGACATCCTGATCAACAACGCCGGCATCACCCAGCCTGCCAAGACGGTCGACATCGATCCCGCGAGCTGGGACCGCATCCTCGACGTGAACCTGCGTGGCGTGCTCTACCTGTCGCAGGCGGTGATTCCGCAGATGAAGACGCAGCACCGCGGCAGCATCGCCTGCATGTCCTCGGTGTCGGCCCAGCGCGGGGGCGGCATCCTGGGCGGCCCCCACTACTCGGCGGCCAAGGCCGGCGTGCTGGGGCTGGCCAAGGCTATGGCACGGGAGCTCGGCCCCGACAACGTTCGTGTCAATTGCGTGACGCCCGGCCTGATCCAGACCGACATCACCAAGGGGAAGCTGAGCGACGAACAGAAGGCCGAGATCGCAAGCAACATCCCCTTGAACCGCCTCGGCGACGCGGAAGACATTGCCGGCGCGTATCTGTTCCTCGCCTCGGATCTGTCCGCCTACATCACCGGTGCGGTGATCGACGTCAACGGCGGCATGCTGATCCACGGCTGACCCGGCGCGCGATCGCAGGATTCGCAAAGGTGCCTCGCCCCGCCCCGGGGGTGAGAGGCATTCAACCTCAAGCCGCCAGGAGCATTCGCCATCCTGCCGGCGGCCAGAGACAAGAATGGCAGCATCAAAGGAGGAGTACATCATGACGAACCGCCCGAACAACCCCGGTGGCATGGACCGTCGCAGTTTTCTGAAGGTCGGCGCCACCGCCGCGGTCGCCCTGCCCTTGTTCAGCATCTCGCGCTGGGCAAACGCGGCCGAGTTCAACTACAAGCTCGCCACCGGCCAGGACCCTACCCATCCGGTCAACGTGCGCGCCCAGGAGGCCTTGAACCGCATCCGCGAAGCGACCAACGGCCGCGTGGACATCAAGCTGTTCCCTGCGAACCAGTTGGGCTCGGACACCGACCTGCTGTCACAGGTGCGTAGCGGCGGCGTCGAGTTCTTCAACCAGTCCTCCGCGGTGCTGGCCACGCTGGCTCCGGCCGCCGGGATCGTGAATACGGGTTTCGCCTTTCCGGACTACGACACCGTGTGGAAGGCCATGGACGGTGAACTCGGCAGCTTCGTGCGGAGCAAGATCGGCGAGACCGGGCTGGTATCGGTGTGCAAGGTGTGGGACAACGGATTCCGCCACGTGACCTCCTCGACACGCGAGATCCGCAAGCCGGAGGACCTGAAAGGCTTCAAGATCCGAGTGCCGCAGGCGCCCATGCTCACCTCGCTGTTCAAGGCCCTGGACGCCGGACCGGCCCCGATCAACTTCAACGAGCTGTATTCCTCGCTGCAGACGAAGGTGGTCGAGGGCCAGGAGAACCCCTTGCCGATCATCGCCACGGCCAAGCTCTACGAGGTGCAGAAATCCCTCAGCCTGACCGGCCACGTCTGGGACGGCTACTGGATCCTGGGCAACCGCCGCGCCTGGCAGCGACTGCCAGAAGACCTGCGAGCCATCGTGGAGAGGGAGTTCGACCGCTCGGGTCAGGATCAACGTGCCGACATCGCCCGGCTGTCCGCCTCGCTGCGGGAAGAGTTGAAGGCGAAGGGCCTCGCCACCATCGACGTCGACCGCCAGGCCTTCCGCGCCGCGCTGTCCAGGACCACGTACTACGCCGACTGGAAGGCGAAGTACGGTGACCAGGGGTGGAGCGTGCTCGAGAAATACGCCGGAAAGCTGGGGTGACGCCATGGCCGCGATACAGCACTCACACGCGATAGCGCATCGGCATTTTTCGCTCGCCTTCGTCGATCGCGCCGTCAGCCATACGGTCGAGATCGTCGCTGCGCTCCTGGTGGTGGCGGAGATCATCGTCCTGCTCTCCGGGGTGGTGAGCCGTTACCTTTTCCACATTCCAATCATCTGGTCGGACGAACTGGCCTCCATCCTGTTCCTGTGGCTGGCCATGCTGGGTGCGGTCGTGGCCCTTCGACGGGGGGAGCACATGCGCATGACGGCCCTGGTGGGCATGGCCTCTCCGGGGATGCGCGCCTTCCTCGACACAGTGGCCATCGCCGCGCCGGTCGTCTTCCTGCTGCTGGTCATCCACCCGGCCGTGGAGTTCGCCCAGGACGAGGCCTTCATCACCACGCCGGCCCTCGGCATCGCCAACTCGTGGCGGGCCGCGGCCTTGCCAGTGGGTTCGGTGCTGATGCTGGTGGTGGCGGTGCTGCGGCTGCTCGGGGTGGCGGACTGGCGCCATGCGGTCGGCGCCCTGGCGACGATCGCGGCGCTGGCGGGGGTTTTCATGCTGATCGAGCCCGTCCTCCGCGACCTGGGCAACCTCAACCTGCTGATCTTCTTCGTCGGTCTGGTCGGCCTCGGCGTCCTTTCCGGTGCGCCCATCGCCTTCGCCTTCGGCCTGGCCACCCTGGGCTATCTCGGACTGACCACCGATACGCCGCTGGTGGTGGTGGTAGGGCGCATGGACGAGGGCATGTCGCACCTGATCCTGCTGTCGGTGCCGCTCTTCGTGTTCCTCGGCCTGCTCATCGAAATGACCGGCATGGCGACGGCGATGGTGGGCTTCCTCGCCAGCCTGCTGGGCCACGTGCGGGGCGGCCTGTCCTATGTGCTGGTGGGGGCCATGTACCTGGTCTCGGGCATTTCCGGATCCAAGGCAGCGGACATGGCAGCGGTGGCGCCGGTGCTGTTCCCCGAGATGAAGGCACGTGGTGCCAAGTCCGGCGATCTGGTGGCGCTGCTGTCGGCCACCGGGGCGCAGACGGAGACCATCCCGCCAAGCCTGGTGCTCATCACGCTGGGCTCGGTCACCGGCGTGTCCATCTCGGCGCTCTTCACCGGTGGGATGCTACCCGGCGTGGTGCTGGGGATCACCCTGTGCGCGGTGGTTTGGTGGCGCTACCGGGGCGAAGACATGTCGAACGTGCGCCGTGCCACGCGCAGCGAGATCGGCAAGAAGTTCCTGATTGCCGTGCCGGCCATCGCGCTGCCGTTCGTCATCCGCGCCGCGGTGGTGGAAGGGGTCGCGACGGCCACCGAGGTATCCACCCTCGGCATCGTCTATGCGGTGGTGGCCGGCTTGCTGATCTACCGCCGCTTCGAGTGGCGCCGCCTCAAGCCCATGCTCGTCGACACGGCGGGCCTGTCCGGCGCGATCCTGCTGATCATCGGCACCGCCACCGGCATGGCCTGGGCGCTGACGCAGTCGGGCTTCTCCAGCCAGCTTGCCCAGGCGATGGCCGGCTTGCCGGGGGGCGCGGCGATGTTCATGGCAGCGTCCATCCTCGCCTTCATCGTGCTGGGCAGCGTCCTGGAGGGGATTCCGGCCATCGTGCTGTTCGGGCCGCTGCTGTTCCCGATCGCGCGCCAGATGGGCATCAACGACGTGCATTACTCCATGGTGGTGATCCTCTCCATGGGTCTCGGACTGTTCGCACCGCCCTTCGGCGTCGGCTACTACGCCGCCTGCGCGATCAGCCGGATCCGGCCGGACGAGGGCATGAAGCCCATCGTCGGCTACATGCTGGCACTGCTCGTCGGTCTGATCCTGGTCGCCGCGGTGCCGTGGATTTCGATCGGCTTCCTCGACTGACCGCCGTCCCCTGATCAACTTTTCGTTTCAACGCGTGATGGTCCTGGCCTGCCCTTGGGGGCGGCGCCAGGGCAATCCGCCCCTGGCTGCCCCTGTTCTCACCACGGTGGATCCCATGTTCGTCCAGATCGTCAGCATCGTCTTTCCGATCTTCACCGTGATCGGGGTCGGCTATCTTTATGGCCGCAGGCACCGGCCCGACATGATCGCCACCAATCAGGTCAATATGGACATCTTCGTCC
>SHNC01000005.1 GCA_004295105.1 Betaproteobacteria bacterium | reverse complement strand
CCAGTACGGCAAGCCGAGCGAGGTGTATCCGAAGAACCCGAACGGTTCGCCAGATGGTGTCACCGGCTTTACCACGGCGGACGGCCGCTTCACGATCATGATGCCGCACCCGGAACGCACCGCCCGCACGCTGCAGATGTCGTGGGCGCCGCAGTGGCTTGTGGACCAGAGCCCGGACGCATCGCCGTGGTTGCGGATGTTCCGCAACGCGCGGGTCTGGCTCGGCTGATCCCTTTCCGTCGGGCGGGCCGCCCCGGATCGAGCTGCGTTCCGGCCCGCCCCCGTACGTCAGTGCCCGCACCGTCCGGCGAGGGGTGCGTCGTTTTGGCGCTCCCCCGCGGCGTCCTCCTGGTGCATATTCCGCACTCCAGTGAAAGGAGTCCCATGATGAAAAAGTTCGTCCTCGTACCCCTCGTCGCCATGTTCCTGTCTGCGCCGGCGTTCGCCGATGTCACGGTGGGCGATCCCTGGGTACGCGCCACCGTCCCGTCGCAGAGGGCGACCGGGGCCTTCATGCAACTGACGTCGGACGCCAACGCTCGCCTCGTTTCGGCCCGTTCGCCGGTGGCAGGGGTGGTGGAGATCCACGAGATGGTCATGGACGGAGGGGTCATGAAGATGAGCCCTATCGGCGGACTCGACCTTCCCGCCGGCAAGGCCGTCGAGCTCAAGCCGGGCGGCTACCACGTGATGCTGATGGAGCTGAAGGGCCAGGTGAAGGAGGGCGACAAGGTGCCGCTGACCCTCGTCATCGAGGGCAAGGACGGCAAGCGGCAGACGCTGGAAGTCGCCGCGCCGGTGCGCCCGCTGAACGCGGCAGCGGGCGGCAAGCCCATGGAGCACGGCAAGCACTGATGCCCACCGCGGCGTGGCCCGCCACGCCGCACCGGCATCGTCCGCTCGACGTTCAGCCGCCCATCATGCGGCGCCGGCGCTCGTGCATTTCCTGCGCCTCGATGCTGTAGGTGGCCGTCGGCCGCGCCAGCAGGCGGGCGATGCCGATCGGTTCGCCACTCTCCTCGCACCAGCCATAGCTGCCGTTGTCGATGCGCGCGATGGCCTCGTCGATCTTGTGCAGCAGCTTGCGTTCCCGGTCGCGCACGCGCAGCTCCAGCGTGTGGTCTTCCTCGAGCGAGGCACGGTCCGCCGGGTCGGCGGGCGATTCGAATTCCTGCAGATGCAGCGTCGTCCGGTGCGCGGAATCGAGCAGCGCATCGCGTTCCTGCAACAGTCGAGCGCGAAAGAAGGCGAGCTGTCGCGGTGACATGTAGTCGTCTTCCGGCGCAGCGAGCAGTTCGGCTTCGGTGGGCAGGGCGTCTGACGTCGGCAGCTTTTCGGACATGGTGCTTCTCCTCGGGGCTCAGCGCATTGCGAATCGCCGTGAAGGACGGTTCATCGTGGGCGGAGGGAAAATGTCCTGCCACGATACACGCCTCCGGCCGCGCCGCATACCGCCAGGCGTCGGTCGATGCGAATGGCTGGCGGCCGCCGGGGCGCCCCTGTCGGGGCGTCCGTTCGCGCTTCGCAATCAGTCTTCGGCCGGTCTGATCGATTGCCCACCCGGGCAGGTCGTCGATGTCCCCGCGATGCTCTGGTCATGCATGGACAGCGCGGCGTGCCGGGTCGCCCTGTTTACAGCATTTTTACCCGCCCGACGCCAGAATGAAGTTGTGCGCAGGGTGGCCAGGCGTGTGCGTGGTCTGCCGTGCGCCCGGGCCGCGGAGCTCTCGTCCCGCAGCGCCCGACGGAGGCTTCGGCATCAAGGACCGGGCAATGGGCGCCCGGCAGGGGAGATCCAATGAATTCCAGCCGCGCCGCATCGAAGAGCAGCCCGGGCGCGCTCGCGCTCGCTGCGCTCGGTGTCGTGTATGGCGATATCGGCACCAGTCCGCTGTATGCGTTCCGCGAAGCGTTCCACGGGCCGCACGCGCTCGCACTCGACGAAGCGAACGTGCTCGCGGCCCTGTCGGCGTTCTTCTGGGCGCTGATGCTGATCATCTCGCTGAAATACGTCTGGATCGTGCTCCGCTTCGACAACGACGGCGAAGGCGGCGTGCTGGCGCTGACTGCGCTGGCACACCGTCATGCCGCGCGGGCGCCGCGCGTGGCGTCGCTGGTGATCGGCGCCGGCGTGTTCGCGGCGGCCCTGTTCTACGGCGACGCCATCATCACGCCGGCGATCTCGGTGCTGTCGGCGATGGAGGGCATCTCGGTCGCCGCACCGGAGTTCGAGTCGATGATCGAACCGATCACCGTCGGCATCCTGGTCGGTCTGTTCGCGATTCAGAAGCATGGCACCAGCCGGGTCGGGCGCTTGTTCGGTCCGGTCACGCTATTGTGGTTCGCCACGCTCGCCGTGCTCGGCCTGCAGTCCATCGTCCAGACGCCGCAAGTGCTCGGCGCGCTCGACCCCAATCACGCGCTGCGCTTCGCCGTCGAACGCCCCGCGGCCGCCTTCCTGCTGCTGTCGGCAGTGTTCCTCGCCCTGACCGGGGGCGAGGCCCTGTACGCGGACATGGGCCACTTCGGCGCCCGGGCGGTGCGCCTGGCCTGGTACGGCCTGGTCTGCCCGGCACTGCTGATCAACTATTTCGGCCAGGGCGCGCTGGTGCTGCGCGATCCACTCGCCGCCGAGAACCCGTTCTACCTGCTGGCGCCCGACTGGTTCGTCTTCCCGCTCATCGGCCTCGCGGCCGCGGCCACGCTCATCGCCTCGCAGGCAACGATCTCGGGCGCCTACTCGATGACCTTGCAGGCGTCGCAGCTCGGCTATCTGCCACGCGTGCGCATCCTGCACACCTCGGACAGCGAGCGCGGCCAGATCTACATCCCGAGCGTGAACTGGCTGATGCTGGTCGCGGTGGTGGTGCTCGTGCTCGAATTCGGGTCGTCGAATGCGCTTGCTGCGGCCTATGGCATCGCCGTGTCGGGCACCATGATCATCACTTCCATCTTGACGGCCTTCGTCGCGCTGACCGTCACGGTACGACTGCGCTGGCCCCTGCTGGCGGCGATGGTCGTCTTCCTGCTGCTCGAAGGCGCCTTCTTCGCGTCGAACCTGAGCAAGTTCGCTTCCGGCGGCTGGTTCCCGATGGCGCTCGGCCTCGGCATCTTCATTGCGCTGACCACCTGGAAGAGCGGCAGCGGGCTCGTTGCCGAGCAACGGCGAACGATCGACGTGCCGATGGACGGCTTCGTCCGCTCGCCGCAGCCGGACGTGCCCCGCGTGCCCGGCACCGCGGTGTATCTGACTTCCGACACCAGCGTCGTGCCGAGCGCGCTGTTTCACAATCTGAAGCACTACAAGGTCATGCACGAGCAGACCTTGTTCCTGCACGTGCTGAACGAGGATGTGCCCTACGTGGCCGATGCGGACCGCCTGCGCCTGACGACGCTCGCCCCCGACATCCATCGGCTGGACGTGCATTTCGGCTTCCGCGAGGAGCCGGACCTGCCTGCTGCGCTGCGAGGGCTCGACGCCCTCGGGATCGAGCTGGAGCCGATGACCACCACCTACTTCGTGGCGCGCTCGGTGATCGTGGACGGACTCGGCGCCCTCAAGGGCTGGCGTTGTGCGCTGTTCTCCTGGATGACGCGGCAGTCCGAGGGCGCAGCAACCTACTTCCGACTGCCGGCGAACCAGGTGGTGGAACTGGGCACGCAGGTGCTGCTATAGCGCAATGCGCGGCGACTTGACGACGCTCCGGCGAGGGAGTTCATGACTGGCTGCCGCCTGCGCTGGCGGGCGACAGCGTGCCCAGCACCGCGCCGGCGGTGACGATCACGATGCCGGCGCCGACGGCCAGCGAGATCGGCTCGTCGAGCAGCAGGTACGCAGCGATGGCCGAAACGGCCGGAACCACGGCCAGCGCCATCGACGCCCGGCTTGCCCCGATCTTCTGGTTGGCATAGCTGTAGAGGCCGCCGGCGAGCAGTGCCGCAATGATGCCCTGATACACGCCCTGCAGCAGCAGGGCATCCCAGGGCGCGTGCTGGATGGTCTTTGGCAGCGCCAGCCAATACACCGGCAGGTAGGCTGCAGCCGACAGGCTGGCGATCGCGAAGATGGCGGGCTGGGGTCGAAGCCGCCAGCGCCGCATCAGCAGGCCGAACACGGCCCAGGACAGGGCGGCAGCCAGGAACAGCAGGTCGCCCAGCCATTCGTCGCCCCGTTTCGTCGCGAAAAGGCTCTCCGACCCGATCAGGACGAGGCCGCTGGTCGTCAGCAACAGGGCCGTGAGCGTCTTGCCGGCGAGGCGGACGCCGCTGGTGACGGCGAGCAGGATCGCCGTCCAGAAAGGGATGCCGCCATTGACGAACACCCCGGCGTGCGCGCTCGGCGCGAAGGCAAAGCCGGAATACACGAGCAGTGCGTAGCCCAGTCCGCCGAATGCCGAGACCCATGCGTAGCGCGGCCACTCGGACGGTGACGTCCAGCGCAGCACGAAGGGGAGCGCAATCAGGCCGGAGATGCCGAATCGCAGGGCGGCGAGGTCGAACGGCGTGAAGGCACCAGTGCTGCCGAAGCGCGACACGATATTGAAACCGGACCAGAAGCACACGACCACCCCCGCGGCCATCGTGCCTTTCCATGTGTCCGACAGCCGCCAGGACGGGCGGTCGGGATGCTGTTCGCGGCTCATGCCCGTTCCCATCGACCAAGCTGCATTGATGCGCCATCGACCCCGGCGTTCGAGGGCGACCCTGGGCACGGTGTGCCCGGTGGCGGGTCGGACACGAGATCGTCCGCGCTGGGCTGCAGCGCCTGGCGCGCAGTCCTTCGGGGCGCGCACGGAAGTTGACCAGCCGGGCGGTGATGGTAACAGCTTCGGTTCGGCGGATTCTGGTGCAGAAGGGATGGGCCGGCCGCGAGGCTGCCGGTGATCCCCGGGCAGGCCGATTTCCGCGCACTGGCGGCGGGCGTGGGCGGCGGGGCGAGCGCCCCCCGCCGCCGACCGGCCTCAGAACACCTTCAGCAGGCGCAGATTCACCCGGCTGTCTTCCTTCGGACCGTTGTCCACCGAGATGTCCTTGCCGACGTTGGCGATCAACTGGACGGTGGGTTCGACGAACCATGCAGCGCCAATGGTGAACTTCGAGCGATTGCTCTCGTCGTCCTGGCGCACGCCGCCCAGCTTGGTCTCGCCGCCCCAGTCGCGCGACAGGCTGGCGCGTACGTCGAACGTATCGGTCACGTTGTAGCGCAGCCAGGCCTGTGCCTGGTAGCTCACCGCTTTTTTCAGCGTGTCGCCGGCGCTGTTCGCCTTCCTGTTGTCGCCGTAGAGGGTGGCATCGGCGATGAGGTCCACGGTGAGCTTGTCGGTCAGGCGGTTGATGTAGCCGAACTGCAGGATGTGCCCGAAGCGATCGGCCCCGATGTTCAGCGCGCGGTCGCGGTCGTAGCCACCGGTGGGTGCCGACAGGAAATAGGTGAAACCGAAGTACTCGCCCTTCTTGGGATCGTTCTTCAGCCACAGCGTGGCGCCGAGCAGGGTGTCGCCCAGTCCGCTCGGGCTGTTCACGCCGGCGTCCGCCAGCGCGCCGCGGGTGTCGATATTCACGTAGGGCACGATGACCTGAGGATCGATGATGTAGTCGCCGATCTTCGTGAAGTGCACATAGCGCAGCAGGGCAGCGTCGGTGCGCAGGCTGCCTGCGCCCTTCTTTCCATCCGCATACAGGTGGTCGATCTCGGCGTGCTGGTAATACAGCAGCGCGAGATTGGTGCCTTCGGGCAGGGCGGTGTAATCGCCGGCATCCACGTCGAGCGCGCTGGCAGCTCCGGATACGCACAGTGCGGCAAGGGCGGTGGCAAGTTGGGTGCGGCGGATCGGCATGGTCATCGTTTTGTCTCCTCGTGAGGTGGGTGCTGATGTTGTTGCGGGTGTAGGGGAATCGAGCGGCTCCTGCGTTCGAGGCGGCTCAGCGCGTGGTCAGGCTCAGGGCGTGGTCAGGCTCAGACCGTGTTCGGCGAACAGTCGCTCGAGCGTGCCGGAGCGCTGCAGGTCGGCCAGTGCGCGGCCGAGTGCATCAGCCAGCGGCTTGGCCTCGGCCTTCACCGCCATGCCCAGCGGCCATTGCGCGACGCGAAGTTCCGGCAGCGCGAGACGATCCAGCGCAAGGCGGTCGGTGCCGGCAAGAGCAGCCTGAAGCTCGGTGTGGGTGCCGAGCACGGCAGCGATCTCGCCGCGCTGGAGTGCCTCCACGGCAAGCGCCGGTGTGCGGAAGTGGCGAACGTTGTCGCGCAGCCGGCCGTTCAGCACGTGCAGCAGGAAGTCGCTGGCGTGGCTGTCGATCTCGGCGCCGATCAGCTCGCGGCTGAAGACTTCCAGCCCGGCTGCGGCAGAGCCGGCGACCGGCGGAACGCGCGCCGGGTCACGCGCCACCGCCAGGGTTTCGAGGTGGTAGGGGCCGAAGATCGTCACCTTGTCGTTCTGCGCGGCGAAGCGGGCGTCGACAGGCACGTGCAGCATCACGTCGGCCGGCCGGGTGCCCAGGTAATGGCCGCGCCATACCATGTTGCGCAGGTCGTCGTTCATGTCGTCGCCGGGCTGGAACTCGACGAACTCGGCGCGCAGGCCCAACCGGTCGGCGAGCGCCTTGCCCAGCGCGATGTCGACGCCCTTGCCCTTCTGCGAGTAGGGCGGGAAGTCGGCGTACACGGCGATGCGCAGCGCGCCGGGCTGTTGTGTTTCGGGCAGGCTGTCGGCCGCGATGGCGCGGGCGACGCCAGGCAGGGCGGCCTGCGCGAGCAGCGCGCCGGCGCCCAGCAGCAGGCGGCGGCGCTCAGTCCACATGGACGGTCTCCAGCCAGGCGCGGATCGCCCACATCGCCTCCTGGGTCAGCGTGCCCTCGAACGGCGGCATGTACACCGCGCCATTGCGGGTCACACCGTGGCGGATACGAGCGATGAAGAACTCATCGCCCTCGTCGCCGGCGGGCAGGTTGCGCAGGTCGGGCGCGATGCCGCCCGACACCGCACCGATGCCGTGACAGCGCGCGCAGTTCTGACTGAAAGCCGAGTCGCCGATGCGGATGGCGTCGCCGTTCTTGCGGTACGGATTCTTTTCCAGCCAGTCGCCGCCGATCGGCTTCAGCGCCGAGGTGTCGACCGCCTGCGGCGTGACATCGCCGTGGGCGTGCGCAAGGCCGGCAGCGGCGCTCAGCGTTGCCGCGATGACCGCAGTGCGCAGGGCGCGGGTCAGAGTCTCCTTCTTCATCATGTCTTCCACCTTTTTTCGTCGAGTGATGTGAGCGGCGGTACGCCTGGCGTGCTTTGCGCTGGCGGCGGGGCCGGTGCGCAGCCAGGGTGCAAGCGGTGTGCCACTGATGCGGCGACAACGGCGGTCGTGCGCGCGGATCCCGCTGCAGGCGGCACATTCAGGCGCGATCGCGCGACATCGGCATGCACCGGGCAGTGGCTCCCGGGCTGCTCCAAAATTCGTGCGATTTCTGGAGCACGGACTGCTCGTACAGCGAAAGGAGCAGTTCTGGAGCAGATTCGCGGGCAATGCGGCGACTGCTCCATTCAATGCTCGAGATCTGCTGTGATCCGGAGTGCTCCAACTGGCGGGAGCAGCGATTTTTGGAGCACCGCTTCATTCAATAAGTCATTGAATGTGCGCATAAATGGCTTTTGGCACGGCTCCTGCTGAAAGGAGGATGCGGCGGCAGCACGCCCCGAACACCATCAATCCAGGAGACACACCATGCTCTACGCAATGCCCGGCCAGGCCGATGCCAAGCTCCAGTACAAGTCCCACTACGACAACTTCATCGGCGGCAAGTGGGTGGCGCCGGTGAAGGGCGAGTACTTCGATGTCGTCACCCCGATCTCCGGCCGCACGTACACCAAGGCGGCGCGCTCCACCGCCGAGGACATCGAACTCGCCCTCGATGCCGCGCATGCCGCCTTCCCGACCTGGGGCAAGACTTCGCCCACCGAACGCGCCAACCTGCTGCTGAAGATCGCCGATCGCATCGAGCAGAACCTCGAAGTGCTGGCCTACGCCGAGACGGTGGACAACGGCAAGGCGATCCGCGAGACGCTGAATGCCGACATTCCGCTGGCGGTCGATCACTTCCGTTACTTCGCCGGCTGCCTGCGTTCGCAGGAGGGCGGCATCTCCGAGATCGACGAGAACACCGTCGCCTATCACTTCCACGAGCCGCTGGGCGTGGTCGGCCAGATCATCCCGTGGAACTTCCCCATCCTGATGGCGGCGTGGAAGCTCGCGCCCGCCATCGGTGCCGGCAACTGCGTGGTGCTGAAGCCCGCCGAATCGACGCCGATCTCGATCCTGATCCTGACCGAGCTGATCGCCGACCTGCTGCCCCCGGGCGTGCTGAACGTGGTCAATGGTTTCGGTCGCGAAGCCGGCATGCCACTCGCCACCAGCAAGCGCATCGCCAAGATCGCCTTCACCGGCTCGACCTCCACCGGTCGGGTGATCGCTCAGGCCGCCGCCAACAACCTGATTCCGGCCACGCTGGAACTCGGCGGCAAGTCGCCCAACATCTTTTTCGCCGACGTGATGGACCATGACGACGCCTTCCTCGACAAGGCGATCGAAGGCATGGTGCTGTTCGCGTTCAACCAGGGCGAGGTGTGCACCTGCCCGTCGCGCGCGCTGATCCACGAGTCGATCTACGACCGCTTCATCGAGCGCGTGCTGCAGCGCGTGGCCGCGATCAAGCAGGGCAGCCCGCTCGACACCGAGTCGATGATGGGGGCTCAGGCCTCGAGAGAGCAGATGAGCAAGATCCAGTCCTACCTCGACCTCGGCAAGCAGGAGGGGGCGGAATGCCTGATCGGTGGCGGGCGCGCCCAGCTCGATGGCGACCTGGCCGACGGCTATTACATCCAGCCGACGCTGTTCAAGGGCCACAACAAGATGCGCATCTTCCAGGAGGAGATCTTCGGGCCGGTGCTCGCGGTGACCACCTTCAAGGATGAAGCTGAGGCGCTGGCCATCGCCAACGACACGCTGTACGGCCTGGGCGCGGGCGTGTGGAGCCGCAATGGCAACGTCGCCTACCGCATGGGGCGCGCCATCCAGGCCGGCCGCGTGTGGACCAACTGCTATCACGCCTATCCGGCCCATGCGGCTTTCGGCGGCTACAAGGAGTCGGGCATCGGCCGCGAAACGCACAAGGTCATGCTGGACCACTACCAGCAGACCAAGAACCTGCTCGTGAGCTACGGCGAGAACAAGCTGGGCTTCTTCTGAGCGACACGTCTTCTCTCCCCTTGCCCATTTTTCCGGGCAACTTGCCGGGGGCGGGCAACCGCCCCCGCTTTTTTCCTTTTCCGGAGGGAAAATCATGGTCTATCGCGTCATCGCCACGCCGGCCGCGCTGGAGCTGATCGCTTCGCTGAAGGCGCAATACGGGGCTGATCTGCTCTTCCACCAGTCTGGCGGCTGTTGCGACAACAGTGCAGCCAACTGCTACCTGCCCACCGACCTGACCATCGGCGCCCACGATGTGCGTCTCGGCGAGATCGGCGGCATCCCGTTCTTCATCAGCGCATCGCAGTACCAGTACTGGAGGCACACGCAACTGATCATCGACGTCGTCGACGGACAGGGCGGCACCTTCTCGCTGGAGGGCAATACCGGCAAGGCTTTCCATACGCGTTCCCGGCTGTTCGACGACACCGAGCTGGCCGTCGTCGAAGCGGAGGATCGCGCACTGGGCCGATAGTCGATCTCTATGCCAGTCAGGCGGAACCCATGGATTCGCGATTTCTGCTGTCCGGATGGCAAGAGTTTTGCTTTAATTCCGACGAGAAGCCGGATGCTTCATTTCTGGAGCAATCCGGCCCCGAGGAGTGCCCCAAGGGCACGGCGGCGATGTCGGCAGCACACAAGAGCATGCCCGCCGGAGACGGAGACGAAGACATGGGTCAGACCCTGGCGCGCAGCGAGCAGGCGGCGGAGCTCGCCACGCTGCGGAAGCAGTTTTTCGAGATGGGCGAAGTGCCGGAGAAGGGCCTGCCCGAACCGGTGATCCGCTCGTGGCGGCGTTGCCGGCGCGACGGGCTGGATGCGCGCATGATGCAGCGCATCGACAATGTCAGCCGCTGCGAATTCTCGGTCGCGCGCGAGCGCAGCGGCCTGCTGTTGAGCCACGCCAGTGGCGTGATGGAGCATCTCTACGAGCAGATTCGCTCGTCGGGCAGCATGGTGGTGCTGGCAGATGCGGACGGTCTCATCCTGCACGCGTTGGGCGACCCCGGCTTCGTCGATCGCGCCGGCCGCGTCGCCCTGCAGCCCGGCGCCGACTGGAGCGAACGCCAGCGCGGCACCAACGCGGTGGGATCGGCGCTGGTGGAACGCCGACCGGTCGAGATCTTCGGCGCCGAACACTACCTCGAACGCAACGGCATCCTGACCTGCAGCGCGGCGCCCATCTTCGACCCGCGCGGCGAGATGCTCGGCGTGCTCGACATCTCGGGTGATCACCGCAGCTATCAGCCACACACGCTGGGCTTGGCACGTGTCGGCGTGCGGCTGCTCGAGCGCAGCCTGTTCGAGAGCGAGCACGCGCGACATGTGTTGTTCGCCTTCCATTCGCGACCCGAAGGGGTGGGCGGACTCCAGGAAGGGTTGCTCGCGGTGTCGGGCGACGGCGAGATCGTCGGTGCGGACCGCCAGGCGCGTGCGCTGCTGGGCATCGCCGACGCCCACCGCGGCGGCTTCGGCGGCTTCGGTAACCTGTTCCGCAGTTCCTTCGGCGCGGCGATGGATCGCGCCGCGCGGGATCCGATGGGCGTGCTCGAACTCGAACTGCGCAGCGGCGGCGCGGTGTTCGCGCGGCCGCGGGTGAGCCTCGCCTGGTACGCGGCAGCCAACCCGGTGCGCAACGCGCCACGTGCGTCGCGTCGCGGCGGTGGCGAGGCG
>SHNC01000197.1 GCA_004295105.1 Betaproteobacteria bacterium | reverse complement strand
GAGCCAACACTTCGGCCAGGGCGGATGCCATGCAGCGCAAGCGGAACGGCATGCGGTTGGCGCGCAGGAAGTCTAGTTCCGTCATGCCGATCTGCACCGCGTAATAGCCGAAGACATCGGCCACCGTCCGATCGAAGGCAGCCTGCTCCCACTCGAGCAGGTAACGGCCCTGCGGGGTCTGCAGCCAGTCCGACAGGCCGGGGATTGACATCTTCGGGCAGGAGCTCTGGGTTCGGCGGGTAAGCATTATCCCTCTTCCCGCCTTTCGCGATAACTACATCTGGCTCATCCAGCATGGTCACCTTCCTGCCTGGCCGCACGGCGGCCCTGGAAGAGTGTGCCTTGGGAATAACTTTCTTTTGACGCACCCGGACCCGCTGGCTAGACTTGCGCGCTTTCCTGCCAGGCTCCAGCGGACTTCCGTCCATGGCTACACGCTTTACCCTGCGGCGTTTCGCGGCACTGCTCCTTTCCTTCGCCCTGGTCACGATGACGCAGACTTCGCCGGCGGTGGCGCGAGATCCCATCGACATGGCAGCAGCGCCCGGCGCCTCCGAGGCGGGCGCCATCGGCGCCGCGCCACGCGTACTGACCCTCGACCTGACGCGCGACGCCAACGACATCTGGGACCGCATCCGCCGCGGCTTCGGCATGCCGGACCTGGACAGCCCCCTGGTCGCCGAGCAGCAACTTTTCTACCTGAACCGTCCGGCCTTCCTGAAGCAGGTTTTCGCGCGCGGCGGCCGCTACCTCTATTACATCGTCGATGAGCTCGAACGCCGCGGCATGCCCACCGAACTGGCGCTGCTGCCGATGGTGGAGAGCAGCTACAACCCGTTGGCCTACTCGCGCGCGCACGCGTCGGGCCTCTGGCAGTTCATTCCCTCCACCGGCAAACACTACAACCTCACCCAGGATCACTGGGTGGACGAGCGGCGCAACGTCATCACGTCGACGAATGCCGCGCTCGACTACCTGCAGACCATCTACGAGATGCACGGCGACTGGCATCTGGCCCTGGCCTCTTACAACTGGGGCGAAGGCGCAGTGAAACGCGCACTGCAACGCAACATCGACGACGGCAGGCCGGCGGAGTACTCCTACCTGCGCATGCCGGACGAAACCCGCAACTATGTGCCCAAGTTGCAGGCGATCAAGAACATCGTCAGCCAGCCCGAACTGTTCCACATCGAACTGCCCTACGTCGCCAACGAAATGCAGTTCGTCACCGTCAGTGCGCCGCCGGGCATCGATCTGGGCACTGCCGCGCGCCATGCGGACATGCCGCTGGACGAGTTCCTCGCGTTGAATCCGGGCTTCAATCGTCCTGCCATCACGACGCCCGGCCACACCTTCGTGATTCCTGCCGACCGAGCAAGCCGCTTCGAGGCGCGCCTGGCTGAGACTTTGCGCAGCGGCACCGGCTGGCGCACGCATACGGTCGAGCCGGGAGAGCGGCTCGACGCGATTGCCGAGCAGTATGGATTGACCCCGGCGCAGTTGCGCCAGCTCAACGGACTCGGGTCGCAGGGCGGCGTCGGTGCAGGGCACGCCCTGCTGGTCCCCGATGGCATCGATCCGGCCGGCGCGCTCGAGGCCAGCCGCCTGCTGCCCTTTGCCAGCGCCGCAGTGCGGCAGCAGGGTCTGAGACTGAGCGGCAGCACGGAATCCGCGAGCAGTTCGGCCGGGAACGATCCGCAACTGCGCTTCAACCCTTCCAAGGCCTCGCCCATCGGTCTGTCGTCGTCGCGCGTCGCGGGCGCAGTCGCGGGTCGCGCCGAAGCGGGTAAACCCGTCCGCGGCAGCGACGCCCGCCGCAGCAAGACTACGGCGAAAGATGCCCGAGAGCGGGCGCCGGCCGAGCGCGCGTCGGCAGCAGGGCGGGCGAGAACATCGGGCAGCGATGCGCGCAAGGCAGCGAGCGGTCGCGCCGCGACACCCAAGGCGGGTTCCGCAACAACGAATGCTGCGAAGCCCTCAGTGCGCGAAGGCGCCCCGGCCCGCGCGAAGGGCAATCCGACCGGCGGCAAGAACGCGCCGGCCACGGCACAGGGCAAGCTCACCAAGCCGGCCCGCTGAGCGCGACTCGAGTCGTCGGCGCCCGCAGCAATCGGGGCGAGCGCCGCACCGCTTGACTTCCTGCCGAGTGTCGCGGTCAGACCGCGCGCTTCACCGACCCTGTGGCCAGTGGCAGCGCACCACGTGTCCGCCGCCGAGCTCGGTCTCCTGCGGATAGGTCAGGCGGCAGATGTCGCTCGCGTGCGCGCAGCGCGGATGAAAGTGGCATCCCGCTGGCGGTGCGAGGGGCGAAGGTAGTTCCACCGCGACCCCGCGCGCCGGTTCGCCGGGCCCCGCGGTGGGTCTGCCGTGCGCTTCGATCTCGGGCACGGCATCCAGCAGCGCGCGCGTATAGGGATGTGCCGGTCGACGCAGGATGCGCTCCGCCGGCCCCTGTTCCACCACCCGACCGAGATACATCACGGCGACATCGTCGGCGAGGTAATCGACCACTGCCAGGTTGTGCGTGATGAAAAGGTAGGCCAGACCGCGTTCGCGCTGCAGTTCCCGCATCAGGTTCAACAACTGCGCCTGCACCGAAACGTCGAGTGCGCTCGTTGGCTCATCGCAGACGATGAGACGCGGCGAGACCGCCAGGGCACGGGCGATGGCGATGCGCTGCCGCTGACCACCCGAGAACTCGTGCGGGTATCGCCAGCGCATTGCCGGCGTCAGGCCGATGCGTTCAAGCAGCAAGTCGGCGGCGCGACGCCGCGCGGCCGGGTCGGTCTCGACGCCGAGGCTGGCCATGCCTTCCTCGATGATCTCGCCGACGCGCATGCGCGGATTGAGCGACGAGAACGGATCCTGGAACACCATCTGCACCGCGCGTCGCAGGGCCTTCAGGTTTTCCCCCGACTGCCCCACCATCTCGACGCCGTCGAGCTCGACGCTGCCCGACGTTGGCGAAACGAGTTGCAGGATGGCCTTGCCGACCGTCGTCTTGCCGCAACCGGACTCGCCCACCAGCGCGAGCGTGCGACCAGCGGCAAGCCGGAAACCGACGCCATCGACCGCTCGCACCTGACCGACCGCCCGCCGCAACAAACCCTTGCGCACCGGGAAATGAACGACGAGATCGCGCACTTCCAGCACGATTCTCGCCGACTCCCGCGGGGCTGCCGCCGCGCTGAGGCCGGCAGCCAGGCGCTCGAACGGGCGGGGCACCGCCACCCCCTCGTACAGATGGCAGCGCACCGACTGGCGGCCGACGCGATGCCAGCCCGGCGCCTCGTCGTCGCAGCGGTCGAAGGCGGCCGGACAGCGCTCCGCGAAACGGCAACCGAGGAACGCGCGATCGAGCGGCGGCACGCTGCCCAGCGGGGCATCGAGCATGCCGCCACGATGCGCCGCGCTGGGAAGCGCGGCGAACAGCTTGCGCGAATACGGATGCAGCGGCACGGCAAAGAACGCGTCGCGCGGCGCCGTCTCCACCACTTCCCCCGCGTACATGACCCCCACGCGATGCGCCATGCGCGCCACCACACCCAGGTCGTGGGTGATCAGCAGCATGCCCATGCCGCGCTCGGCCTGGATGCCAGCAAGCAGGTCCAGCACCTGGGCCTGTATCGTGACATCGAGCGCGGTAGTCGGCTCGTCCGCGATCAACAACTCAGGCTGACCGGCGAGTGCCATCGCGATCATCACGCGCTGCTTCATGCCGCCGGAAAACTGGAAGGGGTAGTCGTTCAGCCGGCGCGCCGGGTCGGGAATCCCCACCGCCTCCAGCAGGCTCAGGGCCGCCCGGCTGCCGTCGTCCCGACCGTGCTGTCGCAGCACCTCCGCGATCTGCTCGCCGACGGTCATGACCGGGTTCAGGCTGGTACCGGGTTCCTGGAAGATCATGCCGATGCGCCCCCCGCGCACCCGTCGCATCGCGACCTCCGGCAGGTGCAGCAGATCCGTGCCGCCCAGCTTCACCTCGCCGTGCTCGACCCGCGCCGCGTCGGGCAACAACCGGGCCAGCGCGAGCGCCGTCATCGACTTGCCGCAGCCGGACTCACCCAGCAGCGCAAAGGTCTCGCCTGCGTCGATCGACAGCGTGACGCCGTCCACCGGCCGGATCGTGCCACGTGGCGTGTCGATGGCCACACGCAGGCCGGCGACCTCGAGCAGGGGTGCCTCACGGCCGGTTGTCCGGACGGCGGGCGCGGGCTGTAGGACGCTGCTCATGGTCGACGCGGGTGTTTCATGAACGAAGATCGGGAAGACAGAAAGACGTGAGGCAGACGGAATCGGGTCCGGTCTGCCTCACGCCTGGCAATGCTCGAAAGAACCGCGGGAGCGCAGCGGCTCCCGCCGACGATCAGTGATGGTGTCCGCCAGCTCCGTGAACGTGGCCGTGGCTGATTTCCTCGGCGGTGGCCTTGCGGACTTCGGCCACGGTGATGTCGAACACCAGCGACACGCCGGCGAGCGGGTGGTTGCCGTCGACCACCACCTTGCCGTCGGCGATGTCGGTCACGCGGTAGATCAGCTCCTCCTCACCGTCGTCGGACACGCGCTCGAAGCTCATGCCGACCTCGATGTTTTCCGGGAACAACTTGGCATCCTCGACCAGGATCAGCGACTCGTCGTAGTCGCCGAAGGCATCGTCCGGCTGCAGCTTGACCTGCAGCGTGTCGCCCTGCCTCTTTCCGTGCAGTGTCTCTTCCAGTTTGGGGAAAATGCCGTCGTAGCCGCCGTGAAGATAGACGAGCGGATGGTGGCCGTCGTCGATGACGGCACCGTCCGGATCGCGCACGGTGTAGTTCAGCGTCACCACGGTGTTCTTGACGATTTCAGGTTGCATTGTGTGATTCCAGTTTCTTGACCAGTTCGAATACCGTGGCTGCATGCCCACGGGGCGTTACGTCGTACAGCGCGTGACGGATCGTTCCCTGCTTGTCGATGATGAAGGTCGACCGCCGCACGCACATCTTCTTCACACCGTCGACTTCCTTTGCTTGCCACACGCCGTAAAGCCGGCACACCTCGGTTTCGGCGTCCGACAGCAGACGGACCGACAGACCCTGCTGATCCCGGAATTCGGCATGAGTGATGCAATCGTCTGGACTCACGCCGACGACGATGCAGCCTTGGCGGGCGAATTCGTCTTCATGATCGCTGAAATCCGCGGCCTGAAGCGTGCATCCGGGCGTGTTGTCGCGTGGGTAAAAATAGAGGACCACATGCTGCTTGCCGAGTGCGGAGGCGAGATCGAAAATCTCCATGTCCGCGTCCGGCAAGGAAAACGAGGGTGCAAGGTCTCCGCTTTGCAGCATGTGCTCTCCCTGACGTGTGGCGGATTCTAGCCGAGTGCTCGGGCGAACTCTACCGGAGCTGGCCGCGGGCTGGGGCGGAATGATCATTTCGGCTTCCTCCCTGATCGACGAACCGACCACGTGATTGCGGCCGGCACATAACGAACCAATAGCCCAGATGCGCCACAGGCTCAAGACGCAGCGCATCATTACGGCGTCCAAGGAGGTGCGCAATGTCGCCCACGACCATGCGCGCGATGCTGTTCGAGCGGCCCGGCCAGGCCCTGCGACTGGCGGAATTGCCGGTGCCTGTACCCGCCCCCGGGCAGATCCTGCTGCAGGTGGAAGCCTGCGGCGTGTGTCGCACCGATCTGCACCTGATCGACGGCGAGCTTCCGGATCCGGGGCTGCCGATGGTTCCCGGCCATGAGATCGTCGGCCGCGTCGTCGCCACCGGCAGCGGTGTGGCGGGTGTTCGTGCCGGACAACGCATGGGTGTGCCCTGGCTGGGCTGGACCTGTGGCACCTGCAGCTACTGCACCAGCCATCGCGAGAACCTGTGCGATCACGCCCGCTTCACCGGCTACCAGATCCACGGCGGCTACGCGGAGTACACCCTTGCCGATGCGCGCTACTGCTTTGCGCTGCCCGATGCCCTCGATGCAGCGGCAGCCGCACCGCTGCTGTGCGCCGGCCTGATCGGCTACCGCGCGCTCGTGATGGCAGGCGACGCCCGCCGGGTAGGGATCTACGGTTTCGGCGCCGCGGCACACATCATCGCCCAGGTGGCGGTGTGGCAGCAGCGCGAAGTGCTGGCCTTCACCCGACGTGGAGACGAAGCGAGCCAGTCCTTCGCCCGCCAGCTCGGCGCCAGTTGGGTCGGTGCCTCGGAGGAAGCGCCGCCGGTGCCGCTCGACGCCGCGCTGATCTTCGCCCCGGCCGGCGAGCTGGTGCCCGCAGCGCTGCGGGCCCTGGCCAAGGGCGGCACGGTGGTGTGCGCCGGCATCCACATGAGCGACATCCCGGCTTTTCCCTACCGCATCCTGTGGGGCGAGCGCCGCATCGTGTCGGTGGCCAACCTGACCCGCCGCGACGGCGACGAGTTTCTCGCGCTGGCGCCGCAGGTACCGGTACGCACCGAGGTCACGCGTTTCCCGCTCGCGGATGCCAACCTCGCGCTCGAGCGCCTGCGCCGCGGCCAGTTGCAGGGCGCAGCGGTGTTGCTGCCCTGACTGACCCGCCGCCCGCCGGCGCCGACCGAAATCGCCGGCGGGGCTTGCTCCGGGCTGGAGACTGTTTAAAATTACAGCATCCACCGGAGACCGACATGCCCCCCCGCAGCGACAGCCTGACCACACGTCAGCAGGAAATCCTCGATTTCATCCGCGACACCGTCGAGGCTGAAGGCCGTCCGCCGACCCGCGCAGAAGTCTGCTCGGCTTTCGGCTTCCGTTCGCCCAACGCCGCCGAGACCCACCTGCGGGCGCTCGCCGCCAAGGGCGCGATCCTGCTCGAGGAAGGTCGCGCACGCGGCATCCGCCTCGCCGAGGCGCTCGGCCTGCCGCTGGTCGGCCGTGTCGCCGCCGGCAGCCCCATCCTTGCCGCCGAGCATGTCGAGGCCCGCTACCAGCTCGACCCCGCGCTGTTCTCGCCGCGCGCCGACTACCTGCTGCGGGTGCGCGGCCTGAGCATGCGTGATGCCGGCATCCTCGATGGCGACCTCATCGCGGTACACCGCAGCAACGAGGCGCGCAACGGCCAGATCGTCGTCGCCCGCGTCGACGACGACGTCACCGTGAAGACACTGCAGCGCAAGGGTCCGCTGATCGAGCTGCTGCCGGCGAATCCCGATTTCCAGCCCATCGTCGTCGATACCCGGCGCGAGCCGCTGGTGATCGAGGGTGTCATGGTCGGGCTGATCCGCAAGGATCACTGAAGCGGGCTATTTTTCCGTCGGCGCATTGCCGGACGGGTTCGACATGAGTGCCGCAGCCACCGTCCTTTCTTCTGCAGCCGAACTCCGCAGCGCCCTCGCGACCTTGCCGGCAGGCTCGGTGTGGCAGGCCAGCAGGCTGGCACAGGGCAATGGACCGATCATTTCCAGTGGCTTCGACGCGCTGGATGCCGAACTACCCGGCGGCGGCTGGCCGGCCAATGCCCTGATCGAACTGCTGGTCGATCGCCCTGGGGTGGGCGAACTGTCGCTGCTGCTGCCGGTGCTGAATCGTCCATCATCCGAGCGCTGGCTCGCCTGGGTGGCGCCGCCTTTCCTGCCCTATGCACCCGCCCTGGCCGCGGCAGGCGTGCCGCTTTCCCACCTGCTGCTGATCCGTCCCGCGCCGGCCGACGTGCTTTGGGCGGCCCGCCAGGCCGTTGCTTCGGGAGCCTGCGCGGCAGTCCTGGCCTGGCCGCCGCGTATCGACACCGCCGGCTTGCGCCGGCTTCAGCTCGCAGCCGAGGAAGCGGTCACCCCCTTGTTCCTGTTCCGTCCATACACGGCGGCCCGGCAAGCCTCTCCCGCCCCGTTGCGGCTGGTTCTGACCGGCGCCGGCGAAATGCTGCAGGTCAGCATCCTGAAGCGACGTGGACCGCCCGCGTCAGCCCCCCTGCTCCTGGCCGTGCGCCGCCTGCAGGGCAATGTCGCAGGACTGCCCGGTGGCGGGACGGACATCGAGGTACAGCCCGAGGCGCCGCCATCGTTCACCGACGGTCAGGTGGCAGCAGCGAGGGATTGTGGGACCACCCTACGGATGATCCGTCGCCCTCCGCTGCCGCCCTCGTCCCGATCGTCCCTGCTGCTCGTGCGTTGAGCCATGCTGTGGCTCGCGCTGCTGCTGCCCGATCTGCCCCTGCAGATCTTCACCCGGGGCGGGATCGACCTCCCGCTGGCAGTCACCGCGGGGCATCCGCGGCCGCTCGTCGTCGCCGCCAATGCCCGCGCCCGCGGCCTCGGGGTCGAGGCCGGCCAGGGCATCGCCGCGGCCCTGGCCATTGCACCCTCGCTGCACTTGCAGGCGCGCGTGCCGGCGCTGGAGGCCGAAACCCTGGCCGAAGTGGCCTGCTGGGCGGGCGCCTTCAGCCCGCGCATCAGCCTCGTCCCGCCGGATGCGGTGCTGCTGGAGATCGAGGCCAGCCTCAGACTGTTCGGCGGAGCCGACGCCATTGCCGACGCGATCCGCAGCGGCCTGGGCCGCCTCGGGCTCGAGGGCGCCCTCGCCACGGCGCCGACGCCGCTCGCTGCGCGCTGGTTCGCGCGCGCGCACGCAGGCACGACAGGCGCGCCGCCACGTGACTGGCGGTCGCGCCTCGACGCCCTCCCGCTGGCCTTGCTCGGTGACGGCACCGGCGTGGCTCCCGCTACGCTGGAGTTGCTCGCCGGTGTGGGCCTGCACACGCTGGGCGAGATTCGTCTGCTGCCCCGCGCCGGCCTCGCGCGCCGTCAGGCGAGTGCGGTCATCGACACGCTTGCGCGGGCCCGTGGCGATCTGCCCGACCCACAGCCCTGGTTCGTACCCCCTCCGCAGTACGCGCACCGCATCGCGCTGCCAGCCGCGGTCAGCGATACCGAGCCGCTGACGTTCGCTGCCCGGCGCTTGTTCGCCGGTCTTGCGGCATGGCTCGCCAGCCGTCATGCGGCAGTGGATCACTGCCTGCTCGAGCTGATCCATGAACGCCATCCGGCAACGCGAGTGGCGATCGTTACCGGCGCCCCCTGTCGCGACGAGAGCCGCCTCGCGCTGCTCGCGCGCGAGCACCTTGCCCGCCTCGAACTGGCCGCACCGGTCGAGGCGCTGCGCCTGGTCGCAGATACGCCGTTGCCGTTCGCACCGCGCCCGGACGACTTGTTCGGCCACCCCGGCCGGGCGCGCGACAGCGCCGTGCTGTTGCTCGATCGCCTGCGTGCCCGGCTCGGAAGCGACGCCGTCCATCTGCTGGAGACGCGCGCCGACCACCGCCCGGAGGTGGCCTGGGCGGACACGGCGACTGCAGCGCAGCTCCCTGCGGGGCCAGGCAGCAGCGCCAGCGCATCCGTGCGCCCAGCGCGTCCCTTGTGGTTGCTGCCCGAACCGCAGCCGCTCGCCGCGGAGAGCGTGACCCTGGTCGATGGCCCGGAGCGCATCGAAGGCGGATGGTGGGACCAGGCCGACATACGGCGCGACTACTATCTCGCCCGCGGACCGGATCAGGCCCTTTGGTGGATCTTCCAGGATCTCGAACCACCCGGTACCTGGTATGTGCATGGCTATTTCGGCTGACGCCCGATCAACGCCTGCCCATGCGGCGCCACCCACCGGGCAAGCGCAGTCTGTCACGGCAGGGCGTAGTAAACTCCGGCGTCGAACGTTTGCCGCCCGCCGCTTCGGGCTTTCTCCATGACCCAAACCCCGCAGCCCCTCGCAGATCCTTCCTCCACCGCAACCGGCGATCACACGCGTCGCAGTGCAGTCCGTGCACTGCTGCTGTTCGTGGCCGCGTTGCCGCTGAGCTACTGGCTGTTCGCCATGCTGCCCGAGCTGTGGGCGCGGGTGGCCCCGCTCGAAGGTGCCCCCTTCATGCTCGCCGCCACCCTCCTGGGTGCCGCCCTCGCCATCGCTCCGCTGGCTGCGGCGGTCGGTTTCGTCCTCGCTCTCTGGCATGGCGTCGAGAGCGTCTACCTGCCGCGCACGCGGCCGACGCCGATTCTTGACCGCCTGATCGTCGGCGCCGGCCTGCTCGTCTGGTTCGCACCCTCGCTGGCCGCAATCAGCTTGGCGGCCCGCGCCCTTGCCGAGGGTCGCGTCCACTTCGTGCGTCCGCCGCGCGACTACTTCCTCGCCACCGACCCGATCGCCTTCTGGCAGGGCCTCGGCTTCTGGCTGATCATGGGAGGCCTGTTCGCCTTCCTCGCCTGGCGCTACTGGCGGGGCAAACTGCTGCGCCGGCCGGTCGCGACTTGAGCGCCACCGAGGCCGTCCCGGCCACCCGCTTCACCTACGCATCCATCGCGCGACAGTTGCTGCATCACGCCTGGCCGGTGCTGATCGCGCAGGTGTTGTCGATGGGCATGATGATCGCCGACACCATCATCGCCGGGCGCCATGGCACCGCCGACCTCGCAGGCGTCGCCATCGGAAGCAGTTTCTACGTGTCCGTGGTCATGCTGCTGACCGGCACCCTGCAGGCGGTGGCTCGAACCGTGGCGCACCACTTCGGCGCCGGACGCAGTGACGAGATCGGCCCTGCGCTGCAGCAGGGCTTCTGGCTTGCCGTGCTGCTCGCCCTTCCGGGCACGCTGGCGCTGGCCTTTCCCCAGCCCCTGCTGCAGCTTGCCAGTGTGCCGCCGGAGGTTGCCGACAAGGCCGGCCGCTACCTGCAGGCGACCGCCTTCGGACTGCCGGCCGTTCTCCTCTACCGGACCTTCTACGCCTTCAACAACGCCGTCGGCCGGCCACGCGCGCTGATGGCGATCAGTGCCATCGCGACCTCGACCCACATCCCGCTGGCGTGGGCGCTGACCAACGGCAGATTCGGACTGCCGGAGCTTGGCGGCACCGGCTGCGGCGTATCGACCGCCATCGTCGGCTGGCTGGCGTTGATCTGCGGCCTGATCTACCTGCTGCGCAATCCGGCCTATCGCGCCTACCACATCTTCAGCCACTGGCAGCCGCCCCGGCCAGGCGCCATCCGCAGCCTGCTGCGA
>SHNC01000249.1 GCA_004295105.1 Betaproteobacteria bacterium | reverse complement strand
GGCCGCATCGACGCCCGTCAGGGCGGCGAAGCGCAGACCATCGTCGGCTGAGGCAGCGCGGCGCGGCCGGCGGCGTTGCCGCGCCCGGAGGCAATGCCCGGCCGGCCGCCGGGTTTCCCGTTCTTCGGACCGCGAACATGTTCCACCGCCTCGCCGCCGACGCCGTCCTGCTGCTGCACCTCGCCTTCATCCTCTTCGTGTTGCTGGGCGGGCTGCTCGCGCTGCGCTGGCGCTGGGCGCCGCTTGCGCATCTGCCCGCCGCGGCCTGGGGCGTGTTCATCGAGCTCAGTGGCGGTCTGTGTCCGCTCACGCCGCTGGAAAACCGCCTGCGCGCCGCGGCGGGGCAGGCCGGTTACGAGGGCGGTTTCGTCGCGCATTACCTGTTGCCGGTGATCTATCCGGCGGGGTTGACGCACGACATGCAGTTCGTGCTCGCGTTCGTGGTGGCCGCGGTGAATGCGGCGGCCTACGCCTGGGTGTGGCGCAGGCGCAGCCGCCGGGCGCGAATGGGGGCACGCTCCAACGGACGGTAACGGGAGTAGCATGCATGACGCCCGTTCCCTTTCGCGCTTACGAGGTTGCCGATGGCCGTCAACGCAATTCCCGTCGATCAACGGGTCATCGACATCGATTCGCGGCGCTTCGCCTCGATCGAAAAGGCTCTCGTCGAGCTCGTCACCAACAGCGATGACAGCTACGCGCGACTGGAGCGGGCCGGGATGCAGGCCTGCGGCCGCATCCTCGTCCAGTACGAACGCCACCGCCACGGCGCCCTGCTGACGGTCGCCGACCAGGCGGAGGGCATGGCCTTCGACAAGGCCTGCTGCATCCTCAGCTACGGCGGTGCCCACAGTGCGCTCTCCCAGGGCCTGGACGGCGGGCGCGGCTATTTCGGCAGGGGCCTCAAGCAGGCGATCTTCGGTCTGGGTTGCGGCTGGCTCGAGACGATCCACGCCGGCCGAATTTCGCGCATCGAACTCTTCCGCGGGGCGGACGGCGCCTATCTCTACGATGACAGCGGCCGCGACCGCGAGGCGACCGACAGCGATCGCGAGCGCCTCGGCATCCCGGGGAACGGCACCCGGGTGGCGATCGTCATCGAAAGTCCGCAGGTGAGCATTTCCCAGTTCGGTGCCCTGGTCCACTCGCTGGCCAACAATTTCTATCTGCGCGACCTGCTGGCCCGGCGGCATGTCGAAGTGGTGCACCTCAAGGACGGCGTGGAGGTCGAGCGCAGCGGACCGGTCCGTTTCGATGAACCGCCATCGGTCGTGCTGCTGGGCCCGGAGCTGCCGGGGCAGTTCCAGCACGACAGGCAGACCCACCCGTTCACGCTCACTCTCAGGCGCGCCATGGGTGCGGAACTGACACCGCGCGGCGACGAGCGCACCAGCGGCCTGGTGGTGCTGTCGGGCACCGCGGTGCTGGACTGCCAGATGTTCGACTACGAGAACCAGGTCGGTACCGAGTATCTGTTCGGCACCGTCCGCTGTCCGGCGCTGGTCGAGAAGCTCGGCCAGGGTGTGGCCGTCATCAGTGACGAACGCGCGGGTCTCAATCCGAAGGCGCCGTTCGTGGCGGCCTTCTACCGCGCGGTCAGTCGCATGATCGCGCCCTGCGTGACGGCGGAGCAGGAGAAGCTCGGGCACCTCGAGCGGGCCACCACGTCCGGGCGCACGGCGCACATGATCGAACACCTCCTTCAGCGCATGAATCTCGCCGCGATTCACGACTTCGGCA
The DNA here is from genome assembly GCA_004295105.1 of Betaproteobacteria bacterium. Classification (GTDB taxonomy): domain Bacteria; phylum Pseudomonadota; class Gammaproteobacteria; order Burkholderiales; family Rhodocyclaceae; genus Thauera. The sequence goes on along the minus strand of SHNC01000249.1, from coordinate 9,390 downwards.
TCGTGCACCCTCCCCCGCCCGCCGCGCATGGGCGCCGGGTCGAAGCGGTCGATGCGGGCGCAGTCGCCGATGACGCCGACCATGCTGCGCTGCGCTTCACCACGCCGTTCTACTGCCGCAGGCCGGACCATCCCTTCCATGTGCGACTGCTCGTCGATCCGGGCGCGTTCGGCGAGCATGCCATCCTGAAGGTGGAAGCGTCCCTGAGCGAAGGCCTGACCATCAGTCCGCAGCCCGCGGAGATTCCGCTGCGGGCCTTGCGCGACGATCCGCGCGTGGAATGGACGGTGACCGGTGCCTCGCCGGGAGAACGTGGCGAGATCGTCGTGCGCGTGGACGGCTATCTGGCCTGGTGCGAGATCGTCATCGCCGAGCATGCCTCGCGCCACAGCCATCACGCGCGGCCGCATCCGGCCAGACGCCGCTCGCCCCGGGACCATGGCGAGGCGATGTTCAACGGTTACGAGTTCCGCTACCTGGGCAAGGAGATGGACAGGGCGGTGTACAGCCCCGACGAACGCAAGATCCTGATCAACACCGCGGCGCCCACCGTGCAGTTGTATGTGGATGGGCGCGGCAACTTCCGCGATTCCGCCCGCCTGCTGCTGGCGGAACTGTTCATGGAGGTGATCGCGGACGAACTCGCGCGCTACCGGATCGGTACATCCGGCCGGGCCGGTGATGTGGATGCCTTTCTCGCGGCAAAGCGCGACATCGTCTGCCGCTATGGAAGCGACATCCATCTGTCGTTCATGGGCGGCTGAGCCTGCGCAGCGTCCCCTCAAACCGTGTAGCTGAAGAATATCGACCATGTCTGCAAACAACTCGGCCAAACCGTTCTCGATGATTCGCGAGTTCCATCTCGCCGACTGGTTCACTCTCGCCAACGCCGCCTGTGGAACCGGGGCGCTGTTCTCGACGATGACCTACCTCGAACGTGGCGACGTCGGCCACATCTATTTCGCCTGTGGCCTGATCATTGCCGCCCTGGTATTCGACATCCTCGACGGGCGCATCGCGCGGTGGCGGCAGAAGTCGTCCGCTCTCGGGCGGGAGCTCGATTCCCTCGCCGACGTCATCTCGTTCGGCGTGGCGCCGGCGATGCTGGCCTACGCCTGCGGCATGCAGGGCACGCTCGACCGCGTGGTGCTGATCTACTTCGTCGTGTGTGGCGTGTCGCGACTTGCACGCTACAACGTCACCGCGGAGGCGTTGTCGGATGGCGGGGACAAGGTGAAGTACTTCGAGGGGACTCCCATTCCGACTTCGCTGTTGCTGGTGGTGCTGCTGTTGCTCGCGGCATCGAGCGGCGCACTGGGTGAGCGGCTCTGGTTCGGCGAACTCAGCCTCGCCGGCTTCAGGCTGCACCCGCTGGTCCTGCTGTTCGCGCTGTCAGGCTCGTTGATGATCAGTCGCATACGGATTCCCAAGCTGTGACGCGCTCTTGTGTGGGGGCCGTCTGGCTGTCCGGGCGCGAGCGCCTGTTCCCGAGAAATTCGGCCTGGCGTGAAAATGGATGGAAATGACGGCCGCATCGCTCGCGGACCGCAATGGGGCACATGACCGACGCGGACGAACGGCTGTCGTTTCGGCGGCGGAGCCGATAATGCCGGCCGGGGTCGCGTCGGTGCAGGGAAATCGTCAGGCCTGATGCGGCAAGCGGTGCACGGGTCTGGTGGGCGAATGCGGGCGAGGCCGTGGCGAGGCGACATGACGAACGACGAGGAAACAGCATGAGCAGTCTGCCGAAATGCCCGAAGTGCGGCTCCGAATACACCTATGAAGACGGCGACATGTATGTATGTCCCGAGTGCGCGCACGAATGGCCGCAGGTCGCGGTGGAAGAGGGCGGCGAGGTGGTGAAGGTGTTCAAGGACGCCAACGGCAACGTACTGCAGGATGGCGACAGCGTCACCGTGATCAAGGACCTCAAGGTGAAGGGGTCGTCGCTGGTGGTGAAGGTCGGCACCCGGGTGAAGAACATCCGCCTGGTGGAGGGCGACCACGACATCGACTGCAAGATCGACGGTATCGGCGCAATGAAGCTGAAATCCGAGTTCGTGAAGAAAAGCTGAGCGTGTGATGCCCGATTCCTCTTCATCCACTGCGGCCGTAGATCCATTCGATCTCGGCCGTTTCCTCGACGCGCAGCAGGGCGTCCACGAGCAGGCGCTGGCCGAACTGCAGGCCGGGCGCAAGCGCTCGCACTGGATGTGGTTCGTCTTTCCGCAGATCGCGGGGCTCGGCATCAGTCCGACGGCCACGTACTACGCGATCCGCAGCCGCGCCGAGGCCCAGGCCTATGTGGCGCATCCGGTGCTGGGGCCGCGGCTGCTGGCGTGCGCGCAGGCCCTGTTGCAGTTGCAGGGACGTTCGGCGGAGCAGATCTTCGGCTACCCCGACGTGCTCAAGCTCAAGTCGTCGATGACCCTGTTCGCGGCGCTGCCGGACGCCGATCCGGTCTTCGCGGCGGTCCTCGGTCACTATTACGGCGGCAGCCGGGATGACAGGACGCTGAACCTGCTTGCGCAGGCCGACGATTGAGGCGGGGCCGGTCACCGTGAGGGGGCGATTGCAGGTGCGCCGGAACCGGACGGCGGCTTGCTTTGTCCCTACACTGCGACATTTTTCCGCTCTCGTGGCCGCGAGGTCGCGTTGCGCGTTGCCGATCAACGCCCCATCCACCTGCCCTCAGCCGCTGAACTTCTCATGTCCGCGCGTCGTCGTCTCGTCATCGTCCTCAGCCTGACCGGCCTTGCCGGCCTGGGCGCCTATGCCTGGCATGCGAACCGGCCGTCCGCCGGAAGCGCTCAACCGACGGCCACGGCGAAAGTGCCACGCAGCGTGCCGGCGGGCGGTGCAACGGCGCAGGCGGCACCGTCCGGTCCGGTGGCGGTCGAGGCGCGGCCGGTCGAGTTGCGGCCGCTGACGGACGACGTCACCGCGGTGGGCTCGCTGGTGTCGAACGAGTCCGTCGTGTTGCGCCCCGAAGTCGCGGGCCGCATTTCGGCGATCCGCTTCCGTGAGGGTGCCGCGGTGCGGAAGGGCGACGTCCTGGTGGAACTCGATGCCGCGGTGCAGCGAGCGGAACTGCGACAGGCGCAGGCCAGCCTGAAGCTGGCCGAGGCCAACAGCCGCCGCACCGAGGATCTGTTCGTGCGCAAGTTCGTCAGCCAGAGCAGCCTCGACACCGCGCGCTCGCAGCACGAAGTCGCGCGCGCGGCCGCCGCGCTCGCCCAGGCGCGCTACGAGCGCATGCAGATCCGCGCGCCGTTCGCCGGTGTGGTGGGAATCCGCGACGTGAGTCCCGGCGACTTCGTCAAGGACGGCGACGCGCTGGTCAATATCGAGGACATCGCCACGCTGAAGGTCGATTTCCGCCTGCCCGAGCTCTACCTCGACCGCATCCGCCCGGGCCAGGCGCTGGAAGTCACCAGCGACGTGCTGCCGGGCGAGACTTTCGCTGCCACCGTCGATGCCATCAATCCGCTGGTCGATGCGCAGGGGCGCGCCGTCGCCCTGCGGGCGCGGCTGGACAACCCGCAGGGGCGGCTGCGCCCCGGGGTGTTCGTGCGCGTGCGGCTGATCCTCGCGCAGCGTGCGGACGTGATGGTCGTGCCGGAAGAGGCCCTGGTGCCGGCGCCGGGCAATGTGCAGTTCGTCTATCAGGTGGTGGACGGCAAGGCCCGGCGCAGCGAGGTGAAGACCGGCGTGCGGCGCGGCACGATGGTCGAGATCGTCGACGGCCTGGCACCCGGCGCCATGGTGGTGACGGCGGGCCAGTTGAAGCTGCGCGACGGGGCAGCGGTGCAGGTGACGGCGACAGGTGCCGACAGGGGCACGGCGGATGTGGCCGGCGGGGGCGCCGGCGGGGTGGCCGAAGCCGTCGCCGCGGCGGCGCCGTCGCCGGGTGCCGGCCCGGATGCCGCGTCGCCGGCACCGGTCGCGCGCTGAAGGAGCCGCAGTCATGGTGCTGTCGGAGCTCTGCATCAAGCGCCCGGTGTTCGCCACCGTGCTGTCGCTGCTGGTGCTGCTGATCGGGCTGATGTCGTTCTCGCGCCTGACCGTGCGCGAATATCCCAACATCGACGAACCGGTGGTGACGGTCGACACGACCTATACCGGCGCCAGCGCCGAGATCGTCGAGTCGCAGGTCACCAAGCCGCTGGAGGACTCGCTCGCCGGCATCGAGGGCGTCGACGTGCTGTCCTCGATCAGCCGCCAGGAGCGCAGCCAGATCACCGTGCGCTTCCGCATCGAGCGCAGCGCCGACAGCGCCGCGGCCGACGTGCGCGATCGCGTGTCGCGCGTGCGCCAGCGCCTGCCGGACGACATCGACGAGCCGGTGATCGCCAAGGTCGAGGCCGACGCCAATCCCATCATCTGGGTGGCTTTCTCGTCCGATCGGCACACGCCGCTCGAGATCAGCGATTTCGCCAACCGCATCGTCAAGCCGCGCATGCAGACCTTGCCCGGCGCGGCCGATGCGCGCCTGTACGGCGAGCGGCGCTACTCGATGCGCATCTGGCTCGACCGCGACCGGCTGGCCGCCTTCGGCCTCACCGCGCAGGACGTGGAGGACGCGATCCGGCGCCAGAACGTGGAACTGCCCGCCGGCCGTATCGAGAGCGAGAAACGCGAATTCGCGGTGGTGGCGCGCACCGATCTGGCCGAGCCAGCCGCCTTCGAGGCGGTGGTGGTGCGCCAGCCGGCCACGCCCGACGGCTATCCGGTGCGCATCCGCGACGTCGGCCGCGTCGAGGTCGCGGCTCAGAACGAGCGCACCGCGGCGCGCTTCATGGGCAAGCCGGCGGTGTCGATCGGCCTCATCAAGCAATCGACCGCCAACCCGCTCGATGTCAAGCGCGCCCTCGACGACATGATGCCGCGCCTGCAGGCCGAACTGCCCGAGGGCATGCGGATGGCCATCGCCAATGACACCACGGTGTTCATCGACCGCTCCATTTCCGCAGTATTCACGACGATCTGGGAGGCGGTGATCCTCGTCGCCGTCGTGTGCCTGTTCTTCCTGCGCAACTGGCGCGCGATGCTGGTGCCGCTGGTGACGATCCCGGTGTCGCTGGTCGGCGCATTCACGCTGATGTTCGTGTTCGGTTTTTCCATCAACACGCTGACGCTGCTGGCGCTGGTGCTGGCGATCGGCCTGGTGGTGGATGATGCGATCGTGGTGCTGGAGAACATCTACCGCCACATCGAGGAGGGCATGGCGCCGCTTGCGGCCGCGTTCAAGGGCGCGAAGGAGATCGGCTTCGCGGTGGTGGCGATGACGATCACGCTCGCTGCCGTGTATGCGCCGGTGGCCTTCATGACCGGGCGCACCGGCAAGCTGTTCACCGAGTTCGCGCTGACGCTGGCCGGCGCGGTGATCGTGTCCGGTTTCGTCGCGCTGACGCTGTCGCCGATGATGTGCTCGAAGCTGCTGCGCCACGAGCCGAAGCATGGGCCCATCTACAACGGTATCGAGCGCTTCCTCGGCTGGATGACCGAAGGTTACCGCCGCGTGCTGCAGCGCGCACTGAACGTGCGCTGGCTGGTGATGCTGGCCTTTGCCGTGGTGGCCGGCAGTTCGGTGCTGCTGGTCGGCCAGCTCAAGTCCGAGCTGGCGCCGCTGGAAGATCGCGGCCGGGTGATCGGCATCTTCTCCGGCCCCGAGGGGGCGACGATCGACTATCTCGGCCGTTATGCGAAGGAGATCGAGGCCATCTACGCCGACCTGCCCGAAGTGGATCGTTACCTGGTGATCGCCGGCAACCCGACGGTGTCGCAGGGCATTTCCTTCGTCGGCTTCACCGACTGGAAGCAGCGCAGCCGCAAGGCGAGCGAGATCGCCGCCGAGCTGCAGCCCAGGCTGCGCGCGATTCCGGGTGTGAACGCCTTTCCGGTGCAGCCTGCCTCCTTCGGCCAGAGTCCGCGCTCGCGGCCGGTGAGCTTCGTGGTCACCACCTCGGAGTCGTACGACGAGCTGGCACGCTACACCGAGCAGATCCTCGACGAGATGCGGCGCAATCCGGGCTTTTTGTCGCCCGACACCGACCTCAAGCTCACGCTGCCCGAACTGGCGGTCGACGTCGATCGCGACCGCGCCGCCGACCTCGGTGTGCCGGTGGACGTCATCGGGCGCACGCTCGAAACCATGCTCGGCGGCCGCCAGGTCACGCGCTACAAGCAGGAGGCGGAGCAGTACGACGTGATCGTGCAGGTGGCGGCGGACAGCCGTACCGGCCCGCGCGACATCCGCGACATCTTCGTGCGCTCGAAAAGCGGCCAGATGGTGCCGCTGGCCAGCCTGGTGAAGGTGCACGAGTCGGTCGCGCCGCGCGAGCTGAACCACTTCGGCCAGCGCCGCGCGGTAACGATCTCGGCCAACCTGGCGCCGGGTTACGCGCTGGGCGAGGCATTGAAGTGGATGGACGACACCGCCGCGCGCATCCTGCCGCCCGGCTATGCCACCGACTATGACGGCCAGTCGCGCGAATTCAGGACCAGTTCATCCAGCCTGGCGCTGGCCTTCGTGCTGGCGCTGGCCTTCATCTATCTCGTTCTGGCGGCGCAGTTCGAGAGCTTCCGCGACCCCTTCATCATCATGCTGACGGTGCCGCTGTCGATGACGGGGGCGTTGCTGGCGCTGTGGCTGACCGGCGGCACGCTCAACGTGTATAGCCAGATCGGCCTGGTGACGCTGGTCGGTCTCATCACCAAGCATGGCATCCTGATCGTGGAATTCGCCAACCAGTTGCGCGATGCCGGCGGCGCGCTGCGCGATTCGGTGGTGGAGGCGGCGGTGCTGCGCCTGCGCCCCATCCTGATGACCACCGGCGCGATGGTGCTGGGTGCGATTCCGCTGGCGCTGGCCACCGGAGCGGGCGCTGAAAGCCGGCAGCAGATCGGCTGGGTCATCGTCGGCGGGCTGCTGCTGGGGACCTTCTTCACGCTGTTCGTGGTGCCGACGGTGTATACGCTGCTGGCCCGGCGCGAGCGCGAAAGCGTGGCCGCGGACGCCGACTTCCAGGCAGCGAGCTGATGTGCAGCGCAATCCCGGCCTGCGGGCGCGGAAAGGACGCGCGCCGACGCGGCAGGTGCCGGACGGGGCGAGCATGATCTGGAAGGATCGGGCGCAGGGCGCGGCACGGGCCACGCCGCCTCGCACCTTGCGGGTCGGACCTCGCGTCAGACGGCGCCGGCCCGCCTGAGTGCGGCGTACACCTGATCCTTCACCTGCAGCTTCTGCTTCTTCAGGTCTTCGAGGTGTTCGTAGGTGGCCGGCACCGTATGGGCCTCGATGTCGTGGATCGCCTGGTCCAGCCGGTGGTGCCGCTCGCAGAGATCCGCGAATTGCGCATCGGCGTTCTTGAGACGGATCATCTGCTCTTCGTATTCGGGAAACATCGGAGCCTCCTGAGCATCAGGGTGAGAAGAAACCTGTCATCCAAAACAGTCTACTCCCGACTTCAGCCGAACAGATAGGGAAACAGCCGCCGACGTTCCTCTGCGCTGAGCGCTTCCATGCGTTCGATGTTGCGCCCGGGGATGCCGTCGACGTCGGGGAAGTGCTCGATCGCCTTTTCCAGGCTTTCCTCGCGGATGATGTGCAGCAATGGCCACGGCGAACGATTGGTCAGGTTGCCGGCGTCGTCCGGGTCGGTGTCGGCGAACTGGTAATGCGGATGGAAGCTCGCGACCTGCAGCTCGCCTTCCCAGCCGAACTGCTCCAGCCAGATATCGACCGCATCGAGAAAGTCGTTGTAGTCGCCGAAATCTTCCAGCATGTCAGCGATGACCAGCAGCGTGGTCTCGAGTTCGGCCACGGGCGTGTCGGCGAGGAGCTCGAGCTCGCGCTGCAGGTCATCGAGCAGCGCTTCCTCGGTCTTCGCATGGCTGACGGCGATGCGCACGCGCTTCTCGTCGCGCGGTCTGGCGGCAAACGGGCACAGGTTGAGGCCGATGACCACTTCGTCCAGCCAGGTGCGCACGTCGTCGATGATCTGTTCGTCCATGAATCAGTTTCCTTTTCGGGTTCGTGTGGGAGCGGACCTGGCCGCGACGGGGTTGTCCCCAATCGATGCGGTCTGGCCTGACAGGACGAGCGATCGCGGCAGGTGCGTTGCCGCCGGCTGAAGGCAGCTCACGCCGCGAGCGCCCGCATCGCCACCACGCGCACTGCGTCGGGCAGGTCGGCGCGCAGGCAGTCGAGTTCGACCAGCTCCGGCCAGCTCTCGCGGAACTGGCGCTGCCAGGTGAGCTGGCGCTTGGCCAACTGACGGGTGGCGGCGATGCCCTTGAAGCGCAGCGTGTCGCCGTCGATGTCGCCGTCGAGGAATTCCCAGGCCTGGCGGTAGCCGACGCAGCGCATCGACGGCATGCCAGGGGCGAGATGGTACTTCGCGCGCAGCCGGCGCAGCTCGTCGACCAGGCCGGCGGCGAGCATGGCATCGAAGCGCCGCACGATGCGCTCGTGCAGCACGCCGCGGTCGGACGGCGCCAGCGCGATCGGCAGCAGGCGGCAGGGCAGCGCGCCGTCTTCCCGCCTCGCGTAGCTGTCGGCCAGCGTTCGGCTGGTCAGGCGCACGATCTCGAGCGCGCGCTGGATGCGCTGCGCGTCCGTCGGTTCCAGCCGTGCGGCAGCAGCGGGGTCGAGTGCGGCCAGTTCGGCATGCAGGGCGGGCCAGCCGCGCGCCGCGGCATCCTCGTCGATTGCGCGGCGCAGCTCGGCATCGGCGGGCGGCAGGTCGGACAGGCCGTCGCGCAGCGTCTTGAAGTACAGCATGGTGCCGCCGGCCAGCAGCGGCACGCGGCCGCGCGCGGTGATCCCGGCCATCAGCCGGATCGCGTCGGCACGGAAGCGCGCCGCCGAATAGGCCTCCTCCGGCGACACGATGTCGATCAGGTGGTGTGGACAGCTCGCAAGCTCCGCGGCGCTGGGCTTCGCGGTGCCGATGTCCATGTCGCGATACACCAGCGCCGAGTCGACGCTGACGATCTCCACCGGCAGTGTCTGCGCCAGCGCCAGCGCGCTGGCGGTCTTGCCGCTGGCGGTGGGGCCGAGCAGCAGCAGGGCGGGGGGCAGGCGGGTGTCGGGCGTGGTGGTGGGCACGGTCTTGGCAGCGGGGCGGCGAGGGCAGGGCGGCATTATCCGTCCGCGCCGCGTGCGCGGGCAAAGGGCGGATGCTGCCGCGGGGCTGGCGGGGGGCTTGGGGATGATGCGATATGCATTTATCCTGACGCGCCCCTTGCGTGAGGATCGCCCCGATGCGCCATCTTTCCAGTCTGTCCCGCCGTCAGTTCGTCTGCGCCATGGCCCTGTACGCGCTGTTGCCGCGCGGTGCCGTCGCCGGCGCCGCATCCGCCGCGGACGACGGCGCGGCATCCGCC
>SHNC01000203.1 GCA_004295105.1 Betaproteobacteria bacterium | reverse complement strand
GGGGGCGATCAGCACGCCCGAGAGCGCGCCGATGAGCGCGGCGAGAAAGAACGTGAGCTTGCCCGCCAAGGAGGGGGAGATGCCCATCAGGCGCGCGCCGACACGGTTGATCGCGGTGGCGCGCAGCGCCTTGCCGTAGAGGGTGCGCTCGAAGAACTGGTAGAGGCCGACGATGAGCACGAGCGAGGCGACGATGACCCAGATCGTCTGGCCGGAGATCATCAGCGGGCCCGCTTCGAAGCTGGCCTCACTGAAGGCGGGGGTGCGCTGGCCTTCGGCACCGAAGAAGAGCAGCCCCAGCCCGACCATGGCCACATGCACCGCGACCGACACGATCAAGAGGATCAGCACCGGTGCGGCGGCGATGGGCTGGTAGATGAGCCGGTACATGGCCGGGCCCATCGGCACCACCACCGCCAGCGCCAGCACGACCTGCACCGCCAGCGGCAAGTCTTTGACCGGCAGCAGCGCGAGCACCGCGGCCAGGATCAGCGGGTAGGCGAGGTTCCAGCCGGCCACGCCGAGGAGCTTGCCCGTGTGGCCGGATCTGAGCGCCGCGGCGCCGTCGATCACCGCCACCGCCACGCCCATCGCCACCAAGAGCCACACCGTGGCCGGCACCGTGCCCGATTGCATCATGGCGAGCGTCAGCGCGCCATAGGCCACGAACTCGCCCTGCTGGATACAGATCACCCGCGTCACCGCAAACACCAGCACCAGCGCCAGCGCCAGCAGCGCGTAGATCGCGCCGTTGGTCAGGCCGTCCTGGGCCAGCATCATTGCTATTGTCAGATCCATGGATATACCCCTTTGCGGCAGGCTGCTGCGCAGCACCGCCGTTGTCGCTCGATCAGGTCAGCATTGCCGAGAGGACGGAGCGGCGGCTCCGAGGCCGCCGCTCCCGATCGCGCGCTTCGCTTACTTCAGCAGCGACCACTCACCGTTGCGGATCTCGATCATCACGCGGGAACGCTGGTCGAGGCCGAGGTGGTCGGTGGCGCTCATCGAATAGATGCCGGTGGCGCCAGCCACTTCCTTGACCTGTTCGAGACCGTCACGCAGCGCGGCGCGGAACTCGGCGCTGCCCGGCTTGGCCTTCTTCAGCGCAGCGGGGACGGCCGCGTTGAGCAGCACGCCGGCGTCCCACGCATAGGCGCCGAAGCTCGATACCGAGCCCTTGCCGAAAGCTGCCTCGTACTTCTCCACATAGGCCAGCGCACTCTTCTTCACCGGGTTGCTGTCGGGCAGGCTGCGCGCCATCTGCACCGGACCGACCGGCAGCAGCGTGCCTTCGCAGTCCTTGCCGCAGATGCGCAGGAAGTCGTTGTTGGCCACACCGTGCGTCTGATACACGGCCCCCTTGTAGCCGCGCTCGCGCAGGGCCTTCTGCGGCAACGCCGCCGGCGTGCCGGAACCGGCGATGAACACCGCGTCGGGCTTCACCGAGATCAGCTTCAGCACTTGGCCGGTCACCGAGGTGTCGGCCGGGTTGAAGCGTTCGTTGGCGGCGACCTCGATGCCGCGCGCGTCGGCGAGCTTCTTGAACTGCTCGTACCAGCCCTCGCCATAGGCGTTGGCGAAGCCGATGAAGGCGACTTTCTTGACGCCCTTCGCGAGCATGTGTTCGACGACGGCGGTCGCCATCTGCAGGTCGTTCTGCGGCGTCTTGAACACCCACTTCTTCTTGTCGTCGATCGGGTCGACGATGCGGGCGGACGCGGCCATCGAGATCATCGGCGTCCTGGATTCGGCAGCGACGTCGATCATCGCCAGCGAAGCCGGGCTCGTCGTCGAGCCGACCAGCACATCGACCTTGTTCTCATCCACCAGTTTGCGCGCGTTCTTCACCGCGGTGGTGGTGTCGGAAGCGTCGTCCAGCACGATGTAGTTCACCTTCTCGCCGCCGATGGTCTGCGGCAGCAGGGAGATGGTGTTCTTTTCCGGAATGCCCAGCGAGGCGGCGGGGCCGGTCGCCGACAGCACGACACCGACGTTGATGTCCGCGTGGGCAGCAGTGGCGGCGAAGGCCAGGCCGATGGCGGCCATCAGAGTGTTGCGCAGCTTCATGGTTTCTCCTCCGTTGGTTTGTCGACTTGCCGCAGCCTCGAGACTCCGGCTATCGCGCGATATTCTGAATCGCGTAATCGATTCCTCACATTAGAAATGAGACAAAAGAGGACGTCAAGCGAAAAAGTTGTATCGCAATCGGGCGTCACGGCAGGGCTCGTCACGGCCCCACAGCCGCTCGCCAGCATCGATGCGCGTGGCGATGCCCCGCCAGCCCGCCCGGCGGCCCTTCATATCACTCTGCCCCGACGGATGCGCCGAGGCGCAGCGACAATTCGCGCGTGGCGCGCCGCAGTTCGGCCAGAGCGGCGCTCGCGGGGCCGAGGTCGAGGGAACCCTCGACGCCCACCAGCGCGATCGCCATCGTGATCTCGTTCTTGAAGTTGAATACCGGCGCGGCAACTGCCTCGACGCCACGGGCGAAATATCCGCTGGACAGGACCGCCAAACCCTGCGCCTTCACGTCTGCGAGCAGGGTGCGCGCCTGCGCGAGGGTGGTGATGCCGGCGGGCGCCCGGCTTCCCTCGAGCTCCTTCAGCAGCAGCGCCTCCGTCTGCCGTTCCGGCAGCCAGGCGGCGAACACGCGGCCAGCGGCGGAGGACAGCAGCGACAGACTGGTCCCGGTCACGACATTGACCGTGACCGGGCGACGCGGCCGCTCCCAGCGCACGACGACCGGTCCGCTGTCGCTCCACACGGCGAGCGCGGTGGTCTCGTTGATGGCGTCGCGCAGGTCGGCGATGGCGGTGAGGCCGAGGCGGATGCGATCGATGCGGTCGAGCGCGACCAGGCCCAGATTGAGCGCGAACGGGCCGAGGTCATAGCGGGAGGTGAGCCGGTCCTGCTCGACCAGGCCGCTGCGGATCAGGCTGACCAGATAGCGATGCGCCTTCGAGGGCGGCATGCCGGCCGCGGTGGCGATGTCCTTGAGCATCATCGACCGCTTGCCGGTCGCCATCGCGCGCAGGATGGCCATACCGACTTCGAGCGACTGTACGCCGTGCTTGCCTTCCAGTTCTTCGCTCATCTCCCACCCTTGCGACGTGATTACAAAATAAAGAAAACGTTCCTTTATGTGTAACACAACTTTCGAAAGGACGACAGCCGCCCCGCACTCCTCCGCACCCCGCCGGGCATCGCCCCGCGCGAGCGGCGCGCGGTCAGATCTGCTGCAGCGGATCGACGTCGCGGAAGCGCTCGTGCAGCAGGGCCGCGGCCTCGGGCGTACGTCGGTCGGCGAGCTGGAAGTGGGCATCCAGGTGCCGCTCCGACGGCGCCAGCAACCTGCGATACAGCTCACGGCACAGCAGGCGAGCCTTCTGGCCCGGCCAGCCTGCAGGCAGCAGCACGTCAGGCAGTTCCGGATCGCGCAGCAACAGACGGCGATAGTCGTGTATCAGCAGAGTGCGAACGAGAAAGGCGCTCTCGTCGTCCACCTCGCCGGCACTGTCGCGCAACTGCTGCAGGATGGGCTGGTAGCGATCGACGAAGTCGGCATACATGCCGGAGAGGCGGTCGAGATTCCATGCGCGATGCACCATGTCGGCATCGCTCGCCGCCGCCCCCAGCGTGGCGTCCGCCGCGAGCAGCGGCTTGAGATGCGGCAGCAGTCCGGCCAGGCCCTCGGCGACGAGCGCATCGAACGCCGCGATCAGGTCCGCGCTCGGATGCACGAAGCAGTCGCTCCCGAGCGCGCCGAAGCCCTGCCAGAACAGCGCCTGACGCAGCCGCTCGCGCTCTCGGCCCGAAAGCTCACCCACCGCGATGATGAGTCGCCACCGGCGATCCCACTGCGGCGCACTCGACGCGTAGATGTGCCGCGAGGCCTCCTCGAACCGCTGCTGGCCCGACGGCGTCAGCAGATAGTCGGTGCGCCGGCCCACAGGATCGCTGTGCAGCCACTCGTCGCGAGCGAGGCGGAATACCGAGGTGCGCACCAGACGCTCGTTGAGGCCGAGCGGCTCGAGCAGACGGATCAGGCTGCCGAGCCAGATCCGCCCGCCCCGCGGCACGACCGCGTCGCCGAACACCGAAATGATCAGCGAACCGGCCTGCACGCGATCGAGCTGGCGGAACTCGTCGAGACGTTTCTGAATGGGAGGGGGCACGGCATCCGCTGCAAGACTTTGGTTTGCGGTGATCGAGTCTATCGATTCGCCGGCGTGCCGGATAGCATCGGTGCGGCGGCGGGCGATGGGATGAGCGGTCAACATGGTGGATAGCCCGTTTGCGAAGGCCTAAAAAGAAGACTGAGTGGCCGTATGCCGCCTTGGCGCAGGACGCCGGCCCATGGGAAGGAAACGCCACGCGCGTTCGATGGCGAGGAAAACCGCCTCGGTCGTCACCGCGAGCTGGTCGCAGCCGCACCTGGCGCACACGCTGGAGCCTGGGGGATGCAGCACAGAAATGATACATTACAAATATAACTGTGTATCAATACCGTATCAAGAACCAAGAAATCCGCCCCCGCCGACGGCGAGCTGAAAAATTCCATTCGCTTTGAATTTACGGATTTATAGATCACATGTAATTGTTTTTATGTTTATTTCTTTTCCTGTAATGTATTTCTTCATTCGGAAATGTGGCCATGGACGGTCAACAATCTGGATACCAAGCATTGACATGAATCAAATCGATTCGTATCGTTTGCACCCACACAACCACCCACCGGAGAGAGACGAATGACTCACCCCCTGTTCGAGAAGCACCGCGCCACCCTCGAAAGCGCCCTCAATGCGATCTCCACGCGTGGGTACTGGACGCCCTTCCCCGAGATGCCGAGCCCCAAGCTGTACGGCGAAACGGCGCCGGAAGACGGCAAGCGTGCCTTCGAGGCCCATCTGGGCAAGCAATTCGAACTGGGGCAGCCGGGCCAGACCGGCTGGCACGGGGGTGAAGCCTCGCCCTACGGCGTGGCGCTGGACGTCAGCTACCCGGTGTGCGAGCCGGACGCGCTGATCGCCTCCGGCCTGGAGGCGATGAAGGGCTGGCAGGCGGTGGGCGCTGACGGCCGCACCGGCATCTGCCTCGAAATCCTCGACCGCCTGAACAAGCAGAGCTTCGAACTCGGCCATGCGGTGATGATGACCACCGGCCAGGGCTGGATGATGGCCTTCCAGGCCGGCGCGCCCCATGCCCAGGACCGCGGCCTCGAGGCCGTCACCTACGCCTGGCGCGAGCAGGGCTTCGTGCCTTCCGAAGCCACCTGGGAGAAGCCGCAGGGCAAGAACCCGCCGCTGGTGATGAAGAAGCACTTCCAGATCGTCGGCCGCGGTGTCGGCCTGGTGATCGGCTGCGGTACCTTCCCGACCTGGAACACCTACCCCGGCCTGTTCGCCGCGCTCGCCACCGGCAACGCGGTGATCGTCAAGCCGCACAGCAACGCCATCCTGCCGGCGGCCATCACCGTGCGCACCATCCGCGCGGTGCTCGCCGAGAACGGCATCGACTCCAACCTGGTGAGCCTGTGCGTGGCCACCCAGCGCAGCGTCACCCAGGCGCTCGCCACCCATCCGGCGGTCAAGTCGGTCGACTTCACCGGCAGCAACGTGTTCGGCCAGTGGCTGATCGACAACTGCCGCCAGGCCCAGGTGTATGCCGAACTGGCCGGCGTGAACAACATCGTCATCGACTCCACCGACGCCTACAAGGCGATGCTGGGCAACCTGGCCTTCACGCTGTCGCTGTACTCGGGCCAGATGTGCACCACTTCGCAGGCGATCTTCGTGCCGGCCGGCGGCATCGACACCGAAGAAGGCCACAAGAGCTACGACGAGGTCTGCGCCGATCTCGCCAGGGCCGTCGAGCGCTTCCTGTCCAAGCCGGAAGTCGCCCACGCGGTGCTGGGCGCGATCCAGTCCGCCGACACCGCCGAGCGCATCGACATCGCCAACAGCGGCGCGCTGGGCAAGGTGGTGCTGGCCTCGACCACGCTGCAGAACCCGGAATTCCCCGGCGCCAAGGTGCGCACCCCGGTGCTGCTGGCCTGCGACGCGGCAGACGAGAAGGCCTACATGGAAGAGCGCTTCGGCCCGATCAGCTTCATCGTCAAGGTGGCGGACACCGCCGCGGCGATCGCGCTGTCCGAGCGTGTGGTCAAGACCCACGGCGCGCTGACGGTCGGCATCTACTCGACGAAGCAGGACGTCATCGACGCGATGACCGAGGCGACGTGGCGCGGCAAGGTCGCACTGTCGATCAACCTCACCGGCGGGGTGTTCGTGAACCAGTCGGCGGCCTTCTCCGACTACCACGGCACCGGCGGCAACCCGTCGGCCAACGCCTCGTACTCCGATTCGGCCTTCGTCGCCAATCGCTTCCGTGTGGTTCAGCGCCGCTACCACGTCTGAGGATCCGCCCGTGGAATACAACAACATCCTGTTCACGGTGGAGGCGGGCGTCGCCCGCCTGACGCTGAACCGCCCCGACAAGCTCAACAGCTTCACCGGCGACATGCACGCCGAGTTGCGTGACGCGCTCGACCGCATCCAGGGCGACAAGTCGACCCGCGTGCTGGTGCTGACCGGCGCCGGCCGCGCCTTCTGTGCCGGCCAGGATCTGGCCGATCCCGACATGGCGTCGGTGGGCGGCAAGATGCCGGACATCGGCAACGTCGTAGAGAAGAACTACAAGCCGCTGATCCTGCGCCTGCAGAACCTGCGCGTGCCCACCATCGCCGCGGTCAACGGCATCGCCGCCGGCGCCGGCGCCAGCGTGGCGCTGGCCTGCGACCTGGTGGTGGCGGCCAAGTCGGCGTCCTTCCTGCAGGCCTTCAGCAAGATCGGCCTGATCCCGGACACCGGCGGCACCTGGTTCCTGCCCCAGCGCGTCGGCATGGCCCGCGCCATGGGCCTGGCGATGCTGGCCGACAGGCTGCCCGCCGAGAAGGCCGCCGACTGGGGCCTGATCTGGGCCGCGTACGACGACGCCGAGTTCGGCGCCAAAGTCGAGGCGCTCGCCGCCCAGCTCGCCACCATGCCGACCAAGGCGCTGGTGCGCACCCGTCAGGCGATGCACGCCGCGCCCGGCCACACCTTGGAGCAGCAGCTCTCCTTCGAGGGCGGCTTCATGCGCGAGCTGGGCTGGAGCCCGGACTACGCGGAAGGCGTCGCCGCCTTCATGGAAAAGCGCGCGCCGAAGTTCACCGGGGAATGAGCGTGACCGACACCCAAACCTCCAAACCCGCCGCGCCCCCGCTGCCCCTGCCTTTGCCCCCCTCGGCCGTCATCGCGGTGGTCGGCACCGGCGCCATGGGCGCCGGCATCGCCCAAGTGGCCTCGGCCGCCGGCCATGTGGTCAAGCTGCTGGACAACCGCCCGGGCGCCGCCGCGAAGGCGATCGAAGGCATCCGCACCCAGTTCGGCAAGCTCGCCGACAAAGGCAGGATGAGTGCCGAGGCCGCGCAGGCGGCCGGTGCGCGCCTCGTCGCTGTCGAGCAGCTCACCGATCTGGCCGACGCCGCGCTGGTCGTCGAAGCCATCGTCGAAAGCCTAGAAGCCAAGCAGAAGCTTTACCGTGACCTCGAAGACATCGTCGGCGCCGACTGCATCTTCGGCACCAACACCTCGTCGATCTCGGTGACCTCGATCGGCGCCGCGCTCACGCGTCCCGAGCGCCTGGCCGGTCTGCACTTCTTCAACCCGGCGCCGCTGATGAAGCTGGTCGAGATCGTGTCCGGCCTGGCCACCGACCGCGCCGTCGCCGACACCCTGTTCGCCACCGCCGCGGCCTGGGGCAAGACGCCGGTGCATGCACGCTCGACGCCGGGCTTCATCGTCAACCGCGTCGCCCGGCCCTACTACGCCGAAGCGCTGCGCATCTTGAACGAGGGCGGCGGCGACTGCGCCACGCTGGACGCGATCATGCGCGACGCCGGCGGTTTCCGCATGGGCCCGTTCGAGCTGATGGACATGATCGGCCACGACGTGAACTTCGCCGTGACGCGCTCGGTGTGGAACGCGTTCTACAACGACCCGCGCTTCACGCCCTCGCTGATCCAGCAGGAGCTGGTCGATGCCGGCTTCATCGGCCGCAAGGCCGGCCGCGGCTTCTACGACTACCGCGACGGCGCCGAGCGCCCCGCGCCGCAGGTCGCGGTGGCGCAGAACGCCCCGACCGAGATCGTGCTGCATGGCCATTCGGCCGCGGTGCATGCGCTCGCCGACCGCCTGTTCGAGCGCAACATCGCCCACACCTGGGGCGAGGCCAGCGACGGCCGCATCGCCGAAGTGGGCGGCGCGGTGGTCTTCGTCACCGACGGCCGCACCGCCACCCAGCGTGCGGCAGACACCGGCATCGCCAACGTGGTGCTGATCGACCTCGCGCTGGATTACGCCACCGCCAGCCGCATCGCCGTCGGCGCCGCGATCAACTGCTTCGCGCCCGCGGTGGGCGCCGCCATCGGCCTGTTGCAGGCCGCCGGCTTCGAAGTCTGCCGCCTGGGCGACACACCCGGCCTGGCAGTCATGCGTACCGTGGCGATGCTCGCCAACGAGGCCGCCGACGCCGTGTATCAGGGCGTGTGCGACGCTGCCGGCGCCGACTCCGCCATGAAGCTGGGCGTGAACTACCCGCGCGGACCGCTGGAGTGGGCCGACAAGGTCGGCGTGCCGGCCATCTGCACCGTGCTGTCCAACCTCGCCCGTTTCTACGGCGAGGACCGCTACCGCGTCTCGCCGCTGATCCAGCAGCGCGTCTTTGCCGGAAAGAAGATCCATGACTGACAAGCATCTCACCCCTGCCGAAGCCCAGGCGCTCGCCGAAGCCGTCGCCGAGGCGATGTGGGCGCGCGACCGCGCCGCCCAGGCGCTCGGCATCCACATCGACAGCGTCGGCCCCGGCCGGTCCACGCTCAGCATGAAAGTGCGCGGCGACATGGTGAATGGCCACCACATCTGCCACGGCGGCCTCATCTTCGCTCTCGCCGACACCGCCTTCGCCTATGCCTGCAACGCCTACAACCGCAACACCGTCGCCTCGGGCTGCAACATCGACTTCACCGCCCCCGGCAAGGAAGGCGACACGCTGCAGGCCGAAGCGGTGGAGCGCTCGCTGTCGGGCCGCACCGGCGTCTATGACGTCACGGCGCGCGACAGCAAGGGCAATACCGTCGCGCTTTTCCGCGGCAAGAGCTACCGCATCGCCGGCGAAGTGATCGCCGGCCTCGCTGCCGAACAGGCCTGAGCGGCCACCCGAACAACAGAGAGGAGAGGACAACACCATGCCCGTGAAGAGCCCCCAGCCCGGTGATCTCGAGCCGATCGAGCAAGCCAGCCGCGATGAAATCTCCGCGCTGCAACTGCAGCGCCTGCAGTGGTCGGTGCGCCACACCTACGACAATGTCGAGCCCTACCGCAAGCGCTGCCAGGAACAGGGCGTGCATCCGGACGACCTGAAGTCGCTGCAGGACCTCGCCAAGTTCCCCTTCATGACGAAGACCGACCTGCGCGACAACTACCCGTTCGGCCTGTTCGCGGTGCCGCGCAGCCAGGTGCTGCGCCTGCACGCTTCGAGCGGCACCACCGGCAAGCCGGTGGTGGTCGGCTACACCAGGAACGACCTCGACAACTGGGCCAACGTCGTCGCCCGCTCGCTGCGCGCCGCGGGCGTGCGCGCCGGCGACATGGTGCATAACTCCTACGGCTACGGCATGTTCACCGGCGGCCTCGGCGCCCACTACGGCATCGAGCGCGCCGGCTGCACCGTGGTGCCGATGTCCGGCGGCCAGACCGAGAAGCAGGTGCAGCAGATCATGGACTTCCGCCCCGACGCGATCATGGTCACGCCGTCGTACTCACTGGTGATCGCCGAGGAGTTCGAGCGCCTGAACATAACGCCCGACCAGATCTCGCTGAAGATCGGCGTCTTCGGCGCCGAGCCCTGGGGTGAAGGCATGCGCGCCGAGATCGAGCGCAAGCTCGGCATCGACGCCATCGACATCTACGGCCTCACCGAAGTGATGGGCCCGGGCGTGGCCAGCGAGTGCATCGAGACCAAGGACGGCCCGGTGATCTGGGAAGACCACTTCTACCCCGAAATCATCGACCCCGACACCGGCGAAGTGCTGCCCGACGGCGAAGAAGGCGAGCTCGTCTTCACCTCGCTGACCAAGGAAGCCTTCCCGGTCATCCGCTACCGTACGCGCGACCTCACCCGCCTGCTGCCGCCGACCGCGCGCTCGTTCCGCCGCATCGGCAAGATCACCGGTCGCTCGGACGACATGCTGATCGTGCGCGGCGTGAACGTGTTCCCGACCCAGATCGAGGAGCAGATCATGCGCGACAAGCGCCTGTCGGGTAACTACCAGATCGTGCTGACGCGCGACGGCCACCTCGACAACGTCGAGATCCGCGTCGAGGTGCAGCGCGACCTGTCGGGCAAGCTCAGCCGCACCGAAACCGAATCGATCGCGCGCGAGTTGCAGCACCACATCAAGACCATCATCGGCATCTCCACCAAGGTGAACGTGATGGAGTTCGAAGCGATCCCGCGCACGCTGACCGGCAAGGCCCGCCGCGTCATCGACCAGCGCCCGAAGCAACTGTGAGGAGCGCACGATGACCCAAGCATTCATCTGCGACGCCATCCGCACCCCGATCGGCCGCTACGCCGGCACGCTCGCCGCCGTCCGTGCCGACGATCTCGGCGCGGTGCCGCTCAAGGCGCTGATGGCGCGCAACCCGCAGGTCGATTGGGCCGCGGTGGAAGACATCATCTACGGCTGCGCCAACCAGGCGGGCGAAGACAACCGCAACGTCGCCCGCATGTCGGGCCTGCTCGCCGGCCTGCCGATCGAAGTGCCGGGCACCACGGTGAATCGTCTGTGCGGCTCGGGCATGGACGCCATCGGCCTGGCCGCGCGTTCGATCAAGTCGGGCGAGACCGAGCTGATGATCGCCGGCGGCGTCGAAAGCATGTCGCGCGCGCCCTTCGTGATGGGCAAGGCGGAGAGCGCCTTCTCGCGCAATGCGTCGATCTACGACACCACCATCGGCTGGCGCTTCATCAACCCGCTGATGAAGAAGCTTTACGAGACGCACTCGATGCCGCAGACCGCGGACAACGTCGCCGAGGAGTTCAAGATCTCGCGCGCCGACCAGGACGCC
>SHNC01000143.1 GCA_004295105.1 Betaproteobacteria bacterium | reverse complement strand
CAACGCGATGGGCCAGTTGAACAAGGCGACGCAGCAGAACGCGTCGGCCTCGGAGGAGCTGGCGGCCACTGCCGAGGAGCTGGGCGGGCAGGCCGGGCAACTGCAGGAGCTGATGGGCTTCTTCACCCTCGCCGGCGCGCATCAGGTCGGCGGCCAGCGCCGCTATGCCGGCGCGCGTTGAGGGGATGTGACACGGGCACGCGATGAGGCGGTGCGGGCGCCGGGCGGCGAATACCGCGCGCCAGCCTGACGCCACCCCCTGCACAACTGGCCGGAACGACGATGATCGACTGGAACAAGCTCAAGCCGCAGGAGATCGAGCGCATGTCGCAGGGCATCGCGCCCGGCGAGTGGGCGGTCGACATGCAGCGGCCGATTTCCACGCTGCTCGGCTCCTGCGTGGCGGTGTGCCTGTATGACCCGGCGGTCGGCGTCGGCGGCATGAACCACTTCATGCTGCCCAACATGCGCCGCCGCGACGGCAGCGTGGACGTGGACACGCTGCTGTCCGGCGACTATGCGATGGAAGTGCTGCTGAACGGCATCCTCAAGCGCGGCGGCGCGCGCCATCGCCTGCAGGCCAAGGCCTTCGGCGGCGGCACCATCATCAGCGGCATCGCGGCCTCCGCCATCGGCGCGCGCAATGCGGACTTTGCGCGAGAGTGGCTGGAGCGCGAGGGCATCGAGCTCGTCGCGTCCGACTTTCTCGGCGCCTGGTCGCGCAAGCTGCTGTTCGTGCCGGCCACCGGCGACGCCTGGTGCCGCCGCATGTCGACCACGATGGCGAGTGCGCGCGAGGCGGCGCAGGCGGAGCTGGCCTATGCCGAGTCCTTGCAGCGGCGGCCGCCCCGGACCAGCGTCGAGCTGTTCTGAGCGAAGGGTTACCGACCATGGACCACATTGGCCTCACCGACGAGGAATTCGCGCTGTTCCGCAAGCTGATCCACCGTCTTGCGGGCATCAACATGGCCGACACCAAGAAGCCGCTGGTCGTCGGTCGCCTGTCGCGCCGGCTGCGCCATCACGGCCTCGCCAGCTTCGGCGAGTACTACAGGCTCGTGTCAGGTGGCCAGCATGCGGACGAACTGCAACTGATGGTCGATCTGCTGACCACCAACGAGACCTACTTCTTCCGCGAGGCGGCGCACTTCGAATACCTGCAGGAACTCGCGGCGAGCCGGCGCGGCCGGCCTTTCCGCGTGTGGTGCGCGGCGTCGTCGACCGGCGAGGAGCCCTATACCATCGCCATGGTGCTGGCAGAAACCCTGGGGCTGTCGGCCAACTGGGAGATCGTCGCCTCCGATATCAGCCTGACCGTGCTCGAGCGCGCCCGCGCCGGCCTGTACCCGATGGAGCGCGGCAAGGGCATCCCGCCCGATTTGCTGAAGAAGTACTGCCTGAAGGGGGTGCGCAGCCAGGAAGGCAACTTCCTCATGTCGTCGCAGTTGCGACAGCGCGTCGATTTCCGCCACATCAACCTGATCGCCCCCGACACTCGCGAGCTCGGCCGCTTCGACGTGATCTTCCTGCGCAACGTCATGATCTATTTCGACAACGAGACCAAGCGCCAGGTGGTGGGAAACATGCTGCCGCACCTGCGCGACGACGGCACCTTCATCATCGGCCATTCCGAAACGCTGAACGGCATCACCGGCGAGCTCGCGCCGCTGCGTCCCACGCTGTATGCGCGCCCGCAGCATCGTCAACGGCTCCGGCAAGGCGGGGAGCGGGCGGCGGGCACCGCCGAGCGGCGCGGGGAGGCGGCGCGGTGACCCACCGGATCAAGGTCCTCATCGTCGACGATTCCGCCGTCGTGCGACAGACGGTGCGCCAGACGCTGGAGCGCGAGCCGGACATCGAGGTGATCGGCGCCGCGTCCGATCCGCTGTTCGCGATGGGCTACATGGCGCGCAACTGGCCCGACGTCGTCGTGCTGGACATCGAAATGCCGCGCATGGACGGGCTGACCTTCCTCAAGAAGATCATGACCGAGCGTCCCACGCCGGTGGTGATCTGCTCCTCGCTGGCCGAGGCGGGTGCCGCGGCGACGATGCAGGCGCTGGCCGCGGGGGCGGCTTCGATCATCACCAAGCCCAGGATGGGGGTGAAGCAGTTCCTCGAGGACAGCGCCAACGACGTGGTGCAGGCGGTGCGTGCGGCGGCAAGGGCCAACGCCAGCCGCCTCGTCCCGCGTGCGGCTGCCGCGTCGGCTCCCGCCCCGAGGCTGAGCGCCGATGCGGTGATCAGCGCCGGCCTGGGCAGCGGCTCCGGCATGGTGCGGACCACCGAGCGCATCGTCGCCATCGGCACCTCGACCGGCGGCACGCAGGCACTGGAGGCGGTGCTGACGCGGCTGCCGGCGGTCTGCCCCGGTATCGTCGTCGTGCAGCACATGCCGGAGCGCTTCACCGCGATGTTCGCCGAACGCCTCAATGGCCTGTGCGCGCTCGAGGTGCGCGAGGCGCGCCATGGTGACCGGGTGATGCCCGGGCGCGTGCTGATCGCGCCCGGCGGCCGGCACATGATGCTGGCGCGCAGCGGTGCGCAATACACCGTCGAGGTCGTCGACGGGCCGCTGATCAATCGCCACCGGCCCTCGGTGGACGTGCTGTTCCGCTCCTGCGCGAAGTTCGCCGGGCGCAATGCGCTGGGTGTGATCATGACCGGCATGGGCGACGACGGCGCCCGCGGCCTGAAGGAGATGCACGATGCGGGCGCGGCCACGATCGCCGAGGACGAATCGACCTGCGTGGTGTTCGGCATGCCCAAGGAGGCGATCCGGCTGGGCGCGGCCGACAGCGTGCTGCCGCTGGACCGGATTCCGACCGCCATCATGAAGGCGTCCTGAGGGGCGCGGAACGGCGTCGCTCGCTGTCGATCCCGGGCAGTGCTGTCGGACGATTTTTTCGAGATTTCGCTGCGCCGCCATCCCGTCCTGCGGCACAATCCTGCCCTGCAGCGAACGCGGCGCGCGCACGGATCACGCAGGTGCCGCACCGAAGTGCTTGAGAGAAAAGGATGAGCTTTATGAGTCAGACGTCTGAATTCGAATGGGACGACCACTACCTGCTCGGCTACGCGGCCATGGACGACACGCACAAGGAATTCGTCGAGTGCGTCGATGCCATGCTGACCGCGACCGACGAGCAGGTCCCGGCGGCGCTGGACGCCTTCATCGACCATGCCACGCGCCACTTCGAGCAGGAAAAGGAGTGGATGAGCGCCGACGGCTTCCCGGCCCGCGACTGTCACGTCGAGGAGCACGACAAGGTGATGGCGTCCTGCCTGGAGGTGAAGGAGCTGGTGGCTGCAGGTAATGTCGAGGTCGTCCGCGACCTGGCACACGCGTTGATGGACTGGTTCCCCGGCCACGCCGACTACATGGATTCGGCACTCGCCACCTGGATGGTCAAGCGTGCGCACGACGGTTCCCCGCTCGTGCTGCGGCGCAAGAAACCGCAGACATCGGGCGAGGAATGAGCTACGGCCCCCGCCGCAACGACGGGGGCGCCGCTCAGTAGCGGTAGCTGACCCGCACGCCGCCGAACAGGTTGCGCCCTGGGCCCGGCTCGTAGAAGCGTCCGTTGCGGTCGCCGACGATGACGGAGCCGATGTGCTTGCGATCGAAGACGTTGTCCAGCCGCAGCAGCTCGGTGATGGTCCACGGGCCGGAACGCTGCTCGGCGCTCAGCCGCAGATTCACCAGCGTGTACGATTGCGCGGCGTGCTCGTCGTTGAGGTCGTTCACGAACACCCGGCTGCGATGGATGCCTTCCACGGCCGTGCTGATGCCGTCGAAGGGTTTCCAGCCGAGTTCGGCGTAGGCGGTGAGCGCCGGGACACCGGGGATGCGGCGGCCTTCGGGCACGACGGTCGTGCCCGTCGTGAAGGGCTCGTCGTAGATCGCCCGCATCGCCGTCAGTGCACCGCGCGCGGTGATGCTGCGGGCGAGCTGGCTCTCTGCAGCGAGTTCAAGCCCCTGGCGCAAGGTCTTGCCGGCATTGGCGTAGTAGGTGCGCCCGCCGAAGCTGCCGGCGACGACGATCTCGTCCTCGGTCCGGATCTGGAACAGCGCCGCATTCACCCGCGTCGCCTCGCCGACGTAGGCCTTCACGCCGATTTCCGCCTGCCGGCTGCGAGAGGGCTTGAGGTCGAAATTGAAGCCGCCGCGGTCGGCGGTATAGGACAGCTCGTTCAGGGTCGGTGTCTCGAATCCGGTGCCGAAGCTCGCATACAGGTTCAGCAGCGGGGTCGCGCGCCACAACACGCCTACAGCAGGCGTGGTCTTGCGAAAGGTCAATGAACCGCTGTCGTCGCGGTTGAGACCGACGACGTAGTGGTCATCGACCTCGAACTTGACCTCGCTGTGGCGCACGCCGGCGGTCCAGTCCCAGTCGCCCTGGCGCCACACTGCCTGGACATAGGGGTCGGTGCTGGTCACGGTGTCGGTCTCGTCGCGCCGCAGCGCGCCCTTTACGCCGAGCAGGTCACCGATGAAGTTCTGGTAGCCCTGGCGGTCGTCCTCCGAACGATCGTAATCGAGGCCGGCGGTCACCGTCAGGTGGCCGCTGCCGAAGTCGCGCTCGGCGATCCAGCGCGCGCCCAGGCCATGGAACTCGCGGTCGAAATCCACCACGCCGCCCGGATGCGTCGCAGACTGCACCTCCCGCGGTATGGACTGGAATTGCGTGACGCTGCGCTGCCCCGCATAGGCGGTCAGTTGCAGCCGGTCGCTGCCGAAGCGGCGCTCGTAGGTGGCGCCGCCCTGCAGGTGCTCGATGCGCTTGCGCGTGCGGAATTGCAGCGCGACCGGATCGACCGCCGTCTCGTCGCGCCGGTAGGTGTCCCAGTCGATGCCGAGCGGGTCGTCGGTGTAGGGCTGGCGCAGGCCGCTGGCGAGCAGCGTCAGCTTGCTGTCTTCGTCCGGCATCAGCGTGATCTTGGCGAAAGCCTGGTCGCGTCTGGCCGCGCTGTAATCGCGTTCGCCGTCGGTCTCGAAGTGCGAGGCGTCGAGCACATAGCCGACGCCATGGACTTCGCCCTCGGCGCCGAGGTCGTACTTCAGCGTACCGTGCTGGCCGCCGAGCAGGCCGGCGCGCAGCCGCGGCGCGCCCTTGCCGTCGCGCGAGAAGAGCTGGATCACGCCACCGGCATGGTTGCCGTAGATCGTCGCGAAGGGGCCGCGCAGCACCTCGATGCGCTCGGCGGTGTCCAGGTTGAAGGTCGCGGCCTGGCCCTGGCCGTCGGGGTTGGTGGCGGGGATGCCGTCGGCGATGAGCTTGACGCCGCGCACGCCGAAAGCGGCGCGGGCGCCGAATCCGCGCACGGAGATCTGCAGGTCCTGCGCATAGTTCTGGCGATTCTGCACGACCACGCCGGGCACGCCGGAGAGCACCTCGGACACATTCACCCGCAGGCTCTCGGCGCTCGTGCTGCCGACATCGACACCTTCGACGGAGTAGGGTACGTCGAAGGCCGAAGCTTCGACCCGGCTGCCGGTGATGATCACCGGCGACATCACCTGCGACACGGCGGTTGTCGAGGCGCCCGCGTCCGGTGCGGCTTGGGCGAGGCCGGGCGGGCTGGCGAGCGCGGCCGATGCGGCGAGCATCGCACGCGCAACGGGGCGCAGGGCAAGTGACCGGGCGGGCGAACGGCGGCGTGCGTGGCCGCGGGTGGGCTGGGGCATCGGGATCTCCTCCTTGATCTCGGCGGTCTCTGTCGGACTTCGAGTGCTTTTTTCGTATCCTAACCCGATGCTGTGGCGGGTGGGTTTTCCCCGGTTGACGACCCTTGCTCGTGGCGTATTCTCGTCGCCACAGACGCCCGGACTTCACGGGCGCGTCCCGATGCCACATGCGACGAGCCCTGCGTTCGCCGCATGACAAGACCCAATGAGTCGGAGGAGACTGACGATGTGGAAGTCCCTGCACATTGACCCGGCGAAATGCACCGGCTGTCTGCAATGCGAGATGGCCTGCTCCTACGAGCACACCGGCGTCATCAATCCCAGCAAGTCGCGCATCAAGGTGTTCAGCTTCGAGCACGAGGGCCGCAAGGTGCCCTACACCTGCACGCAGTGCACCGAGGCCTGGTGCCTGAACGCCTGCCCGGTCGATGCGATCCGCATCGACCTGACGACCGGCGCCAAGATGGTGTTCGAGGACACCTGCGTCGGCTGCAAGGTGTGCACCATCGCCTGCCCGTTCGGCACGATCAACTACAACCAGGACAGCGGCAAGGTTCAGAAATGCGACCTGTGCGCGGGCGACCCGGCCTGTGCCAAGGCCTGCCCGACCGGTGCGATCACCTACATCGATGCCGACTGGACGGGGCTCGACCGCATGCGCGCGTGGGCGGGCAAGGTCAACACGCCGGCTTCGGCTGCGGCCTGAAGGAGGACGATCATGGGCTGGAATCGCAAGATCCTGCGGGTCGACCTGACGAAGGGCATCTGCAGCGAAGAGCCGCTCAACATGCAGTGGGCTCAGGAGTACCTCGGCTCGCGTGGGCTGGCGACGAAATACCTGGTATCGGAAATCGATCCCAAGGTCGATCCGCTGTCGCCGGACAACAAGATGATCATGGCCACAGGACCGCTGACCGGCACGATGGCGTCCACCGGCGGCCGCTACACGGTCGTCACCAAGGGGCCGCTGACCGGCGCCATCGCCTGTTCCAACTCGGGCGGCTTCTTCGGTGCCGAGATGAAGTTCGCCGGCTGGGACATGATCGTCTTCGAGGGCCGCTCGCCGAAGCCGGTGTACCTGTACGTCGAGAACGACCGCGCCGAACTGCGCGATGCCGCGCACCTGTGGGGCAGGAGCTGCTGGGAGACCGAGGAGACCATCAAGCACGAACTGCAGGATCCGCTCGTGCGCATCTCGTCGATCGGTCGCGCGGGCGAGAACGGGGTCCATTACGCCTGCATCGTCAACGACCTGCACCGGGCCGCGGGGCGCTCGGGCGTGGGCGCGGTGATGGGCTCCAAGAACCTGAAGGCGGTCGCGCTGCGCGGCACCCGGGGCGTTTCCGGCATCCGTGACTTCGGCGAGTTCATGCAGGCGACGACTGCCGCGAAG
Organism: Betaproteobacteria bacterium; assembly: GCA_004295105.1. Taxonomy (GTDB): domain Bacteria; phylum Pseudomonadota; class Gammaproteobacteria; order Burkholderiales; family Rhodocyclaceae; genus Thauera. Next base: position 4,217 of record SHNC01000143.1, on the reverse strand, counting down.
AAGGTGCTGGCCGACAACGCCGTGACCGGCCAGGGCCTGCCTAAGTATGGTACCCAGGTGCTGATGAACGTCATCAACGAGATCGGCGCGCTGCCCACCCGCAACCACCGCGACGTGCAGTTCGAGGACGCCAACAAGATCTCCGCCGAGGCGATGCACGAGAAGCGCCCCACCGACGGCAAGCCCCACCTGGTGACCAACGCCGCCTGCTTCGGCTGCACCATCGCCTGCGGTCGCATTTCCGAGATCGACAAGGGGCACTTCACCGTAAAGAACAGCCCGAAGTACTGGGGGGCGTCCGGCGGGCTGGAGTACGAAGCCGCGTGGGCGCTGGGCGCCGCCAATGGCGTGGGCGACCTCGAGGCCTTGCAGTACGCCAATCTGCTGTGCAACGAGCAGGGCATGGATCCGATCTCCTTCGGCGCCACCGTGGGCGCGGCGATGGAGCTCTACGAAATGGGCGTGCTGACGAAGGAGCAGATCGGCCTCGACGCGCCGTTCGGTTCCGCCGAGGCGCTGGCGCGGCTGGCCGAAATGACGGCGACGGGCGAGGGCTTCGGCAGGGAGCTCGGCCTCGGCTCGAAGCGCCTGTGCACCAAGTACGGCCACCCCGAGCTGTCGATGAGCGTGAAGGGGCAGGAATTCCCTGCCTACGACTCGCGCGGCATCCAGGGCATGGGCCTGGCCTATGCCACCTCCAATCGCGGCGCCTGCCACCTGCGTGGCTATACGGTGGCCTCCGAGGTGCTCGGCATCCCGGTGAAGACCGATCCGCACGTGACCGAGGGCAAGGCTGAACTGGTGAAGGCTTTCCAGGACGCCACCGCGGTGTTCGACTCGGCCGGCATCTGCGTATTCACCAGCTTCGCGTGGACGCTCGCCGACGTGCAGCCGCAGATCGCCGCCGCTTGCGACGGCGACTGGAGCATGGACAGGCTCAACGAGGTGGGCGAGCGCATCTGGAACATGGAGCGCCAGTTCAACAACGCCGCCGGCTTCACCGCCAAGGACGACAACCTGCCGCCGCGGCTGACCTCGGAACCGGCAAGAACCGGTCCGGCCAAGGGCATGGTGAACCAGCTCGACAAGATGCTGCCTGAGTACTACCAGGTGCGCGGCTGGACGCCCGAAGGGGTGCCGACGGCCGAGACCCTGGCCCGCCTCGGACTCTGACTCCACCCTGCATTGACGTTCGCCTCCGCCCCGCAAGGGCGGAGACGGGCTCCTTTTCCCTCGAGGATTCGCGATGAAGCACCTCATCCTGGGCAACGGTCCCGCCGGTGTCGTGGCGGCCGAGACCCTGCGCCACGCCGCGCCTGGCGACGAGATCGTCATGGTCGGCTGCGAGGATGCGCCACCATACTCGCGCATGGCCATCCCCTACCTGCTCGAAGGCAACATCGACGAGACCGGCACCTATCTGCGCAAGACGGCGGACCATTTCGAGACGCTGCGCGTGAGGCAATTGCGCGGACGCGCGGTGGCGCTCGACACCGCCAAGCGACGGGTGCTGTTCGACGACGGGCATTTCGAGGACTACAACCGCCTGCTGATCGCGACCGGCTCGCACCCGGTGCGGCCCTCGATTCCCGGCATCGACCTGCCCGAGGTGCAGACCTGCTGGACGCTGGAGGACGCGCGCGCCATCGCGGGTCTGGCCCGGCCCGGGGCGCGCGTGCTGCAACTGGGGGCGGGGTTCATCGGCTGCATCATCATGGAGGCGCTGGCCAAGCGCGGTGTGGCGCTTACCGTGGTGGAAATGGGTGACCGCATGGTGCCGCGCATGATGACGCCGCAAGCCGGCGGCATGATCAAGCGCTGGGTCGAGGGCAAGGGCATTCGTGTGGTCACGTCGGCAGGCGTGAGGCGCATCGACGGCGGTCACGGCGCGCCCTTGCGGGTGACGCTGAGCACCGGTGACACGCTCGATTGCGATGCGGTCATCGCCGCTGCGGGGGTGGCACCCAATATCGGTTTTCTTGCCGACACCGGCGTGCACGTGGCCAAGGGCGTGCTGGTCGACGACCGGCTCGAGACCAGCGTGCCCGGCATCTTCGCCGCCGGCGACGTGGCCGAGGCGCCCGACCTCTTCACCGGCGAGCATCTGGTGGCGGCCATCCAGCCCAATGCGGCCGACCAGGCGCGCATCGCCGCGCTCAACATGGCGGGGCGCTGCGCGCGGCTCAACGGGGTGCTGGCGGTGAACGTGCTCGACACGCTGGGTCTGATCTCGACCTCGTTCGGCCAGTGGTGGGGCGCCGAGCCTGGCCAGGGCGGCTCCGGCGTGGAGCATGTGGACGAGGCCCGCCACCGCTACCTGAGCCTGCAGTTCATGAACGACGTGATGATCGGTGCCACATCGATCGGCCTCACCGAACATGTGGGGGTGCTGCGCGGACTGATCCACGGCCGGGTCAGGCTCGGCCTGTGGAAGGACAGGCTGCTCGCCGCGCCGCTGCAGTTCGTCGACGCCTTCGTCGCCCGTACCCAGCCGATGGCGCTCGCACGCTGAGCACGGCGTCCGGCATGAAGATCGCCTTCAAGCTGTTCGCCTCCTTGTCCGACTACCTGCCGGCCGGCAGCCGGGACAATCGCATCGAGCTCGACGTCGAGGAGGGCGTGACGGTTGGCGAGCTGATCCGCCGCTACCAGGTGCCGGAGCGCAGTGCACACCTCGTGCTGGTCAATGGCATCTTCATTCCGCCTGCCCAGCGCTTGCGTCATCGGCTGAAGCCGGGTGATGAGGTGGCCGTCTGGCCACCGATCGCCGGCGGCTGACCGGGGCACGCTGGTGGTGTTCGACGCCGGCCCCGTCGCGGCCGAGTTCGAGCGCACGCTGACGGCGACGGCGGAGGGTTTCGAGCGCGACGTGCGCCAGGCCTGGCCCGGCGCCGCAGGCAGCGCCGCGGAACGTCGCTTCGTCGTCGAGAACGAGGCCTGCAGTTTGCAGATCGACGTCGAGCCGGCCGGCGTGCGGCGCCTGGGGCGCTTCGAACTGCCGCAACTGATCGCACGCTATCGCTTCCTGCGTGGCGACGACGCGGATCGCCGCGAGTTGCTGCGGCGCCTGGACCGGGCGATGCAGAAGGGCGGAGGCTGAGGGGCGCGGCTATTAACCCGGCCCTTGAATACCTTGTTGCCGTTCGCCCTGAGCCTGTCGAAGGGCATTGCTGGCACAGGGCTTCGACAGGCTCAGCCCGAACGGAGATCAGCGAATCAAAGGGCCGGGTTGATAGCATCCCTCCTTCGGTGTGCGGGCGTCTGCTGCGGGCAGCACGATTCCGCTATCCTCGCCTCATGTTCGCCAGCACGCTCGCCGATGCCGTCAGACTGCTCGCCACCTTCGATCACCGCGTCGCGGAGATCGTCGGTTTGTCGCTGCAGGTGAGCGGCGGCGCGGTGGTGCTGGGCACGCTGATCGGCCTGCCGCTGGGTGCCTGCATCGCGGTCGGGCGATTCCCGGGCAAGACCGCGGTGTCGGTGCTGATCAACGGGCTGATGGGGCTGCCGTCGGTGGTGGTCGGGGTGGTGGTCTATCTGCTGCTGTCGCGATCCGGGCCGTTCGGCGCCTTCGGCCTGCTGTACACACCGCCGGCCATGGTCGCGGCGCAGACGCTGCTCGTGGTGCCGCTGATGGCCGCGATCGCGCGCCAGGTGGTGGAGGACGCCTGGCAGCGCTATGCCGAAGAGCTGCAGGTGATGCGCTTCACCTGGTGGCAGAGCGTCACGACGCTGCTGCACGACTGCCGCCACTCGCTGGTGGTGGCGGTGCTCGCCGGTCTTGGGCGGGCGATGAGCGAGGTCGGCGCAGTGATGATCGTGGGCGGCAACATCGACCGTGCCACCCGCGTGATGACGACCGCGATCGCGCTGGAAACGAGCAAGGGTGACCTGCCGCTGGCGATCGCGTTGGGCATCGTGCTGATCGTGCTGATCCTGGCGCTGAATGGCCTCGCCTTCGGCCTGCGGCAGTGGGCGATGAGGCGCTACGGATGAGCGCCACGCCGCGCGCCGAGGCGATGTTCCCGATCCGCATCCGCGACCTGCGTCACGCGCCCAACGGCCGCGAGTTGCTCGCCGGCGTCGATCTGGAACTGGGCGACGAGGGGATCACCGTGGTGCTCGGTCCCAATGGCGCCGGCAAGACGCTGCTCTTGCGCGCTCTGTGCGGGCTGCTGGCGCCGTGTTTCGGCGAGATTGGCTGGGGTCCGGGCGGC
>SHNC01000207.1 GCA_004295105.1 Betaproteobacteria bacterium | reverse complement strand
CTGAAGAAGCACCTCATCGTGACCGGCGCATGGTCGGAGGAGCAGCACGAGGCAATGCAGAACGAGGTCGAGGCCGAGGTCATCGCGGCGCAGAAAGAGGCCGAACGCTTCGGCTCGCTCGCCGACGGCCACCTCTTCAGCAACAGCACCATGTTCGACGACGTCTACGAGGACGTGCCGGACCACTTGCGGCGCCAGCGCCGGCAGCTCGGAGTCTGAGATGAAACGACCCGCTCGACGGCCCGGCGCGTACTGACATGGCCCAGATGACGATGATCCAGGCGCTGCGATCCGCCATGGACGTGATGCTCGATCGCAATCCGGACGTGGTGGTCTTCGGCGAGGACGTGGGCTATTTCGGCGGCGTCTTCCGCTGCACCGAGGGGCTGCAGGCCAAGTACGGCAAGACGCGCGTGTTCGACACGCCGATTTCCGAAGGCGGCATCGTGGGCGTGGCCGTCGGCATGGGCGCGTACGGCTTGCGGCCTGTCGCCGAGATCCAGTTTGCCGACTACTTCTATCCGGCGTCCGACCAACTGGTCTCCGAAGCGGCGCGCTTGCGTTATCGATCGGCGGGCGACTTCACCTGCCCGATCACCGTTCGCATGCCGTGCGGTGGTGGAATCTATGGCGGCCAGACGCACAGCCAGAGCCCCGAGGCCTTGTTCACGCACGTCTGCGGACTGCGCACCGTGCTGCCGTCGAACCCGTACGACGCGAAGGGGCTGCTCATTTCCGCCATCGAGAGCGACGACCCGGTGATCTTTCTCGAACCCAAGCGCATCTACAACGGGCCTTTCGACGGCCACCACGACAAACCGATCGTGCCGTGGTCGAAGCACCCGCTCGGCGAAGTGCCCGAGGGCTACTACACCGTACCGCTCGAGTCCGCGAAGATCTTCCGCCCCGGCAAGGACGTGACCGTGATCACCTATGGCACGATGGTGTGGGTGTCGGAGGCCGCGGCCAACGAAACCGGTATCGACGCCGAGATCATCGACCTCCGGAGCATCTGGCCGATGGACATCGATACGATGGTCGAATCGGTGAAGAAGACGGGGCGCTGCGTGATCGTGCACGAGGCAACCCGGACTTCCGGTTTCGGCGCGGAGTTGCTGTCGCTCGTACAGGAACATTGCTTCTACGAGCTCGAAGCGCCGATCGTGCGCGTTACCGGCTGGGACACGCCTTATCCGCACGCGCAGGAGTGGGCCTATTTTCCCGGCCCCAAGCGCGTCGGCGAGGCGCTGAAGCGCGTCGTGGAGGCGTCGTAACGATGGGCATCTACGTCATCAAGATGCCCGACATCGGCGAGGGCATCGCCGAGGTCGAACTCGTCGAATGGCACGTCAAGCCCGGCGACGTCGTCGCCGAAGAGCAGGTGCTGGTCGATGTCATGACCGACAAGGCGAATGTGGAAATCCCTTCGCACGTGACCGGTAAGGTCATTTCCATTGCCGGCAAGCCTGGCGATCTGATCGCGGTGGGCGCCGAGATCATCCGGCTGGAGGTGGACGGGAAAGGGAATGTCGCAGAAGAATCGTCCGCCCCCTTGGCGGAACGTCGGGGAGAAGGCGATGGGTCGCCCCCCGCGCCGCGACGTGGCCACGACGCGGGGCCCGATCGGGCTGTTGCGCCTCCCGCACCGAGAGACGACGTCACATCGGGCGCAGCGGCGGAGCGAACCACCGTGCCTGCACAGCCTGCCGCCCCTTCGCTTCGCACCGTGCCGCCGTCGGAGGCACCCCCAAGCACGCCCGCGCGTGTCCGCGCCTCCCCCTCCGTCCGCCGCCGCGCCCGCGAACTTCAGATCGAACTCGCCGAAGTCGCGGGCACCGGCCCCGAAGGCCGCATCACGCAGGAGGACATCGACGCTCATCTCCACCGCACGCCGCGCGGCGCCTCTTTATCTGCTCCGCTCGCCTTCAAGGTTCCGCCCGGCGGGCGCTTCGCACCCGCTGCGCAGCGCACCGACGAGGAAATCGTCCAGGTCATCGGACTGCGCCGCAAGATCGCAGAGAAGATGCACGAGTCGAAACGCCGCATCCCTCACTTCACCTACGTCGAGGAAGTGGACGTCACCGCGCTCGAGGAGCTGCGTGCCCAACTCAACAAGAAGTACCGCGCCGATCGCGGCCACCTGACGATGCTGCCCTTCCTCATGCGCGCCATCGTCCGCGCCTTGCCCGAGTTTCCCGAGATCAATGCGCGGTTCGATGATGACGCGGGAACGCTGACGCGCTACGGCGCCGTGCACATCGGCATCGCCACACAGACGCCGAACGGCCTTATGGTCCCTGTCGTCCGTAACGTCGAGGCGCGGGATTTGTGGTCTTGTGCCGCGGAAGTGGCGCGGTTGGCCGAAGCGGTCCGCAGAGGCAAAGCCGCGCGTGACGAACTGCTCGGCTCCACGATCACGATCACGAGCCTGGGCTCGTTGGGCGGCATCATGACGACGCCAGTCATCAACTACCCGGAAGTTTCGATCGTCGGCGTGAATCGAATCGTCGAAAAGCCGGTGGTTCGCGACGGCACGGTGGTCGTTCGGCAGACCATGAACCTTTCGTCGTCGTTCGATCACCGAATCGTAGACGGCCTTCAAGCCGCCAGCTTCGTTCAGGCGCTACGCGCGAGCTTAGAGGCACCCGCGACCATGTTCATCGATTAGGGTCCGCCAGGCCTTCATCCAACACGGGATGGCGGCCGCCACACACAGGCTGACTCAGGCAGCGACGACCTGCCCGGCGACGCGCTGCACAATTGCCGATAGCGCCTGGTGTTCCGCAAGTCCATCGATGAAGCGAGCAGGAATGCCACCTAAACCGACCTGTGCGCCCACCAGCGCCCCGGTCAGCATCGCACGCGCCAGGTTCTGGCCGCCGCCGTTGACCGCGTGCAGCACCGCGGATTCGAAGTCGTCGGCGAAGCGGGCCGCGAGGTAGTACGCCGGCTGGAACTGGTGATACACCGCGCACGGCATGCCATACACCAGCGACACCTTCCACGCCGGTTCGATGCGGATGCCGGGGTCGTGCGCGGCGCGGGCGATGGCCGATGGTGTCAGCAGCGCGTCGGGTGACGGGAAACGGCCGGCCACCGGGGCCTCTTCGCCCGCTGGCACCTGCAGATGGCCGCTGGTCACCGTATGGAAGGGCAACGCGCCCGCCTTCACGCGCGCGATCAGCTTGGCCGAGATCTTGGCATCGAGCGCATGGCCTTCGACGAGCATGCCGAGCACCGCGCCGAAGGCGACCGTCATCGCTACCACGGTGCCGTCGTTCTGCGTCAGCAGGGTGTTGCGGGCGACGGCGTCGGCGAGCGCGGCGGGGTCGAGCGCGTAGCGCACCGCGAGGGCGAGCGTGCGCTCGGCCGCTTCGGTGGTGTCGGCGTTGCCGGCGATCCGGCCCCACGGCAGGCCCTGCTGGGTGCGCTTACGCCAGGCTTCGCGAATGGACTGGCTGGTGTAGCCGCCGGGCCCGTGCATCGGCACACCGTCGATCTGCGGGAAGAAGTCCTCGTCCATGCGCCGGCAGAAGTCGGCCTCGTCGTAGCCGCCGCTGGCCGCCAGCGATTCGAGCGTGAGGCGCAGCAGCAGGCCTGCCTGCGAGGACTCACCCGCCTTCATCCCCGCGTGGTAGTGGTCGGGCATCGGCGTGGTGTAGTCGGAGATCCACTCGCCGTAGCGCGCGCGCAGCTCGTCTAGGTCGTAGTACCAGTGCGGACCGAGCGCCAGCGCGTCGCCGATGAAGGCGCCCATCAGCGCGCCGGCGGCGCGGTCGGCGACGGAGATTTCGGTCTGCTGTGTCATGCGCGGCGCCTCCAGATGGTGAGTTCCGACAGGGTGTGCTGGTGCTTGCGGCGCGTCTCGCGGATGACGAAGGGCACCGCCTGCGGCCCCTGCACCAGCTCGAACTCGGCGGCGAGCAGGTCCCTGAGGCCGTCGAGCGTCGTGTACGACTCGCCGTCCTTCTTGAAGCCGCCGATCCATTCCTCGCGCTTGGTGTGCTCTTCCAGCCAGGTGTAGGGCGAGGCGAGCAGCAGCAGACCGCCGGGGTTCAGCCGCCGGCTGACATCCGCCAGGAAGCGGCGCGGGCTGTACAGGCGGTCGATCAGGTTGGCGGCGAGGATGAGGTCGAAGCCGGTGAACACGTCCTTGAGGTTGCAGGCGTCGCCCTGCCAGAACTCGACGCGACCGGCGGTCTCGGCCAGCCCGAGCGCATCCAGCCGGCGCTCGTGATAGGTCACCAGCTCGCCCTCGTCGGGCATGGTGTAGCGCAGCGCGCCGGTTTCGGCGAGCTTGACGCCGGCCTGAATGAAGCGCGCGGAGAAGTCGATGCCGACGACGCGCTCGAAGGCGCGCGCCAGTTCGAAACTGGCGCGGCCGGTGGCGCAGCCCAGATCCAGCGCGCGGCCGAAGCGGGCCTTGCCGAAGCGGCGCTGGGCGGCGATGGCGATGTCGGCGAGCGCCTTCGGGAAGTTGGGCACGCCGAAGGCCTCGTCGCCGTAGTGGAACTCGGCGTACTGCGACAGCAGCGCGTCGGTCTCGTAGGTCGAGGCCGGATTGAGCGCCGGCGCGTCGCTGACGATGTAGCGGAAACCCGCATGCTGGAAGAAGTGGCGGCGGAAGGCGTAGCGGGAGGCGTGGCGCGACTCGTTGCCGGCCGAAATCCAGCTTCCGCCCTTGATGATGCCGTGGCGGTCGTCGAAGGTCGGCGTGGTGAAGTCGTCGTAGATCGGATGGACGTCGAACCCGTCGAAGGGATAGGTCGGCGTCTCGCACCACTGCCAGACGTTGCCGACGACGTCGAACAGTTCGCCGTGCGCGAACGTCGTCACCGGGCAGCTCGACGCCCAGTGGTCCAGGTGCAGGTTGGCCTTGGCGGGCGCGTCGTGCGGCACGTCGGCGAGGCCGGCATGGTCGTAGATGCGGTTCCACTCGTCCTCGGTCGGCAGGCGCACCGGCAGGCCGGTCTCGCGCGCCTTCCAGCGGCAGAAGGCGCGCGCCTCCAGGCAATTGACCTCCACCGGCCAGTCCCAGCGCATCGGCACTTCCTCGGTCATCAGGCGCAGCTTCCAGCCGGCGCCGTCGAGCACCCAGAAAGTCGGGTGCTCGGCGCGGGCGAAGCGCTTCCAGCCCAGGCCCTCCTCGTCCCACAGGTTGTCGTCGGCGTAGCCGCCGCCTTCGACGAAGGCGAGGTACTCGCGGTTGGTGACCGGATATCGCGCCGCCTTGAAGGCCGGCACCTCGGCGCGGTGCGTGCCGTATTCGTTGTCCCAACCGTAGATGGGTTCGTCGAAGGAGCGACCAAGCTGCACGACGCCGGCCGGGATGTCGACGAGGGTGTTGGCCGGCGGCTCACCATGCGCGTCGCACGGCCGCCAGGCCGGGTGCGGCTTCACGTATTGCAACGCATGCTGGCGCATCAGCACCGACGACGTCTCGAGGTGGATGCGCTCGTGCTCGATGCCCATGACGACTGCCCAGAACGGGTCCTTCCAGCCGATCGGCAGCGTGAAGGGCGTGTCGCGGATCACACGGTCGACCACCGCCCTCACCTTGTTGCGGTAGTCGGCGACCTCGGCCACCGTGGGCCAGTCGTAGCGAGTGTCGTCGAGATCGTCCCAGCTCATCTCGTCCACGCCCACCGCGAACATCGACTCCAGGCGCGGGTCGATGCGCTGCTCGATCAGCCCGGCGAGCATGAACTTGTTGATGAAGAAGGTCGCGGTGTGGCCGAGGTAGAAGATCAGCGGATGGCGCAGGCTGATCGGCTTCCTGTAATACGCCTCGTCGCCCACGAGCACCTCGAACAGCGATTCGTAGCGGTCGAAGGTCGCATGGAAATAGTCGAGCAGTTCGCGGCGCTTGGCTTCGACGTCGTTGCCGGCAAGGAAGGGCGTGCGCGGAAACCGCGTGTCCATCGTTCTCGGTGCGCCCGCATGGGCGCTTCTCTCGCCGCCCGATTGCTCACCTGCGTGGGGCGCGAGCGTCGTCGCAGCATCCGCGGCATCCGCGGACAATGGGGCCGCCGGAAATTCCGGGATGGCGGGTCGCGGTGCGTTCATCGTTCATGTCCTCGCTTGTCTGAAGAGTGCGCCGTCGGCAATCGCGGGGGGTCGCACCATGGGGAGATTTTCACCCAGAGTGGCGATGGCTGGCGAGGGCGCGCCACATGCACGTCGGTGTGTGGTGCGGAAGCTTGCGGCCCGGGTGCACTTCGAGCCTTCAGCCCGCGAGGGTCAATACCACCTGCTGGCGCTCGGCGTCGGCGTACAGTGTGGCAGCGCCTGGCGTCGGGTCCGCGATGTGCAGCACCTCGCCCCAGCGTGCCGCATCCGGAATCAGTTCCGCGAGCCGGTTGGGGAGGCGGCGCAACGCTTCCTCGTCGAGCTGGTTGCCGGGCTGCTTCGGGAACAGCGCGAAGTACAGCATGTCCGCCTCGATCAACTCGTTCAGGAAATGCGTGCCGAGCGACACGTCGGGCACGAGGTTGTCGTGCATGGCGACGATCTCGCACAGCGCGGCAACGTGGTTGATCTCGGCAAAGACCACGGGGATGCCGAGCCACAGGTCGCGCGACCCCCAGCGCCCTGGACCGAGCACCACGAGGCAACGATCCGTGCTTGCCTGATTGATGCGGCCGATGAGCCGCGTCACTGCCAGGCGGTCGGCCTGGCCGAGCTGGCCGTAGGCCGCGGGACGCACCAGCACGATGCGGTCGGGATGGATCACCCTCCCCGGCCCGATCACCGCGCCACGCGCCGTGAGCACCTGAGGCACACCTGCGGGCGGTGTCACCGCGAGAGCACCTTCGCTGCTGCGGATCTGCATCGGACGGCACTGCAGCAGATTGATCCGATACGCGCCGCCGTCGGTGAAGTTGAGCGCGAACTCGATTTCCACCGGATGGGCGTAGGCGGCATGCAGCGTGGCGAGCAGCGCACGCAGGTCGGCGACGACATCGGTGCGCGCCACCAGCCCGTCGAAGGTCAGGAAGGCAGGTCCATCGTCGCGCTCGGTGTCGCGGCTGGTGAAGAGCGCGAACGGGAAATCCGTCGCGCCTTTCACAAGTTCGGCGAACGGTCCGCTGACCAGCCGGTTCTGTTGCAGATCGAGGGCATCCATGCGCCGCTGCGCATGGCGGGCGATGGCGCCGAAATTGCTCTCGGGGCGCAGCGAAGGCGCATTGAGCGCGATCAGGCGCGTGTAGTCGTCGTCGCTGCGATCCACCGCGCGCGTGCCCAGACCGGCCACCAGCCGCAGCACGCCGGCGCGCATGTCGATCTGCGGATTCCACGGATAGGGATTCACCGACAGCCCGACCCCGGCCGCGTGCGGATGGAAATAGCGGCGGCCGGCAGTGCCCGACACCCGCATGATCAGCAGCGCCATCTGCTCGTGCTCGTGCAGCAGGCCGCGGCGCTGACGGTAGCGCAGCGCCTGCTCGCTCAGCGTGCTGGCATAGACCTGGCGCACCGCGTCGAGCAGGTCGGCGAGGCGCTTCTCGCGCGGGCCCTGATTCACGCAGAACACGCTGTCGTACTGGCCGGCGAAGGCGTTGCCGTAGCGGTCCTCCAGGCGCGAGCTGGAGCGCACGATGAAAGGCCACTCGCCGAAATAATCCAGCATGGCCTCGAACTGGCGCACGGTCGCGGCCGGGAACACGCCCTGCAGGATGCGCTCACGGGCCTCGTCCAGCCCGTGCAGAAAGGTGTCGGGCTCGCGCTGTTTACGACGGATCCACCACAGGCAGTTATGCACGAAGAAGGTGTCGAAGACCTCGGTGCCGACGAAGAAGGAGTCGTGCGCTTCGAGGCGCTCGTGCAGGGCGGGGAGGTCGTGGCGCAGGATGGCCCTTGCCAGCAGCATGCCGGCGGCCTTGCCGCCGATCGAGCCTATGCCGATCATGCGGGCACGGATCGCGAGCAGATCCTCCAGCCACATGTAACGCTCGATCAGCCGCAGCAGGCCTTCGTCTTCCGGAAACAGCAGCCGGCTCAGGCGCGCAAAGCTGGCCGCCTCGTCCGCCACCAGCCCGCCGCCTTCGCCGGCCTGGCGCCAGGCCACGAGTCCGCGCGCGGTGGCGAACTGGCGGTCCCAGTGGCTGACGACGGCACTGCCTTCCAGACCCGCCCAGCCCGATCCGGCGAGGATCTCCGACACCGTGCCGCTGTCGGCCACCGCACGGAAGCAGTCGCCCTCCTCCCACGCGTGGATCAGGTTCATCACCGCCGCAGAGCGGTGCTGCACCTTGATCGGCCGGATGTACAGGCGGCCACGGCAGCGAAAGACATCGAGCAGGTACTGGGTGGTATCGGTGATCGTATCCATGCCGTCGGCGGCGTGGATGTTGCGATACACGCCGAAGTAGGTGACGGTGTCGAGGTCGAACAGGCGCGGACAGGTCAGGCGGAAGAAATTGCCCATCATGCGGTCCGACTGCCAGGCTTCGGCAAGCTCGGACAGGCAGTCGAACACGTACATCGTCTCGCGCCCGGCGGCCTCGATCACGGAATGCACCTGATCCACGAAGGCGTCGAAACCGTCCTGTGGTTGAGGATGGTGGATTTCCACACCCTCCTCGGCATCCAGCAGCGGCGCATGCGATGCGAAGCGGAAATAGATCAGCCGCCGGCGCTGGGTACGCGCGGCGCGGGCGTAGGGCTGCACCAGGGCGAGATACTCGTCCAGCGACTGGATCTGCCACACGATGTTGTCGCCACGCTGCACGCCGCGCAGCACGGCATCCAGCCCGGGCAGCCCGGTGGTGGGGGCGAAGGCGGAAACGGAAATGGAAACGTCCTGGTCGTCCATCGTTGTGCCACTCCCAGGCTGCGTTCAACGCACTGCGGGAACCAATACCACAAACGCCATGACCGCTGGCATGCACGACAAGCCGGCGTTCCGGGCGGCGTGATGAACGCAGCCGGCGCGGCTGCGAACGTCCTTTGCGCCTGGCCTCAAGCGTGCGGCTGTGCGACTTGCGCCACCAGCTTGACCCCCAGCGCTGCACACACGCGACTGACCGTCTCGAAGCGCGGTTTCGCATCCGGACGCAGCGCCTTGTACAGCGCCTCGCGGGTAATGCCCGATGCTTTCGCAATTTCGGTCATGCCGCGCGCGCGCGCCACGGTGCCCAGCGCACTGGCGAGCGCGGCCGGATCGTTTTCCTCGAGCACGATCGTCAGGTATTCGGCAATGGCCTGCTCGTCGGGCAGGTGTTCCGCCATGTCGAATTCGGGCAGCTCGGAAATCTTGATCCTGCGGGTCATTGTTCAGTCCTCCAGCGTTGCGGCCAGTTCGACGGCCTTCGCAATGTCGGCGGCCTGCGTCGTCTTGTCGCCGCCGCCCAGCATCACGATCAGCACCGCGCCGCGTTGAACGTAGTACATGCGCCAGCCCGGGCCGAAGAACTCGCGCATTTCCCATACGCCATCCCTACGGGCTTCACGTCGCCCAAGTTGCCCGCCTGCGCCTTCTCCAGGCGTCGGCCCAGGCGGCGTTGCGTCATGCCGTCCTTTAGCCCGAACCGCCAGTGGTCGAACTCGTCGGTGCGCCTGATCGGGTACATTCGTCGATTGTAATCGTTCGACTACACCCCGGCAAACAGCCCTCCCGCCAGCAAATCTCAGTGCAACGCGCCGTGGATCTGTTCGGCCAACTTGCGATTGATGCCGTCGACCCGGCACAGGTCCTCAACGGTGGCATTGCGCACCCCGTCCAGGCCGCCGAAGGCGGCGAGCAGGTTGCGCCGCCGCGACGGGCCGACGCCGGGGATATCCTCGAGTTTGGAGCCGACGCGGGCCTTGCCGCGTTTGGCGCGATGGCCGGTGATGGCGAAGCGGTGAGCTTCGTCGCGGATCTCGACGATCAGGTGCAGCGCGGCGGATTCACCGCCCAGCGCCAGCCCTTCGCGGCCGTCGGGGAAGATCAGTGTCTCCAGCCCCGCCTTGCGGCCCTCACCCTTGGCGACGCCGACCATGCGCACCGACTCCAGCCCGACCTCGGCAAGAATCTCGCGCGCCGCGCTGACCTGGCCCTTGCCGCCGTCGATCAGGATCAGGTCGGGGCACACGCCCTCGCCCGCCGCGACCTTGCCGTAGCGCCGCTCGAGCGCCTGGCGCATGGCGGCGAAGTCATCACCCGGCGTGATGCCGGTGATGTTGTAGCGGCGGTATTCCGAATTCTTCATCGCACCCGCCTCGCACACCACGCAGGAGGCCACCGTGGCTTCGCCCATGGTATGGCTGATGTCGAAGCATTCGATGCGCTGCGGCGCTTCCTCGAGGTCGAGCGCGTCGCGCAGCGCGTCGAGCCGCGCCTCGAGGCGACCGGTGTCGCGGGCGCGGGTCTGGATGGCGAGGCGCGAATTCTTTTCGGCCATTTCCATCCAGGCCTTTTCCGCGGCGAAGCGCGGCTGCACGACGCCGGGCGGCTGGTCGGCGATCTCGGCCAGGGTCTCGCGCAGCGGCTCGGGTGCGAGGTTCACCAGGATGCGGGCCGGGATGGGGTGCTGGCTGTAGTGCTGTTCGACGAAGGCGAGCAGGCTGTCCTCGGCGCCGGACACTGCAGCGCCGCTGGGAAACTGCGGGCGGTCGCCGAGGTGGCGGCCGCCACGCACCATGGCGATGTTGACGCAGGTGAGACCGCCCTCCTCGACCGCGGCAAGGATGTCGACGTCTTCGTCCTTGCGGCTGTCGACGAACTGCCTGTGCAGCACCGCCTGCAGCACGCGCACCTGGTCGCGGCAGGCGGCGGCTTCCTCGAAGGCGAGGCGCTCGGCGGCGTCCTGCATCCTGGCGGTGAGGTCGTCGATGACTTCGCTGGCCTGGCCGTCGAGAAAGCGCGCGGCGAGCTTGACGTCGGCGGCGTAGGCGTCCTTGTCGATGAGGCCGACGCAGGGGCCGGTGCAGCGCTTGATCTGCTGCAGCAGGCAGGGGCGCGAGCGGTTCTGGAAGACGGAGTTCTCGCAGGTGCGCAACTGGAAGGTCTTCTGCAGCAGGTGGATGCTTTCGCGCACAGCCCAGGCGTTGGGGAACGGCCCGAAGTAGCGCGCGCCCTTGGCGAAGGCGCCGCGATGATAGGCGAGCCGCGGGAATTCGTCGCCGGAGAGTTCAATGTAAGGGTAGGTCTTGTCGTCGCGGAAGAGGATGTTGTAGCGCGGCGCAAGACTCTTGATGAGGTTGTTCTCGAGGATCAGGGCCTCGGCCTCGGAGCGGGTGGCGGTGATGTCGACGCGCTGGATCTGCGCCACCATCATGGCGATGCGCGGGCTGGATAGCGTCTTCTGGAAGTAGCTGGAGACGCGGCGCTTGAGGTTCTTGGCCTTGCCGACGTAGAGGACCTTGTCCTCGGCGCCGATCAT
>SHNC01000132.1 GCA_004295105.1 Betaproteobacteria bacterium | reverse complement strand
AGGCGCAGCACCGGCGCTGATGCTCGCCCATCGCTGGCACACGGCACTCGATCCCGCCCACTACTGGGTCAGCGAGAAGCTCGATGGCGTGCGCGCGCACTGGGATGGCAGGCAGTTGCGCTTTCGCAGCGGGCTGCCTATTCCGGCGCCGGCGTGGTTCATCGCCGGTCTGCCGTCGCGGCCGCTCGATGGAGAATTGTGGCTGGGGCGTGGCCGCTTCGAAGAACTGTCGGGCATCGTGCGCCGTGAGCGGCCTGACGATGCTCAATGGCGCACCCTGCGCTACATGGTGTTCGACCTGCCGGGCGACCCCGGCACCTTCACCGAGCGTGCGCAACGCATCGGCGCGGTGGTGGCGGGCGCCCGTTCGCAGGCGCCGTGGCTGCAGGCGGTGCCGCAGTTCCGTGTGCGCGACGGCGATGAGCTGATGCAACGCCTGAAGGCGGTGGTCGACGGCGGTGGCGAGGGGCTGATGCTGCATCGCGCCGACGCGCTGTGGACGCCGGGTCGCAGCGAGGCCTTGCGCAAGCTCACGCCGTGGCTCGACGCCGAGGCGCGCGTGGTCGCGCATGTGCCCGGCAAGGGGAGGCTCGCCGGCCAGGTCGGTGCGCTGGAAGTGGAACATGCGGACGGACGGCGCTTTCGCATCGGTTCGGGCCTCACCGATGCCGAGCGCCGTAACCCGCCACGCATCGGTGCCGCGGTGACCTACCGCTATCGAGAACTGACGGGCCAGGGCCTGCCGCGCTTTCCGAGCTTCGTCCGCGAGCGCACGCTGCCCTGACCCGTGACGCCGGCGCCACGATGTGGCGCCTTGCACAAAATCGAGGCAGCGACTCGCCGACGTTGCGCATCATCGACTTGCCGCACTTGTCCACAGTTTATCCCGGCGCCTGTTCACGAAGGCTGGGGACAACCCCGCTCAGTCCTCGTCGGCCTGCTCGGGATCCGCGCGGTCGAGGATGGCGGCGAAGTCGGTCGTTCGGGGCAGGGTGCCGAAGGCGGTCCAGCCGTCGGCGAGCCGGCTGGCGCACAGCGCATCGCCTGCCGGGCTGTCGGCGGCCAGCAGCAGGGCGGCTTCCATCGCGAGGGCGATGCGGCCTGCGAGGCGGCGGGCGTCGGCCTCGCCCCCGGCCGGCGGCGCCAGCGCGCCGGAGAGCGCATCGAGATGGCGGTCGTAGCCCGCATGGATGCCTCGTACCCGCCCCAGCACGTCGAGCAGCAGCTCCCGGCAGGCCGGGTCGCGCTGCAGGGCGCGCAGCACGTCGAGGCACATGATGTTGCCGGCGCCTTCCCAGATCGAGTTCAGCGGCGACTGGCGGAACAGGCGCGGCATCGGCCCGTCCTCGACGTAGCCGTTGCCGCCCAGCACCTGCATCGCCTCGGCCACCAGCACCGGTGTTCGTCCGCACACCCAGTACTTCAGCACCGGCACCAGCAATCGCGCCAGGATGCCGGCCTCGGGGCTGGTCTGGCGGCGGTCGATGCAGCCGGCCACGGCGAGGCAGAAGGCGATGTGGCCTTCGACTTCCACCGCCATGTCGGCGAGCACGTTCTGCATCAGCGGCTGGGCGAGCAATGGCTTGCCGAAGGCCGAGCGGTGGTGTGCATGGTGCAGCGCGTGCGACAGCGCCGCCCGCATCAGCCCCGCGGAGCCGTTGGCGCAGTCGAGCCGGGTGTGGCTGGCGACCTCCATCACCGTGGCCACGCCGCGTTCCTCCTCGCCGACCAGATGGGCCAGCGCGCCGTCGAACACCACCTCGGCGGTGGCGTTGGAGCGGTCGCCGAGCTTGTCCTTGGCGCCGCGGATGTGCAGGGCGTTGAGGCTGCCGTCGGGCCCGAAGCGCGGCAGCAGGAAGCAGCTCACGCCCCTGCCGGTCTGGGCGGTGACGAGGAAGGCGTCGCTCATCGTCGCCGACATGAACCACTTGTGCCCGGTCAGCCGGTACCAGCCGTCGCTCACCGCTTCGGCGCGTGAGACGTTGGCGCGCACGTCGGAGCCGCCCTGGCGCTCGGTCACGCCCATGCCGATCAGCACGCCGCGCTTCTTCGCCGCCGGCATGAAGCGCGGGTCGTGGCGGGGGGTCTGGGCGAGGCGCACCCAAGGCTCGACGAGGGCGAAGTCGCGCGTCAGCACCGGTACGGCGGCATGGGTCATGGTGGCCGGGCACAGGCTGCCGCATTCGACCTCGGCGAACATCTGGAACAGCGCCGCGCGCCGCACATGCGTACCCGGGCGGGGCTGCGCCCAGGCCGCGCCGGTGATGCCATGCAGTTTGAGCCAGGCGAGGCACTCGTGCCAGGCGGGGTGGAACTCGAAGCGGTCGGCCGGCCTGCCGTCCGGGTCCAGGGTGCGCAGGCGCGGCGGGTTGGCATTGGCGAGTTCGCCGCGGCGGATCCATTCCGCGCTGCCGAGTTCGGCGCCGCGCTCGATCAGCTCCTCGTGCGCCCATCCCGCGCCCTCGCGCACGAGCGCGTCGCGCAACGGCCGGTTGCCGAGATAGCGGTTGAAGTTCTCGAGGGGTGGTGCCTGGTTGAGGACCGCATTCACCGGGTCGATGTTCGTCATGGCTCTCCCGCCTGGTCGAGGTCTGCGCCGGTAGCGCAAGCAAGCCAGGACCGAAGTATGCAGTGCCCGGCCCACGCCTGCAGGGCCGACCGGAAGAACCAGGCGCATTCTCCCGGTTTGCCCATTTTCGAGGCAGCGCGTGAACCCCGTGCTTGCACAAGGCCTTGTTGCAGTTGTGCACAGCTTATCCCGGCACTCGCTCACGGTCGCTGGGGATAACGGGCACCGGTGCTGCGCGGCCAGCGGCGGCAGTATCATCGTCGCGTAGGGAGGCGCGCGCGGAGTACGACATGCATGGCGGGGCAGGGGTTTCGAGGCGGGGCACGGCGACAGCGGCGCTGGCGATGGCACTGCTTGCGCTGGCTGCGTCGGGCGAGGTGCTGTCCGCCGATGCGATCTACCGCTGGATCGACCGCAACGGCCGCGTCAATTACGGCAATACGCCGCCATCGGACGCCAAGGCGGAACGGATCGATGGCGGAAGCCTGATGGTGGTGCCGGCGCCACCGGCGCGGCCGGCCGAGCCATCCGACACGACGCGCCGGGTCGAGCGCCTGGAGGCGGAGCTCGAGCAGGAAAAGCGCTTGCGGCGCGAAGCCGAGGAGCGCGCGGACGAGCAACGCGCCTCGGAAGAGGCGAGTCGCCGTGCGCGCGAGAAGGCGCGGGCCGACTGCGAGGATCGCTTCCGCGAGCCGTGCGACGAGGAAGGCCGTCCGATCGGACCGCGCTACATCGTCGTGCCGTCGCGGCCGTGGCCGCCGCCGCGGCCGCCGCGCGATGGTCATCCGCCGCGGCCGGATGGCGATCGACATGACCCGCGTCCGCTCCATCGCGGCGTGCCCGCGCCCGACGGCATGCCGAAACCGGTGCTGCCGATCAATCCGGAGCGCGCGTTCCAGGCGCCGCGGCCGACCGAGCGCAGGCTGCCTTCGCGCCACGCGGATGATTGACCCGGCGGCCAGGGCATCTCATTTGGTGGGGACGATGGGAAATCGCGGCCAGGTCTGCACCCACACGGCGCGGCGTCGGTGCAACTGTGCGGAACCTACTGTCCGCGCATGAAGAAGCGGTCGAGGTCCGTCATCGTGAGCTGGGTCCACGTCGGCCGGCCGTGGTTGCACTGGTCGGCGCGCTCGGTGGCCTCCATGTCGCGCAGCAGGGCGTTCATCTCGGGCAGGGTCAGTTGCCGGTTGGCGCGCACTGCGCCGTGGCAGGCCATCGTCGCCAGCAGTTCGTTGCGGCGGGAGGTGACGACCTCGGTGGCGGGGAACTCGCGCAGCTCTTCCAGCAGCTTGCGCATCAGCTCCGCGACCGGTGCGCCGGCGAGCAGCGCGGGCACGCTGCGCACTGCCAGTTCCTGCGGCCCCGCTGGCGACAGCTCGAAGCCCATGCCGGCGAGCACATCGGCGCACTCCTCGGCTGCGGCCATGTCCTTGGCGCTGACCGAGAACACCGCCGGGATCAGCAGGCGCTGCACCGACGGGCGGCCATCGAGCACGGTCTTCAGCTTCTCGTACAGGATGCGCTCGTGCGCGGCATGCATGTCCACCAGGATGAGGCCGGCGGCGTTCTGCGCCAGGATGTAGATGCCATGCAACTGGGCGAGCGCGTAACCCAACGGCGGCGCGAGGTCGCCGGCCGGCAGGGGCTGCGACGCTGCCGGCACGGGCGCCGCGGCCGTGGCGGCCGGGGGGCGCGCCCCGGCGGCGAAGTCGAAGTACGAGCGGCTGGCCGATTCCATCGCCAGCCGCCCCTGTTGCGGCGCGCCCTGCGGCCAGCCACGCAGGGCGGTGGCGGTGCGTGGCGCGCCCTCGCCGTTGCCGAAGCGCGTGGCTGGATCGGACGGCGACAGGCCGGCACCCGTCGGCGCCGCTGCGACCGAATCGACGCCAGGCCGGGCGAAGGCGATGGGTGCGGGGGCGCCGGCCTCGCCAGCGAGCCCGGCGCCCGACTCGGCCAGCACGCGCTTGAGCGCGTGATACACGAACTGATGCACCGCGCGCGATTCGCGAAAGCGCACCTCGATCTTGGCCGGATGCACGTTGACATCCACGCCGGCCGGGTCGAGCTCGAGGAACAGCACATAGGCCGGATGGCGGCTGCCGTGCAGGATGTCGGCGTAGGCCTCGCGCACCGCATGGGCGAGCAGCTTGTCGCGCACGAAACGGCCATTGACGAAGAAATACTGCGCATCGCGGCTGGCGCGCGAATAGGCGGGCAGCGAGGCGAAGCCGGTCAGGTGCAGGATGCCGCCCGCGGCCTCCACCTCGCGCGCCTGCAGCAGGAAGTCGTCGCCCATCAGCGCGCCGACGCGTGCGAACGGCGCGCCGGGCGGCAGCCGGTGCACCACCCGGCCGTTGTGCGACAACTGCAGGCCGATGTCGGGCCGCGCCAGCGCGACGCGACGGAACATGTCGTCGCAGTGCGCGTACTCGGTGCCCTCGGACTTCAGGAACTTGCGCCGCGCCGGGGTGTTGTAATAGAGATCGGCGACGTCGACCACGGTGCCCTGGTTGAGCGCAGCCGGGGTCGGGCTGCGATCGTGGCCGTCGATGCGCCAGGCGTGCGCCTCGCCCTCGGCGCGGCTGGTGATGGTGGTGCGCGCCACCGCCGCGATGGCCGCCAGCGCCTCGCCGCGAAAGCCCATCGTGGCGACGCGCTCGAGGTCGTCCAGGCTGGCGATCTTGCTGGTGGCGTGGCGCTCGAGGGCGAGCGCGAGGTCTTCGCGGCCGATGCCGCAGCCATCGTCGGTGACCCGGATGCGCCGCACGCCGCCCTGTTCGAGCTGTACCTCGATCGCCCGCGCGCCGGCGTCGACGGCGTTTTCCAGCACTTCCTTGAGCACCGAGGCGGGCCGTTCGACCACCTCGCCGGCGGCGATCTGGTTGATCAGCAGGTCTGACAGGCGGTGGATGACGGTCATCGGCGCGGCGTTCGGAGAGCAGGCTGCGGATTATACGGGCACGCGATGCGCAGTCCGGCCGCCGGGGGCTCCGGTATCATGGCGGCAATACCGTGCAGAGGATGCAGGCCGATGTGCTGCGCAGAAGGCAGGGTAAGACGCCCGCGAGCCCGCCGTATCGTGCTCGCGCTGCTGGCCGTGGCGCTCGCGGGCTGCACGGCCTCGGGCTCGGCGCCGAAGGCGGGGCGGCTGCCCGGGTATGCGCCGCAGCATCTGCTGAAGAACGACCTCAACCGCGTGGCGGAGTCCCACCAGCAGCAGATCTTCGCCAGCCTGCGGCGGCTGGCGGTGAAGTTGTACAAGCGCAATCCGCGCGAATGGCGCAAGTCCGGGGCCGACAGCCTGGAGACGGCGGTGGCGCGCATCTTCGATGAGCCGCATCACTGGCGCCTCGAGACCCTCGGCTATCGGCGCGACCTCGATGCCCTGCGCGTGGCGCTGCACCCCGAGTTTCGCGGCGACCGTGTGCAGGCCTACGTCGTCGGCCTGGGCAGCATGGTGCAGACGGCGTTCGGCGATCGCGAGGAGTTCTACGTGCTGGATGCTCTTGCGGCCCAGCCCCTCTACAATGCCGCCCGCAATGTCGAGATCGCGGCGTGGAAGCTGGCGTCCGCGCGCGACGAGCGCGGCGAATTGCTGCTGCTGTCCAATCAGGCGGGCGATGTCACCGGCCCGGGTGCCAACCTGAGCTTCGAGCGCGAGTTCGGGCGCGTGATCGGCCTGCTCGATGCGCTCGCCGACGTCGTCGAGGAGCAGACGGAACGCACCGTCACCCGCGTGGTCCAGAACCTTGCGACCGCCGTATTCCTGCCGGTGCATTGATTTGCCGGCATCCTGAATTCCGTGTTTTCCGATGAAGTCCATTGTCATTCTCATTTCCGGCCGCGGCAGTAACATGGAGGCCATCGTCCAGGCGGCCATCCCCGGTGTGCGCATTGCCGCGGTGGTCAGCAACCGGCCCGATGCGGCGGGGCTGGCGTTCGCCGCCGGGCACGGCATCGCCTGCGCGGTGGTCGACCACAAGGCCTACGCCGACCGTGCCGCCTTCGATGCCGCTCTGGCAGAGACGATCGACGGCCATCGGCCCGACCTGGTCGTGCTCGCCGGCTTCATGCGCGTGCTGACCGACGATTTCGTGCGCCACTACGCCGGCCGCCTGATCAACATCCATCCCTCGCTGCTGCCCGCCTTCCCCGGCCTGCATACGCACCGCCGCGCGCTCGAGACCGGTGTGCGCGTTCACGGTGCGACGGTGCATTTCGTGACGCCGACGCTCGATTGCGGGCCCATCGTGGTGCAGGCCGCGGTGCCGGTGCTGGCGGGGGACGACGAGGCGACGCTGGCCGCGCGCGTGCTGGCCCAGGAGCATCGCATCTATCCGCAGGCGGTGCGCTGGTTTGCCGAGGACCGGTTGCGCCTCGGTGACGATGGTCGGGTGCGGGTACGTGACGAACGGCAGGCCGGGGCGGCCTGGACAGTGCCCGCGCTCGAATGGTGAGCGACTCGGCCCGATGATGCGTCGCACGGCCCTCGCTGCGCTCGGTGTCTCGATCCTGCTGCACGGCGTCCTGCTGGTGGGCGGCGACCTCGCGTTCGCGCCCGGCGTCGAGCCCGAACTGCCGCCGGTGATGCAGGCGCGTCTGATCGAGCCGCCCGCTGTCGTGCGGACGCCGGCGTCGGCCGAGCCCGCCGCGGCCGCGCAGCCCAAGCCGAAACCCGCGGCCAGGCTCAAGCCGGCGCCGCGCGTGCAGCCCAGGCCGCCGGCTGCGCCTGCCGCGGCCGCGGTCGCCATGGTCGCGCCGCCGGCGACGCGGACGGACGCGATGCCCGACACGGCCGAGCCCTCCCTGCCGGCCCCGGCAGCGGAGGCGGCGAGCGCGCCGGCGACGGCGATGGACGTCGCGGACAAGGACGTGCAGGCCGATACGATCGATGCCGAGGGCTGGCCGGACCGCGGCAGCATCGTGTTTCGTGTCTTCATGGGTGACAAGGGCCTCGAGGTCGGCCAGGCGCAGCATCACTGGTCGCACGACGAGCACACCTACCGCATGGAAACGGTGCTGCAGACCACCGGCCTCGTCGGCCTGATGCGCAGCCTTCACTACGTGCAGCGCAGCGAGGGCGAACTCGGGCCGCAGGGGCTCAGGCCGCTGCATTTTCGCGTCGAGCAGGGCGGGAAGAAACCGGAAAGCGCCGAGTTCGACTGGACCGCCGGCCGCGTCAGCATCCGTCGTGACGGTCGCGAGCGGCGCGCGGCGGACATCCGCCCGGGCGACCAGGACGTGCTGAGCCTGTGGCATCAGATCGGCATCGTCGGCGCGTCCGGGTTGCCGAAGACGATCACGGTGGTGAGCAACAAGGGCGCCAAGCAGGCGCTGCTCGAGGTGGTGGGCAGCGAGAGCGCCAAGCTGCCGATCGGCCGGCTCGACACCCTGCGCCTGCGTGCCAAAGCCGCCGATGACAGCCTGACCATCGACATCTGGCTGGCCAGAAACTACGGCATGCTGCCGGTGCGCATCCGGCTCGCCGACAACGAGGGCGAATCGCTCGACCAGCAGGCCATCCAGTTGCGGCTGGCGCCGCCGGGCGAGGAAACGGCCGCGGCGGCCAGCGTGGCGGCAGCGGGCGAACCAGAGATGATCGAACTCAGGGAAGAACCCCGACCCGCCCCCGGGCTGCAGGAAGACCTTTACCGGAACTGACGGAACGATATGGAAAAACACGACAAGGGCGAGCGCACCGCAAAGAGGCCGCAGGGTGCCGCGAGCAAGCCTGGCAGCGCGGCCGGCAAGGCCGAGGGCGCAGTGTCGCGTGCGCTGTTCATCCAGGCGACGCAGGCGCTGGGCGCGGTGTTGAGCTTCGAGCATCCGGCCGATGCGGTACTGTCGCGCCATTTCCGCGACAACCGCGAACTCGGCCACCGCGACCGCGCCTTCATCGCCGAGGCGGTCTACGGCGTGCTGCGCCGGCTGCGCTGGCTGCGCCGGCTGGCGGGCGACCGCGCCACCCCGCGCGAGCTCTTGCTGGCCTGGTTCGCGCGCGGCGAGGGCTGGCCGATGCGCGCCTTCGAGGGCCTCGCGTCGGCCACCGAGCGCGAATGGATCACCGGCATCAAGGCCGCCGAACCGGGCGAGGGCACGCTCGCCGAGCGCGCCGACCTGCCCGACTGGCTGACCGAGCGTCTGCTGCGCACGCACGACGAGGCGTCGCTGCTGGCGCTGGCCCACAGCCTGAACCGGCCGGCGCCGCTGGACCTGCGGGTGAATGCGATGAAGGCCGAGCGCGAGGACGTGATCGGCCGGCTGCGCGAGGCCGGCATCGGTGCCGCGGCGGGTACGCTGTCGCCCCAGGCGATCCGCCTCGCCGGCAAGCCGGCGCTGCAGAAGCATCCGCTGTTCCTGGACGGCAGCTTCGAGGTGCAGGACGAGGGCAGCCAGCTCCTCGGCCTGCTGGTGCAGCCGAAGCGGGGCGAGCTGGTCGTCGACTTCTGCGCCGGCGCCGGCGGCAAGACGCTGCAACTGGGCGCGATGATGCGCTCGACCGGGCGGCTGTACGCCTTCGACGTGTCGGACAAGCGCCTGGCGAAACTCAAGCCGCGCATGGCGCGCGCCGGGCTGAGCAACGTGCATCCGGTGCTGATCGCGCACGAGAACGACGCCAAGGTGAAGCGCCTCGCCGGCAAGGCCGACCGCGTGCTGGTCGACGCCCCGTGCAGCGGGCTCGGCACGCTGCGCCGCAACCCGGACCTGAAGTGGCGCCAGAGCGCGGCGGCGGTGGACGAAATGGTGGCCAAGCAGGGTGCCATCCTGGCGGCCGCGGCGCGGCTGGTGCGTCCGGGCGGTCGCCTGGTGTATGCCACCTGCAGCCTGCTGGCGGAGGAGAACGATGCGGTGGTCGATGCGTTTATCGCCGCGCACCCCCAGTTCCGCCCGCTGTCCGCCGAGGCGGTGCTCGAGAAGCAGGGAGTCCGGCTGGAGACCGGCGAGCGCCTGCGGCTTTCGCCCGCGACGCACGACACCGACGGCTTCTTCGCCGCCGTGCTGGAGCGCAGCGCCGATGCCTGAGCGACGATGGATCGCGGTGGGCGCGGCGTGCCTGCTGGCGCTCACCGCAGCCTCGCCCGCCGTGGCGAGCCAGCGCTTCGAGGCGCGCGGCGAAGTGGAAGTGGCCTTCGCGCCGCGCGACGACGCCGAAGGGCTGCTGCTCGACGTCATCCGCGAGGCGCGGCGTACGGTACTGGTGCAGGCCTATGTCTTCACCAGCCGCAGGGTCGCCGATGCGCTCGTCGCGGCGAACCGGCGTGGCGTGCAGGTGCAGGTGCTGGCGGACGCGGCTATGAACCGCCGCGGCAAGGGCAACGCGCTGCCGCGCCTGCTCGAGGCCGGCATCCCGGTGGCGCTGGAAACCGACTACAACGCCGCGCACAACAAGCTGCTGATCGTCGATGCCGACGGGCCGGGCTGCACCGTAGTCACCGGCTCCTACAACTTCACCTGGTCGGCGCAGAACCGCAACGCCGAGAACCTGATCGTGCTGCGCCGGCACTGCGCACTGGCCGATGCCTACCGCGACAACTGGCGGCGGCATCGCGCCGCGGCCACCCCCATCACCCAACTGCCCTGGAGCCCCTGACGATGGCAGAACCCGCGCCGACCCTCCCGGCGACCGCCGATGCCGTGACGACCGAGTTCGCCGCGTTGTTGAGGAACATCTGGGCCGATCTCCATGACCCCTTCGTGCTGTGGCAGGTGGGCGCGCTGCTGGTCTGCCTGGCAGGCGGCTGGCTGATCCAGCGCCTGGTGCACCGGCGCACCGGTGCGGAAACCGTGGGCGAGCTGAGCGCGGCCTTGCGTTTCGGTCGCAGCGGCCTGCGCCGGGTGGTGTTTCCGCTGTCCGTGCTGGTCCTGGTCGTGATCGTGCGCGCGGTGCTGGCGCGTTACCACAAGGTGCACCTGCTCGATCTCGCCGTGCCGCTGCTCTCCTCGCTGGCGGTGATCCGCTTCGTCGTCTACACGGTGCGGCAGGCGGTGGGCGGCGCATCGAGCTGGCTGGGCGGCTTCGAGAAGTCCTTCGCCGTGCTCGCCTGGTCGGTGGTCGCGCTGCACATCGTCGGCTGGCTGCCGGAAGTGATCGGCGCGCTGGAGGCGGTGTCGTTCTCCACCGGCAGCCAGAAGCTGTCGCTGTGGATGGTGCTGCAGGGCGCGGCGATGGTCATGCTGACGGTGCTGGTGGCGCTGTGGGTGGCCGGCATGCTGGAGCGGCGCATCGTCGCCGCCGCCGGCATGGACGCCAACATGCGCACCGTGCTCACCCGCCTTACCAAGGCGTTGCTGATCGTCGTCGCGGTGCTGGTGGCGCTGCCGATGGTGGGCATCGATCTGACCACGCTGTCGGTGTTCGGCGGTGCGCTCGGCGTCGGTCTGGGTTTTGGCCTGCAGAAGATTGCCGCCAACTACGTGTCGGGCTTCATCATCCTGCTCGACCGCTCGATCCGCATCGGCAACCTGATCACCGTCGGCAACGAGCGCGGCATCGTGCGCGAGATCACCACCCGCTACACGGTGGTGAAGGGGGCCAACGGCATCGAATCCATCATCCCCAACGAGACCCTGGTCGGCTCCGTGGTGCAGAACGAGACCTTCACCGACACCAAGGTCGTGCTGCCGATCTCGATCCAGGTCGGCTATGAAGTGGATGTTGAACGTGCCCTGCAGATCCTGGTCGAAGTTGCTCGTGCTCATCCACGGGTGCTTCCAGACCCGGAGCCGAAGGGTTTTCTCGCCGGCTTCGGCGAGAGCGGAATCGATCTCAGGCTGTCGTGCTGGATCGCCGACCCGGAGGAAGGCACGCTCGGCATCACTTCGGCGATCAACATCGAGGTGTGGCGGCGCTTCAAGCGCGAGGGGATCAGCATTCCGTTCCCGCAGCGCGAGGTGCGCGTGCTGGGGCCGGTGGCGCTGGACACCGGTGCAGTGGCGGAAACGCCGGCGCCGCCGGTGCTCGCGGGCGAAGCTGCGCGCTGACCGGACTGCACGGCGAATCCGGGCCCGCAGC
>SHNC01000010.1 GCA_004295105.1 Betaproteobacteria bacterium | reverse complement strand
CCCAGAACCGAAAACACCGCACAGTCCTCCCGCCCCCCCCCAACGACCCGGACCCGCCCCGCAGAACCGCCCAGACCGAAAGAGCCGCGCATTATAAACACCAAGAAGACAACGTCAACGCCCGATGCTGATGCGCTCGCAAACGCACAATCTCCAACGAGGTCGCGGCACCGGAAGGCCTTGATCGTCGTTCGCGAGCATCGACTTACCGGGTAACGCAGCTCAGGGTCCACCGTCGGAACGCCGATGTAGAATCGCCGATTTAGCCGGATCGCAGCCATGAAACAATATCTGGACCTGATGCGCCACGTGCTCGAGCATGGAGACCCGAAGACGGATCGCACAGGCACCGGCACACTATCGGTGTTCGGCTGGCAGATGCGGTTTCGACTCGAGGATGGTTTTCCGCTACTGACGACCAAGAGGTTGCACACTCGCTCGATCATTCACGAGCTGCTGTGGTTCCTGCAGGGCGATACCAACATCCGCTACCTGAAGGAAAACAAGGTCTCGATCTGGGACGAGTGGGCGGACGATAACGGCGACCTTGGCCCGGTTTACGGCAAGCAGTGGCGCCGCTGGGAGGGCGCAGGAGACTCTTCGGTCGACCAGATCGCACGCCTGATTGACGGCCTGCGCAAGAGTCCCGACTCACGAAGGCACATCGTCGCGGCGTGGAATCCTGCCGAGGTCGACCGCATGGCGCTCCCCCCATGCCACGCACTGTTCCAGTTCTACGTGGCGAACGGCCGACTGTCCTGTCAGTTGTATCAGCGCAGCGCGGACATCTTCCTGGGCGTGCCCTTCAACATCGCCTCCTATGCGCTGCTCACGCTGATGGTCGCACAGGTCTGCGATTTCAAGCCGGGCGATTTCATCTGGACCGGGGGCGACTGCCATCTCTACCTGAACCATCTGCAGCAGGCCCACGAGCAGTTAGCGCGCGAGCCAAAACCCCTTCCGACCATGCGCCTGAACCCAGCCGTCAGGGACCTCTTCGCCTTCCGCTTCGAGGATTTCACCCTCGAAGGATACGATCCGCACCCGCACATCAAAGCACCGGTGGCGGTATGAACACGCGCCCTGAAATCACCATCATCGCGGCCGTCGCGCGCAACGGCGTGATTGGTCGCGACAACGGACTCCCCTGGCGACTGAAGGCCGACCTGCAGCGTTTTCGAGCACTCACCATGGGTCATCCCTTGCTCATGGGTCGCAAGACCTGGGAATCCCTCGGGCGCCCCCTGCCGGGACGGCGCAACATCGTGATCAGCCGCAACCCCAATTTCCAGGCGGACGGCGCCGAGGTGTTCCCCAGCGCTGCGGCGGCACTTGAGGCTGTCGGCGGGGACGCGGAGGTCTTCGTCATTGGCGGCGCCGACGTCTATCGTCAGTTGATGCCCTGCGCTGACCGGCTGATGCTCACCGAGGTATGGGCCGAAGTGGACGGCGACGCTCATTTCCCACCGATCGACAGCATGCAGTTCATCGAGGAACGCCGCGAAGCCCATGACGCAGACGCGGACAACGAACACGACTTCGATTTCGTCGAATACCGCAGGCGGAGCGCCGACTAGCGCGCGGCGTCGTTGCGCCTGAAGGGGAACGCGCCGCGCAGCGCGGCCCTTTCCCCTTCAGGCTGTCCGCCTTCGATCAGTCGTCGGCCACGCAGTCGACGTGATAACGGCCATCCTCGCTCTTCACCAAGCCGTGGATGTCCGTCTCGAATCCCGGGAAACGGGCATTGAAATCGCGTGCGAAGCGCAGATAGCGCACGATGGTGGCATTGAAGCGCTCGCCCGGGATCAGCAGCGGAATGCCCGGCGGATAGGGCGTCACCAGCATCGCCGTGACGCGACCCTCAAGCTCGTCAATGGCCACGCGCTCGATCTCGCGGTGCGCCATCTTGGCGAAGGCGTCGGCCGGCTTCATCGCAGGCACCATGTCCGACAGATACATCTCGGTGGTCAGGCGCGCGATATCGTGCGCCTTGTAGAAGCTGTGGATCTGGTCGCACAGGTCCTTCAGCCCGACCTTCTCGTACCGCGGCTGCTTGGCGATGAACTCGGGCATGACTCGCCACAGCGGCTGGTTACGGTCGTAGTCGTCCTTGAACTGCTGCAGCTCGGTCACCATCGTGTTCCAGCGGCCCTTGGTGATGCCGATCGTGAACATGATGAAGAACGAATAGAGGCCCGTCTTCTCGACGATCACGCCGTGCTCGGCCAGGTAGCGGGTGACGATCGCCGCCGGGATGCCGGTGTGCTCGGCGAAGTCGCCGTCCATGTTGAGACCCGGCGTGATGATCGTGGCCTTGATCGGATCGAGGATGTTGAAACTGTCGGCCAGGTTGCCGAAACCATGCCAACGCTCGCCGGCCTTCAAGATCCAGTCCTTGCGTTCGCCGATGCCCTCTTCCGCAAGGTACTCCGGCCCCCAGACCTGGAACCACCAGTCCGCCTCGCCGAAATCGGCATCGACCTTTCGCATCGCGCGACGGAACTCGACCGCCTCGGTCAGGGATTCATTGACGAGGGCGGTACCGCCCGGCGCCTCCATCATCGCCGCGGCGACATCGCACGACGCGATGATCGCGTATTGCGGCGACGTCGAGGTATGCATCAGGTAGGCCTCGTTGAAGATGTCGCGATCGAGCTTGCGGGTCTGCGAGTCCTGCACGAGGATCTGCGAAGCCTGCGACAGGCCGGCCAGCAGCTTGTGCGTCGACTGCGTCGAGAAGACCATCGATTCGCGGCAACGCGGGCGGTCCTCGCCGATCGCATGGTAATCGCCGTAGAAGTCGTGGAAGGCCGCGTGCGGCAGCCAGGCCTCGTCGAAATGCAGCGTATCGATCTCGCCGTCCAGCATCTCCTTGATCGTCTCGACGTTGTACACCACGCCGTCGTAGGTCGATTGCGTGATCGTCAGGATGCGCGGCTTCTTGTTCTTCGCCTCGCGCGCGAAGGGATTCGCCTCGATCTTCTTGCGGATGTTCTCCATCGAGAACTCTTCGAGCGGAATCGGCCCGATGATGCCGTAGTGATTGCGCGTCGGCGTCAGGAACACCGGAATCGCGCCCGTCATGATGATCGAATGGAGAATGGACTTGTGGCAATTGCGGTCGACGACGACGATGTCACCGGGCGCCACCGTCGTGTGCCACACCATCTTGTTCGAAGTGGACGTGCCGTTGGTGACGAAATACAGATGGTCGCAACTGAAAATGCGCGCCGCATTGCGCTCGCTTGCTGCCACCGGGCCGGTGTGGTCGAGCAACTGGCCGAGTTCCTCCACCGCGTTGCACACGTCGGCACGCAACATGTTCTCGCCGAAGAACTGATGGAACATCTGCCCCACCGGGCTTTTCAGGAACGCGACACCGCCCGAATGTCCCGGGCAGTGCCAGGAATACGAGCCATCGGCCGCGTAATGCGTCAGCGCGCGGAAAAATGGCGGCGGGAGCGATTCGAGGTAGTTTCTCGCCTCGCGCACGACGTAGCGCGCGATGAACTCCGGCGTGTCTTCGAACATGTGGATGAAGCCGTGCATCTCGCGCAGCACGTCGTTCGGGATGTGGCGGGTGGTGCGCGTCTCGCCGTGCAGGAAGATCGGGATGTCGGCGTTGCGGAATCGGATCTCCAGCACGAAGGCACGCAGGTCGGCTATCGCCTTGTCAGCCGCCTCCGGCGAGGAGAACTCCTCGTCGTCGATCGACAGGATGAATGCCGAACCCCGACTCTGTTGCTGCGCAAAGGATGTCAGGTCGCCGTAACTGGTGACACCGAGCACCTCGATGCCCTCATCCTCGATCGCTTTCGCGAGCGCACGGATCCCCAGGCCAGACGCATTCTCCGAGCGGAAGTCCTCGTCGATGATGATGATGGGGAAATGAAATCGCATCCTGATCTTCTCCAGCGCGGCGCCAGGGGATAAAGGTGGGATCTTACCCCCCTCGAGTTTGCCCGCGTGTTACCAAAATTGCTGAATAAATGAACAAGGGGCCGTTCGGCCGGCCCCATGCATCGTTCGCTGCCTGTACGCCTGATCGACGTCAGATCTTGGGCAGGGTGACGCCGGTCTGGCCGAGATATTTTCCGCCACGGTCACGGTAGGACGTCTCGCAGATCTCGTCCGACTCGAAGAACAGCATCTGCGCAACACCCTCGTTGGCGTAGATCTTGGCGGGCAGTGGCGTGGTGTTGGAGAACTCCAGCGTCACATGGCCTTCCCATTCGGGTTCGAGCGGCGTCACATTCACGATGATGCCGCAGCGTGCGTAGGTGCTCTTGCCCAGGCACACGGTGAGCACGCTGCGCGGAATGCGGAAGTACTCGACCGTGCGCGCCAGCGCGAAGGAGTTCGGCGGAATGATGCACACGTCACCGGTGAAGTCGACGAAGTTGCGCGCGTCGAAATCCTTCGGGTCGACGATGGTCGAGTTGATGTTGGTGAAGATCTTGAATTCGTTCGCCACCCGGACATCGTAGCCGTAGCTCGACGTGCCGTAGGACACGATGCGGCCACTGTCGTTGCTGCGCACCAGGTCCGGTGCGAACGGCTCGATCATGCGTTCCTGTTCCGCCATGCGGCGAATCCACTTGTCGGACTTGATGGACATCTGCGCGAATTCCTGTGCGGCCGGGCGGCCTGGACGAAAAACGCATGAGTCTACGACATGCGAGGCTGCGCGCAAAGAGAGACAGGGCTGCCGCGCAGCGCGCGACGCCCTCGTCCGGATCAGGTGTTCTGGATCACGATGTTCGGGAACTTGTGCGTCATGTCCTTCGCCTTCTCCGCGATGCGCACCGCCACCCTGCGTGCAATCTGCTTGTAGACGCCGGCAATGCGGCCTTCGGGATCGGACACCACGGTGGGCGCACCGCCGTCTGCCTGCTCGCGGATGTGGATGTCCAGCGGCAGCGCGCCGAGGAAGGGGATCCCGTACTCCGCGCACATCTTCTCGCCGCCGCCATGGCCGAAGATGTGCTCCTCATGCCCGCACTGCGAACAGATGTGGATGCTCATGTTCTCCACCACGCCGAGGATGGGCACGCCGACCTTCTCGAACATCTTCAGCCCCTTGCGCGCATCGAGCAAAGCGATGTCCTGCGGCGTGGTGACGATCACAGCGCCGGTGACCGGTACGCTCTGCGATAGCGTGAGCTGAATGTCGCCGGTGCCCGGCGGCATATCGATGACGAGATAGTCCAGATCCTTCCAGACGGTGTCCTTCAGCAACTGGTTCAGCGCCTGAGTCGCCATCGGCCCGCGCCACACCATCGGCGTGTCCTGCTCGATCAGGAACCCGATCGACATCGCCTGCACGCCGTAGGCTTCCAGCGGTTCCATGGTCTTGCCGTCGTGCGACTCGGGCCGCCGGTCGCCGATGCCGAGCATCTGGGGCTGCGACGGGCCGTAGATGTCGGCATCCAGTATGCCGACACGCGCCCCTTCCGCCGCCAGCGCCAGCGCCAGATTGACCGCGGTGGTGCTCTTGCCGACGCCGCCCTTGCCCGATGCAACGGCGATGATGTTGCGCACGCCCGGCAGCAGCTTGACGCCATGCTGCACCGAATGGGCCACGACCTTGCTCGTCACGGCGATGTCGACCCTGCCGACACCGGGCAGCTTCGTCAGCGCTTCGGCCAGCATGGCGCGGATCGGTTCGTGCTGGCTGCGGGCCGGATAGCCGCGCTCGACATCGAAGCGCACGTCGGCGCCGCTCACGACGAGGTTGCGGATGCAGCGCGTAGAAACGAGGTCCTTGCCGGTATTGGGGTCGATGACCGACTTGAGCGCTTCGGTTACGGATTCCTGGTTAAGACTCATCGCGTTTTCCTTGATAATCGGGCCTTCCGCGCATCGGCGGCGAACGGCACGATCATACCGGAGGCGCGATCTTCGCTCACCCGCGTGAACGTCATGGTTTCCCGCATCGGCCGATGCGCCGAGCGCTGCGCCAACACCTCACCTCCCGTCGCGCTGCGCTCGCCCCCCTGGAAGCACGTCCCACCTTGCTCATCATGCACATGAAGACCCTGATGTTCCCCGCCGTGCTTGCCGCCCTGCTCGCGGCATGCGCCACGCCACCTCAAAGCAGCCCCGGCGCCCTCTACGACGGCAACTCCGCACGCGTACGCGCGTCGGTCGTTGCGCCCGACTGGACCTCGCTGCGAGCCAAACTCGGCAGCGCGCTGCGCAACGTGCCCGGCGTCGAGCTCGGCGAAGCGGGGGTCGGCGGCCTGAAGCTGCAAATCCCGGTGTCGGACGGCTTCGCCTCGGGCAAGGCCGACATGCGCCCGTCGCTGGTCCGCACGCTCGATACGCTCGCTCCGTTGCTCGCCGCCGAGCCCGAAGCAGCAGTCCAGGTCGTCGGCCACACCGACAGCCAGGGCAGCGAGATGCACAACCTGCAATTGTCGATCGCGCGCGCCGAAGCGGTGGCCGAGTACCTGCGCAGCCGCGGCATCGATCTGGCTCGCCTCAGCGCGGACGGCCGCGGCGAAGCGGACCCGCTCACCAGCAACGCGCAGGAATCGGGTCGCGCACGCAACCGTCGGGTCGAGATCATCCTCAGGCCGATGCCCTGAATGCTCCCGCGCGCCGCCCGCCGACCGCGGGACGCATGTGTTCGGGCGCGGCTACCCGCCGCCCTTTGCTAAACTTCGGCCTTTAGATTCGCGCGCAGCCAAAATGTCCCGCAAGATCCTCGTCACCAACGCCCTGCCCTACGCCAACGGCGACATCCACCTCGGCCATCTCGTGGGCTACATCCAGGCCGACATCTGGGTGCGCTACCAGCGCATGCGCGGCCATTCGGTACATTACGTGTGCGCGGACGACACCCACGGCACCCCCGTCATGCTGCGTGCCGAAAAGGAAGGCCTGACGCCCGAGCAGCTCATCGACCGCGTGCATGGCGAACACCTGCGCGACTTCACCGCCTTCGGCGTCGCCTTCGACAACTACCACTCCACGCACAGCGCGGAGAACCGCGCCTACGCCGAGGACATCTACGGCCGATTGCGGGCCGCCGGCTTCATCGACACGCGCGCGATCGAGCAGTACTACGACCCGGTCAAGGAGATGTTCCTGCCCGACCGCTTCATAAAGGGCGAGTGCCCCAAGTGTGGCGCGGCCGACCAGTACGGCGACAATTGCGAGGTGTGCGGTGCCGCCTATGCACCGACCGAACTGAAGAACCCCTACTCCGCCGTATCCGGCGCCAAGCCGGTGCTGAGGACCTCGGAGCACTATTTCTTCCGGCTGTCCGATGAGCGCGCCGTCGACTTCCTGCGCGCCTGGACGCGCGGCACCAATGCCAGCGGCGAGCGCCGCCTGCAGGCCGAGGCCGCCAACAAGATGAAGGAATGGCTCGGCGAGGAAGGCGAGAACAAGCTCTCCGACTGGGACATCTCGCGCGACGCACCCTACTTCGGTTTCGAGATCCCGGGCGCACCGGGCAAGTATTTCTACGTCTGGCTGGATGCGCCGATCGGCTATCTGGCGAGCTTCCGCAACCTGGCGACCAAGCGCGCCGCCGCGGGCGAGATGGTCGCAGTCGAGGACTACACGGACGCCGGACGCGCGGCTGCGGCCGGCACCGAGATGGTGCACTTCATCGGCAAGGACATCCTGTACTTCCACGCCCTGTTCTGGCCCGCGATGCTGAAGTTCGCCGGTTTCGCCACGCCCAGCCAGCTTTGCGTCAACGGCTTCCTGACCGTCGACGGCGCCAAGATGAGCAAGAGCCGCGGCACCTTCATCACCGCGCGCTCCTACATCGAGCAGAAGCTGAACCCCGAGTGGCTGCGCTACTACTTCGCGGGAAAGTCGAACGGCACCATGGAGGACGTCGACCTCAACCTCGACGACATGATCGCCAAGGTCAATTCCGACCTCGTCGGCAAGTTCGTCAACATCGCCAGCCGCTGCGCGGGATTCATCACAAAGCGCTTCGAGGCAAGGCTAGGCGAGACGGACGCCGCCGCCTGTGCCGAGTTCGCGGCCGCCTGGACGGAAGGCAGGATTGCCGCAGCCTACGAA
This sequence comes from Betaproteobacteria bacterium, assembly GCA_004295105.1. GTDB lineage: Bacteria > Pseudomonadota > Gammaproteobacteria > Burkholderiales > Rhodocyclaceae > Thauera. The sequence goes on along the minus strand of SHNC01000010.1, from coordinate 3,568 downwards.
GAGCGCGACTACGGCCGCGCGCTGCGCGAAATCATGCGGCTCGCCGACATCGCCAACCAGTACGTAAACGACCACAAGCCTTGGGAACTGGCCCGGCACGAAGGCAAGGAGGCTCTCCTGCACACAGTCTGCAGCACTGCGCTGACGATGTTTCGCGACCTCAGCCGCTATCTGAAGCCGGTGCTGCCGGCGCTGGTCGCGCAAGTCGAATCCTTCCTCGCCCTTGCCTCGATGGACTGGCAGGGCGACTGGGCGCCGCTGCCCGCAGGCCACGCCATCCACGCCTACAGCCACCTGATGACCCGCGTCGAGCGCAAGCAGATCGACGCCCTGCTCGAAGCCAACCGCGAATCGCTCGCACCTGCTGCGGCCGCAGCGGCCAGGTCAGCGAAGGACGCCGGGGCCACGCAAACCTCATCCTCGCAACAGCGTCACGCGGAAAAGCAGCAGCACGCCGCCCAGGCCGCCGAGACCTCGTTGCCGCATATCGGCATCGACGACTTCACCAAGATCGACCTGCGCATCGCGAAGATCGTCGATGCCCGCCACGTCGAGGGTGCCGACAAGCTGATCCAGTTGCAGCTCGACATCGGCGAAACCGACGAGTCCGGCCGTGCGAAGCCGCGCCAGGTGTTCGCCGGCATCAAGTCCGCCTACGACCCCGCCAGCCTGGTCGGGCGCCTGACGGTGATGGTCGCCAACCTCGCGCCGCGCAAGATGAAGTTCGGCATGAGTGAAGGCATGGTGCTCGCCGCCTCGGATGCGGACGGCAAGAACGCCGGGCTCTACATCCTGTCCCCCGACAGCGGGGCCACGCCGGGCATGCGCGTCAAGTGAGTGGATGATCGAATGCCGCTGACGCCCTCCAAACGCTGGATGGTCCTGCATCATGCGGGACGAGGGCGCCCTTCGCCGTAGCGGCGCCCCCGGGCGGCGCCGCAAGAGCTTTACAGCCAGACCTGTTCAAGTTCGCAGCGGAGACCGCATGAAGATCCAGTTCCGTCCCAAGCTTTTCGACACCCTTCCCGGCTACGGCCGCAGCGCCTTCACCAACGACCTTTCAGCCGGCATCACCGTCGGCGTGCTTGCCCTGCCGCTGGCCATGGCCTTCGCCATCGCCAGCGGCATGTCTCCCACTGCCGGCATCTGGACGGCCATCGTCGCCGGCCTGCTGATCGCCACCCTCGGCGGCTCACGGGTGCAGATCGGCGGTCCGACCGGCGCCTTCATCCCCATCATCTACGCCATCGTCGCCGACCACGGCGTGCAGAATCTGCTCATCGCCACGATGATGTCGGGCGTGCTGCTGTTCGCCATGGGTGCGCTGAGGCTGGGCAACATGATCCGCTTCATCCCGCTGTCGGTGGTGATCGGCTTCACCAACGGCATCGCGGTCGTCATCTTCATCTCGCAGATCAAGGATTTCCTCGGCCTGAAGATCGACAACCTGCCGGGCGAGTTCTTCGCCAAGATGGCGGCCTTGTGGTCGGCGCTGCCGACGATCGACCTTCCCACCGTGGGTGTCGCGGTCGTCTCGCTCGTCGTGCTGCTCGCGTGGAACCGACAAGCGACGAAAACCGCCTGGATGCGGCGACTGCCCGGTCCGCTGGCGGTGCTGATCATCATGACTACGCTGAATGCCGTGGTCGCCCTTCCCGTCGACACCATCGGCAGCCGCTTCGGCGGCATCCCGCGCGATCTCCCGGTCATCGGTCTGCCTGCGCTCAGCCTCGGCACGCTGGGCAAGCTGATCGTGCCTGCGATCACCATCGCCCTGCTGGGCGCGATCGAATCGCTGTTGTCGGCCCGCGTGGCCGACAGCCAGATCGACGATCGTCACGACCCCAATCAGGAATTGATGGCGCAGGGCATCGCCAACGTCGCCGCCCCGCTGTTCGGCGGCTTCGCCGCGACCGGCGCCATCGCGCGCACCGCCACCAACATCCGCACCGGCGGGCGCACGCCGGTTGCCGGCATGATCCACGCCGGCGTGCTGCTGGCCATCGTGCTGGCGCTCGCGCCGCTGGCCAGCAGCATCCCGCTCGCCACGCTGTCGGCCATCGTCGTCATCGTGTCGATCAACATGGGCGAATGGCACGCGTTCGCGCCGTCGGAACTCGCGCGCTACTCGCTGAACTACCGCACCATCCTGCTCGGCACCTTTTTCGTCACCGTGGTGTTCGATCTGACGCTGGCAGTGGAACTGGGCATGGTGCTGGCCAGCCTGTTCTTCATCTACCGCATGTCGGACCTGACGCAGATCGAGCGCATCCCGCTCGAGGACCACTACGGCGTCGAGGCCCTCGCGCGCGCGGACGGCACGCCCCGCATCCTGGCCTACAAGATGTTCGGCAGCCTGTTCTTCGGCGCCGCCAACAAGCTCGAGAACCTGCTGTTGATGGAACACGGGCACCCGGACGTGGTCATCCTCGACATGAACAAGGTCATCAATATCGACACCACCGGGCTGGACATCCTGCAGACCCTGCACCGCAACCTGCAAAAGCGTGGCGCGCACCTGATCCTGTGCGGGCTGAACCCGCAGCCGGGCTCGCTGGTGTCCCGCTCGGGTTTCGTCGACCGCCTGGGCGAGGGCAACGTCACTTCCAACCTGACCGACGCACTATTGCGGGCGCAGTGGCTCGCCGGCAAGGATCCGGAGATCGCCTATGCCTGACGAGAACGCCGGGGAAGTCGTCGCCCGTCGCCTTGTGATCCACGGCCGCGTACAGGGCGTGTGGTACCGCGCAAGCGCGCAATCCGAGGCCACCCGGCTCGGCCTGCGCGGGTGGGTGCGCAATCGCCTGGACGGCAGCGTCGAGGCGCTGGTGATCGGCACGTCCGCGCTGATCGACCGCTTCGTCGAGTGGGCCTACGACGGGCCGCCAAAGGCGCAGGTGACGCGCATCGACCTCACCGTCGCCGTTGCGGAACCCGTCGAGGGGTTCGAGCAGCGGCCCACGATGTGACGCCGACCGCAACCCGAACGAAGGCGCGGGAGCGGCACGCGCAGATGGGGTGCCTCGAGCATCCTGGCAACGCGCCGCGCGTTCTTCCGGCTCAGGCCGGGTAGACCACCTCCACCGACTCCGGTGGCAGCCACTCTCTCAGGCTTTCGAGCAAGGCGTCGTCCGGCCGCACCCGCCAGCCGTCGCCGAAAGGCAGCTCGGCCTCGGCGGCTGCGTTGCGATAACTGACGCGAATCGGGCAGCCGCCCTCGCGGAAGGGCTCGAGCAGCGTCTGCAGGCGATTGGCGGTCGCCGCCGGCCCGCCGCTGGCGCCGACCTCGCCGTTGATGCGCAACTGCAGCGCGCGCGCGAACCGGCTGCGCGCCTCGCCCAGCGTCAGCAAACGGTCCGCGATGATGCGCAGGCCGCCGGAAAACTCGTCGTTGCTCACCTTGCCCTCGACCACCAGCACATCGTCGGTCACGATCTTGCCGCGGTTGGCATCGAGCACTTCCGAATACACCATGACTTCGCGTGCCTGCGTGCCGTCGTCGAGCAGCACGAAGGCCATCTTGCCGCGGTTGCCCATCTTGGTTCGCGTCTCCATGACCACACCGGCG
>SHNC01000153.1 GCA_004295105.1 Betaproteobacteria bacterium | reverse complement strand
GGATGAGTCGGCCCTGGAAGCAACCGTCGGCCATGAGCAGGTCGACCGTCGTGGCAGTGCCCGCACTCACCACCAGGCAGTGGCCCGTGTGCAGCCGGCGTGCTCCGATCAGGGCCGCCCAGCGGTCGGCGCCCAGTTGCGCCGGATTGTCGTAGCGGTTGGTCACTCCGGCGCAGCTTGCCGTCGGCGTGATCCACTCCGGCACCAGGCCCCAGCCAGCGCCCAGGCGGGCGATGCGCTCGGCGACGCCCGGTCCGGCGACGTTGGTGCCGACGATGCGGGTGAGACGTGCACCGCAGGTCGGCGACGCGCCGAGCAAGCGGCCGAGCTCGTCACCGAGCAGGTCGATGCCGTCGTGCGCACAGGCACCCTCGGCCTGGGGGGCGGCCGCATCGGCGCCGACCAGGCGCCACTTCAAACGCGTGTTGCCGGCATCGACGAGCAGGATCACGCCTGCCCTCCGGGCGCCGGACGCAGCGAAACGTCGCCCGAGAGGATGCGGCGGGTTCCCTCCGCAGTGCGCAGCAGCAGCGCACCATCCTCATCCACGCCGATGCAGGTGCCTACCGTAGCCTCCGCATCGCTGCCGATGCTTACCGGCAGGTTGGCGAAGGCATTGCGCTGTTCCCAGGCGCCCCGCAATGCACCGAAGCCGGCAAGGGCGTAGGTCTCGAGCAGGCCGCGCAACTGGCCGAGGATGGCGGCCAGCAGGCTTACGCGATCCGGTGTGCGCTCGCCGAGCTCGCGCCGCAGGTCGGCGACCGTGGCCTGGCCGGGGATGTGCACGTCGTCGGGCAGCCGCAGATTGATGCCGATGCCGATCACCGCGGCGACCGCGCGACCCTGGCGGGCGACCAGTTCGATCAGGATGCCGGCGATCTTGCCGCCATGCACCAGCACGTCGTTGGGCCACTTGAGCTGAACGCCGGCCACGCCAAGATCCTCGAGGGCACGCGCCAGCGCGAGGCCGACGACGAGCGACAGACCCTCGGGCGCACTGCTGCCAGCGGGAATGCGCCAGAGCAGTGAAAAGGTCAGGCTGCCATCGTCGAACGACTGCCACGCGCGCCCGCGGCGTCCGCGGCCAGCGCGCTGATGATCGACCACCAGCACCGGCAGCCGATCGTCGCCAGGCAGGTCGCGGTCGAGCAGCTCGCTGTTGGACGATTCGCAGGCCTCGATCCACTCCACCTCAAAGGCGGACGCATGGAGCCCGAGCGCCGCGTTCAGGGCGGACAGCTTGGCGGCGTGACTGGCAGACGTGGTGGGCGGCACGAGGCGCACTCCCGGCGGCGGATAAGTATTCCATTATCCATCAACACCGGGGCTTGCACGAGCGTGGCAAGCACGCCCTGCGGGTTGTGCTGCTGCCGTGCGTTCAGTGCTCGGGTTCGGCCTCGTCGTGGTGCAGATCGCCGCTGCCGCGCGCGCCGCGCTCCTCCTCCATGCCGAGCTCCTGGATCTTGCGGCTGATCGTATTGCGGCCGATCCCCAGCAGTTGCGCGGCGTCGATGCGACGGCCTCCAGTCGCGGCCAGCGCGCGGCGGATCAGCGTGGTCTCGAACTCGCGTTCGAGGCGGGCGAAGACCTCACCCGGCGCGGTGGCGATCAGGCGGTCGGCCTCGAGCGCGAGGTCGTCCGTCCATCGCGTGGGTGTCTCGCGCGCCGGCTGGTCGCGCATCTCGGGCGGCAGGTCGGCGATCTCGACGACCTGGCCCGGCGCCATCACGGTGAGCCAGTGGCACAGGTTCTCGAGCTGGCGCACATTGCCCGGGAAGGCCAGGCTTTGCAGATAGCCGATCGCCGCGTCCGAGATGCGCTTGCGCTCGACTCCCAGCTCCTGGGCGCTGCGCTGCAGGAAGTGGCGCACCAGCACCGGGATGTCCTCGGGGCGCTCGCGCAGCGGCGGCAGGCGCAGGCGGATGACGTTCAGGCGGTGGAACAGGTCTTCGCGGAACAGCCCCAGCCGCACCCGCTCTTCCAGGTCCTGGTGGGTGGCGGCGATCACCCGCACGTTGGCGCGGATCGGCTGCTGGCCGCCGACGCGGTAGAAGTTGCCGTCCGACAGCACGCGCAGCAGGCGCGTCTGCAGCTCGGCCGGCATGTCGCCGATCTCGTCGAGGAACAGCGTGCCACCGTCGGCCTGCTCGAAGCGGCCGCGACGCTGCGCGGCGGCGCCGGTGAAGGCGCCGCGTTCATGGCCGAACAGCTCGGATTCGAGCAGGTCGCGTGGAATGGCGGCGGTGTTGATGGCGATGAAGGGCGCGTCGCGGCGCGGGCTGTGGCGGTGCAGCGCGCGCGCGACCAGCTCCTTGCCGGTGCCGGACTCGCCGTTGATCAGCACGGTGGCATGGGACTGCGACAGCCGCCCGATCGCCCGGAACACTTCCTGCATCGCCGGGGCATGGCCGAGGATCTCCGGGGCGAGAGTGGTGTCCTCGGGGGCACCATTCTGGTGCGTACCCTGCTCCAGCGCGCGCCGAACCAGTGCCACGGCCTGGTCCACGTCGAACGGCTTGGGCAGATACTCGAAGGCGCCGCCCTGGAAGGCGGCGACCGCGCTGTCGAGGTCCGAATAGGCCGTCATGATGATGACCGGCAACTGCGGGTGCGCCGACTTCACGCGCTGCAGCAGCACCAGCCCCGATTCACCCGGCATGCGGATGTCGGAAATCAGAACGGCGGGCGGCGGCGAGGCGTGGGCGAGCGCCTCCATCGCCTCGTTCGCCGAACTGAAGCTGCGGTAGGGAATGTCTTCGCGGCCGAGTGCCTTCTCCAGGACCCAGCGGATGGAACGGTCGTCATCAACGATCCAGACGGTATTCATTCTTTATGCACTATTCTGGTGCGACGCGGCGACGAACGCTCACGCGCGGTCTGAAATCGGTAGCAGGATCGTGAAGCAGGTCCGTCCCGGACGGCTGTCCACGTCGATCATGCCCTGGTGCTGTTCGATGAAGCTTTGTGCCAGAGACAGGCCCAGCCCGCTACCGCCATCACGCCCCGAGACCAGCGGATAGAAGATCTTGTCGCGGATCTCCTCCGGGATGCCGGGGCCGTTGTCGATCACTTGCAATTCCAGTGCCAGTTTGTAGCGACGCTTGGCGAGCGTCACCTGGCGGGCAATGCGGGTGCGCAGCCGGATCTCGCCGGCGCCCGCGAGCGCCTGCGCGGCGTTGCGCACGATGTTGAGGATGGCCTGGATGAGCTGCTCGCGGTCGGCGGTGATCTCGGGCAGGCTGGTGTCGTAATCGCGGCGCACGTCGAGGTTGGGAAATTCAGCCAGGATCAGGCGGCGAACGCGCTCGAGGACGTCGTGGATGTTGAGCGGCGCCGGCCGCATCATCGAATGCGAACTGAGCAACCGGTTCATCAGGTCCTGCAGGCGATCGGCCTCGGCGATGATGACTTCGGTGTATTCGCGCAACTGCGGATCGTCCAGCTCGCGTTCCAGCAGTTGTGCCGAGCCGCGGATGCCGCCGAGCGGATTCTTGATCTCGTGCGCGAGGTTGCGGATCAGTTCGCGGTTGGCCTGCTGCTGCTGCAGCAGTTGCTCCTCGCGCGCGACACGCAACTGCGCGTCGATCGGGCGGAATTCCAGCAGCAGGCGCACGTCCGCCGCCTCGACCGGGCTCACCGTGCAGTCGAGGTGGATGGACTCGCCGTCGTTGCGCGGGATCTTCAGGTCCTGCCCGGTGTAGCTCCAGTTGGTCCGCAGCGCGCGGTCCAGCGCGGCACCCAGCCCCGGCGGATCGCCCAGCAGGCGCGTCAGGGGCGTGCCGACGAGCTTGCGGTGACTGACTGCGAACAGATTCTCGGCGCCCGGGTTCAGGTAGCGGATGATCAGCCTGTCATCCACCAGCACGACGGCGGACGACAGCAGCTCCAAACCGGCGAAGGCGCCGGAAGCGGGGTGATGAAAGCGGTGCGTGGTGGGGGCCATGGGCGCGTCCAGAAGAGCTGCGAACGCACACGCAAGATGCGCGCCAGGCCCTGGGCTCAGCGCAGGTTGGCGATCTCCCGCCGCAGCGCCTCGATGTTGCGTTTGTGCAGCTCGACCTTGTCCTTGTAGGGCTGCAGGCGGTCGAGCATCTTCTGGTAGTTGCGCTCGTCGCCCAGGCGCACCGCTTCCTGCTCGGCGAGCTGCTTCTGCGCGTCGGCGAGCGCCGCTTCCTCGGTGGCGAGCTCCTTTTCAAGCACCTGGCGCCGGGTGTCGTCGCGCGCGCGCTGGTCGTTGGGGCTGACGCGCGGGAAGGCGGCGGGCGAAGAACTGGACGGAGGGGCGGACGAGGGGCCCGCGCCGGGCGCCCGGGCCGGTGCCGGCACCGAGGTGATCGGCAGATCCTGCTGGATGGACTTGCAGCCACGGGCGATGCTGCGGTCGTTGGTGTAGGTCGTGCGGCCCTCGGCATCGACGCACTTGTAGATGTCGGCCTGCGCGAACGGGGCGGCACACAGGGCGAGGATGAGCGTGAGGGGGTGAAGCTGTCTCATGACCTTGTCCGGAAGTCGCTTCCCTGGCGGCCCGCGCCATGCGCGCAGGTGATCCGGGGGAGTGAGTCCGGATTAGACCCGATAAAAAAGGGACGGGCAATGCCCGTCCCTTTTTATGACGATGTACTTGAACCGGTTACAGGCTGTAGTACATGTCGAATTCCACCGGGTGGGTGGTGATGCGCAGGCGATTGACGTCGTCGGACTTCAGCGCGATGTAGGCATCGATGAAGTCGTTGGAGAACACGCCGCCGCGGGTCAGGAACTCGCGATCCTTGTCGAGGTACTCCAGCGCCTGGTCGAGGCTGGTGCACACGGTCGGGATCAGCGCGTCTTCTTCCGGCGGCAGGTCGTACAGGTTCTTGTCGGCCGGGTCGCCCGGGTGGATCTTGTTCTGGATGCCGTCCAGACCCGCCATCATCAGTGCCGAGAAGGCGAGGTAGGGGTTGGCCAGGGGGTCCGGGAAGCGCGCCTCGATGCGGCGGCCCTTCGGGTTGCCGGTGTAGGGGATGCGGATCGAGGCCGAACGGTTGCGCGCCGAGTAGGCCAGCTTGGTCGGCGCCTCGTAGTGCGGCACCAGGCGCTTGTACGAGTTCGTGCCCGGGTTGGTGATCGCGTTCAGCGCACGGGCGTGCTTGATGATGCCGCCGATGTAGTACAGCGCCAGTTCCGACAGGCCGGCGTAGCCGTTGCCTGCGAACAGGTTCTGGCCGTCCTTCCAGATCGACTGGTGCACGTGCATGCCCGAGCCGTTGTCGCCGACGATGGGCTTGGGCATGAAGGTCGCCGTCTTGCCGTACTGGTGGGCGACGTTGTGCACGATGTACTTCAGTACCTGGGTCCAGTCCGCGCGCTTGGTCAGCGTGCTGAACTTGGTGCCGATCTCGCACTGGCCGGCGTTGGCCACTTCATGGTGGTGCACTTCGACCGGTACGCCGCAGGCTTCGAGCGCGAGCACCATGGCGGCGCGCACGTCGTTCAGGCTGTCGACCGGCGGCACCGGGAAGTAGCCGCCCTTCACGCGCGGACGGTGGCCGTAGTTGCCGCCCTCGAACTTGTCGGCGGTGGACCAGGCGGCTTCTTCCGAGATGATCTTGCTATACACGCCGGACATGTCCACCGACCACTCGACCGAGTCGAAGATGAAGAACTCGGGTTCGGGGCCGAAGAAGGCGGTGTCGCCGACGCCGGTGCTCTTCAGGTAGGCCTCGGCGCGCTTGGCAATCGAACGCGGGTCGCGGTCGTAACCCTTGCCGTCGGACGGCTCGATGACGTCGCAGGTCAGGACCAGCGTCGTTTCGTCGAAGAAGGGGTCGACGTAGGCGGTGCCCGCCTCGGGCATCAGAACCATGTCGGAGGCCTGGATGCCCTTCCAGCCGGCGATCGACGAGCCGTCGAACGGGTGGCCGTGCTCGAAGTGCTCTTCCTCGAACGCCGAAATCGGCAGGCCGACGTGGTGTTCCTTGCCATGGGTATCGGTAAAGCGCAGGTCGACGAAGCGGACTTCGTTCTCCTGGATCATCTTCATGACGTCTTGAGCGTTCATATTCACTCCTGGTGAGATGAGGCGGTGTCTGTTGAAAATCGGTCGGTTACGGCGTCAAATTCCGGTGTGCCCGTTAAAGCATCATTCATGCCAGGCAGCCCTGCGCGGGATGACCATTGTGCCACAAGGAAAAAGCCCGCAGTGGGGGTGCCAAGCGCGGCATGAATGCACCAAGGTGGTTCATCGTCTCGAGTTCATTGCACCATTACGGTGCGATATGCACGAAAAAGGACATCGACCGGTAGCTCGGGTGCGCACCGAGCCATTCTGCAGTGCGCCGATTGAGTGCATTGAGTTGCTCGGTGGGCATGGTGCCGGGCAGCAGGACTTCGACATCGATGCGATCGCCGAGGTAATGGATCTGAACGCGTCTTGGCTTCGGGGCGCCCGGTCCCAGCAGGGCGCCCACCGTTGTCAGCACCTCGGCGCGTTCGGGCGGGGGGCCCGGGGGCACCATCTGCAGGTCGGCGTCGTCCTCGGGGTCGATGTGCACGAGCACGTCCTGCACTTCCGGGTGTGCGACACGGACGCGGGCGTACACCGAATCGGACACGCGATGGCCCTCCGAAACCGTCAGCCGCGGTTCGACCTGCACGTGCGCATCGCACAGCACGCGGTTCGCCATGCGCCGGGTGCGCAAGTCATGCAGATTGACGACGCCGGGCGTGTCGAGGATGGTGCGCCGCAGGCGTGCGAGCTCTTCCTCCGGCAGGCCGGTGTCGATCAGTTCGCGTACCGCTCTGAGGGCAAAGCGGAAGCCCATGTGCAGGATCAGGAAACCGACGATCGCCGCCGCCAGCGGCTCGAGGAAGGGGTAGCCGGCCAGGCTGCCGCCGATGCCGGCGGCCACGACCAGCGACGATGCCGCATCCGAGCGCGCGTGCCAGGCGTTGGTCTCGAGCATCGGCGCCTGCAGCCGGCGGGCCGAGGCCAGAATGTAGCGGAACATCCCCTCCTTGGCCGCCAGGGTGACCACCGCCATCACCAGCGCGGCCGGGTGCAGCGACGGCAACTGGCCCATGTGCTGCAGACGCAGGCCCGAACTCCACAGGAAACCGAGTCCCACGCCGCCCAGCACCAGGCCGAGAAGCAGCGAGGTCACGGTTTCGATGCGGGCATGGCCGTACGGGTGGCGTTGGTCGGCCGGATTGCCGCTGTGGCGGCCGGCCACCAGCACGAGCGCGTCGGTGACGAGGTCGGACAGCGTATGGGCCGCATCCGCCACCAGGCTGAAGGCGCCGGCAAACAGGCCGATCACGATCTGGCCGACCGTGAGCAGCGCGTTGATCGTCAACGCGACGATGGCCACGCGCTGGATGTCACGGCTGCGGGCCGCCGCCTCGCGAGGCGGCGATGCCTTGCGCCGGCGGGGGGAGGGCGGGTAGGCAGTCGCGGGCATGTCCAGAGGTCGGGGTACTGTTTGAGGCGCTATACTTCCAAGACTTGGAATTCTAGCCGGATGCATGCATGGGAACGCTTTCCGATCTGCTGACGCTCGCGCATCAGCGCGCCGACAACCTCGATCTGCCCTACCAGGGCGCGCTGACGCCCGCGGAAGCCTGGCAGGTCCTCCAGCTCGCGCCCGGCGCCAGGCTGATCGACGTGCGCACGCGCGCGGAGTGGGACTGGGTCGGAAGGGTGCCGGACGCCGTCGAGATCGAGTGGTACTCCTACCCGGGAAGCCAGCCCAACACCAACTTCGTCGCCCAGCTCAAGCATCAGGTCGACCCCGAGGCGCTGGTGCTGTTCCTGTGCCGCTCCGGCGCCCGTACCGACGCCGCGGCACGTGCCGCCTGTGCGGCCGGCTATAACAACTGCTACAACGTTCTCGAGGGCTTCGAGGGCGACAAGGACGCCAGGGGCCAGCGCAATCGCGTCGGCGGCTGGCGCCACGCGGGCCTGCCCTGGCACCAGGGCTGACGCCAGGCCCGGCGCGCCGGAACCCGCCGCGCCGGGCCGATCCGGAACCGACATCACTTCCCCAACGACCGATACCGAATCTGCATCATGCAAGTTGCCACCATCAGCTTCGACCGTTTCAACGTGCTCGCCGACGCCGATGCGCAGGAGCGTATCCGTGCCGCGCGCGCACGTCTCGGTGACAAGGCGGTGCTGCTGTGCCACCACTACCAGCGCGCCGACGTCTATCAGCATGCCGACCTCACCGGCGACTCGCTGAAGCTTGCCCGCCTCGCCTCGCAGACCGATGCCCAGTACATCGTGTTCTGCGGCGTGCATTTCATGGCCGAGGTCGCCGACATCCTGTCCAAACCCAGCCAGATCGCCATCCTGCCCGACCTCGCTGCGGGTTGCTCGATGGCCGACATGGCCAGCCTCGCCAAGGTGGAGCGCTGCTGGCGGGAACTCGCCGAGGTGCTCGACACCCCCGACACGCAGATCACGCCCGTCACCTACATCAACTCGGCCGCCGACCTGAAGGCCTTCTGTGGCGAGCATGGCGGGATCGTGTGCACCTCGACCAACGCACCCACCATCCTCGACTGGGCGTTCTCCCGGCGCGACAAGGTGCTGTTCTTCCCCGACCAGCACCTGGGCCGGTGGACGGGCTACAAGAAGGGCATTCCGCTCGACCAGATGGTGGTGTGGGATCCCGACCTCGAGTACGGCGGCCTCACGCCCGAGCAGATCCGCCACGCCAGGATCCTGCTGTGGAAGGGGCACTGCTCGGTGCATCAGATGTTCCAGCCCGGTCACATCGAGCGCTGGCGCAAGCAGCATCCGGACGGCCTGGTCATCTCGCACCCGGAGAGCAGTCTCGACGTGTGCATCCAGTCCGACTACGTCGGCTCCACCGAGTACATCATCAAGACGATCGAAGCTGGCGCACCCGGCACGCGCTGGCTGGTGGGGACCGAGCTGAACCTGGTCAACCGCCTGGCCGAGGAGATGAAGCCGCAGGGCAAGATCGTGCAGTTCATGGCGCCCACCGTCTGCATGTGCTCGACCATGCAGCGCATCGACCCGCAGCACCTCGCGTGGACGCTGGAAAACCTCGCCGAGGGCAACGTGGTGAACCAGATCAAGGTGCCCGGGCACGAGGCCGAACTCGCACGTGTGGCACTCGACCGGATGCTCGCGGTGTCCTGATCCCGAACCCATGCGGCGGGCGGAGGGCCGGTCATGAGCTTGCTGCGCATCTGTTCCTACAACATCCACAAGGGCTTCTCGCAGTTCAACCGCCGCATGGTGGTGCATGAGCTGCGCGAGCGGCTGCGCAGCCTCGATGTCGACCTCGTCTTCCTGCAGGAGGTGCAGGGCCTGCACGTGCAGCATCCGGCTCGTCATGCGGACTGGCCGCCGCAGCCGCAGCATGAGTTCCTCGCCGAGGACACCTGGCGACAGACCGCCTACGGCCGCAATGCGGTCTATGACCACGGTCACCACGGCAATGCCATCCTGAGTCGGCACGACATTCTGTCGACGGCCAACGAGGACGTCTCCGCCCACCGCTTCGAGAGCCGTGGCCTGCTGCACTGCGAAGTCTCGTTGCCGGAATTCGCCACGCCGGTGCATTGTGTGTGCGTGCATCTGGGCCTCACTGCCGGCGGCCGGCGGCGCCAGATGCAGGCGCTCGCCGAGCGCATGGAGCGGCTGGCGCCCAAGGGCGCACCGCTGATCATCGCCGGCGACTTCAACGACTGGCGCAATCAGGCCGACGAACTGATCGGCAGACGGCTGGGCCTGACCGAGGCCTTCGGCGTCAATCGCGGCCGGCCCGCGCGCAGCTTCCCGAGCGTGCTGCCCTTCTTCCGGCTGGACCGCATCTACGTACGCGGTTTCCGCGTGCGCCAGGCGAAGGTCCATTTCGGCGAGCCGTGGGCGAAGATCTCCGATCACGCCGCGCTGACCGCCGACCTCGAGGCGGCGCCTTGACGGAGATCGTGCCCGGCAACGCGGTGGTGTTGCTGGAGAACGGACAGGAATATTTCCCCGCGCTGGAAGCCTCGATCGACGCCGCCGAGCGCGAGATCTTCCTGCAGAGCTACATCTTCAGCGCCGACAAGGTCGGCCGCGCCATCGCCGCTGCGTTGCGGCGGGCGGCTCTGCGCGGGGTGGTCGTCCGCGTGATGGTTGACGGTTTCGGCGGGCGCGACTTCGTACGCGAGCTGATGCCGGGGCTGACCGAGGATGGCGTCGAGGTGCTGGTCTACCGCCGGGAACTGCGTGCGCTGTCGCTGCGCCGCCACCGCCTTCGACGCCTGCATCGCAAGGTCGTGACCATCGACGGCCGCGAGGCCTACGTGGGGGGCATCAACATCACCGACGATTTCGGGCCTGGCGGCTCACCCTTTCCGCGCTACGACTATGCCGTGCGTGTCCGGGGGCCTGTGCTCGAGCCCATCGTCGAGTCGGCCCACCGCCTGTGGCGGCTGGTGGCTTGGGCGAGTTTCCGCCGCCGCGTGCATCAGCCGCTGCTGGCGCCACCGATCGGCGACATGGCGGGTGCCATCCGCGCCGCCTTCGTCGTGCGCGACAACCTGCGCTACCGCCGTGCGATCGAGGATGCCTACCTGGCGGCGATCGAGCGCGCGCGACACGAAATCGTCATCGCCAACGCCTATTTCTTTCCCGGCCGGCGTTTTCGCCATGCGCTGGCCGAGGCGGCACAGCGCGGCGTGCGGGTAAGGCTGCTGTTGCAGGGCCTGGGCGGCGATCATCCCCTGCAGGTGTATGCCACCCGCGCGCTGTATCCCTTCTTCCTGCAGCGCGGCATCGAGCTCTACGAGTATCACCGCAGCCATCTGCACGCCAAGGTGGCGGTGATCGACCGCAACTGGGCGACGGTCGGCTCGAGCAACATCGACGCCTTCAGCCTGCTGCTGGCGCGCGAGGCCAACGTGGTGGTCGAGGACGAAGGCTTCGCCGCCCAGCTCGGCGCCAGCCTCGCCGCGGCCATGCGCGACGGCGCCGAAGCGCAACTGCCCGAACGCTGGCGTCGCCTGTCCCTGATGCGGCGCATGGCGAACTGGCTCGCCTACCAGGTGGTGCGCATGGCGATCGGCGTTGCCGGCTATGGCGGCAAGCACTGACCGACGGCCGTTGGTTCGGGGCGCGGGCGGGCCAGGTGTCAAACGAGCCGTCGATGCTCGATCTTGGTGCAGCGATCCATCACCACCGCGAGGCCGGCCGCTTCGGCCCGCGCCACCGCGCCCGGGGCGATGACGCCGAGCTGCAGCCACAGGCTCTTCGCGCCGACGGCGATGGCATCCTCGACGATGGGCATCACGTCGTCCGGGTTGCGGAACACATCGACCAGGTCGATCTCGACCGGCACCTCGCGCAGGCCGGGGTAGCACTTCTCGCCGAGGATCTCCCGGTAGGCCGGATTGACCGGAATCACGGTGTAGCCGGCGCGGCGCAGGTATTGCGCGACTTCGTTGCTGGGGCGGTCGGGGTTGGCCGACATGCCGACCACGGCGATGTTGCGGGTGTTCTCGAGCAGCCTGCGCAGGCCGGCGTCGTCTTCGATCATGTTGCTTTCCTCAGGTGAATTCGGGCGCGACGGCCTGCCGCCGGCGCGGCACGTTGGCGAGCGTCCAGTGCGCCAGCGCCCAGTCGCGGACCTCGCGCAGCGACGCGCGCACCAACTCCGGCGGTGGCCGCTGGCCGAGGAATGACAGCGCCGCGGTGAAGGCCGCTGCAGGCGGATGGTCATCGATGGCACGCGCCAGCGTTTGCTTGGACAATTTCTCGCCGGCGC
>SHNC01000238.1 GCA_004295105.1 Betaproteobacteria bacterium | reverse complement strand
CGGCGAGTGCCGGATTGGCCGCGAGCGCCGCGCGATTGAGCGCCACCATGTTGTCGTAGGCATCGGCCAGATCGGGTTGGGCGGCGATGGCGCGCAGGTAGGCCGCCTCGGCCAGCGCCCATTCGCCGCGGCTGCGGTGGATGGTGCCGAGGTTGTTGTGAGCATCGGCAAATTCGGGGGCGAGGGCCAGGCAGCGACGATAGGCCTCGATGGCCTCATCGACCTTACCCATTTCCAGCAGCACGTTGCCCAGGTTGTTCCACACCCCCGGCGCATCCGGGGCCAATGCCAGCGCGCGCTCGATCAGCGCCACCCCGCCGCCGCTGTCACCGCGCTGATGCAGCAGCACCCCCAGGAAATGCAGCGCATTCACGTCTTGCGGGTCGAGCTCAAGCACCGCGCGGTAGATGCGCTCAGCGAGGTCCAGCCGGCCTTGGCGATGAGCCTGCTGCGCCCGCAGCACGGCCTCCTCCAGCGTGATGCGCTCGCCGCCATCGGCGGGCGATTCGGCGCCCTGGCGCTGGCCGCGGCGTTGGTGGGCGACCCGGCTCATGCCGCGCCCCCCACCGGCTCGGTGTCCGCCATGTCGAAGCGGTAGTGGAAATCATCATCGACGACATCCACCCACACGCCATCGACCGGCCGCCCCTCCACCATGCGCTCCAGGAATTCCTGGCTGATGCGAGGCAGCATCGTATTGGTGAGGATCGCATCGATCATGCGCGCCCCGCTCTCGACCTCGGTACAGCGGCCGACGATCAGCCTCACCACCGCATCGTCGTAGATGAAGGGCACCCTGTGATTCTCCTGCACCCGCCTGGCGATGCGCTTGAGCTGCAGGCGCGCGATCAGGCCGACGATCTCGTCGGTGAGCGGGTAGTAGGGGATCACCACCAGGCGGCCGAGCAGCGCGGGCGGAAAGACCTTCAGCAGCGGATCACGCAGCGCGCGGGCAATGCCTTCGGGTGTCGGCATCAGCTCGGGATCCTTGCACAGGCCCATGATGGTGTCGGTGCCGACGTTGGTGGTGATCAGGATCAGCGTGTTCTTGAAGTTGATCACCCTGCCCTCGCCGTCCTCCATCCAGCCCTTGTCGAAGACCTGGAAGAACAGCTCGTGGACGTCGGGGTGCGCCTTCTCCATTTCATCCAGCAACACCACCGAATACGGCCGGCGGCGCACCGCCTCGGTCAGCACGCCGCCTTCGCCGTAGCCGACGTAGCCCGGGGGGGCGCCCTTCAGCGTGGAGACCGTGTGCGCCTCCTGGAACTCGCTCATGTTGATGGTGATGACGTTCTGCTCGCCACCATAGAGCGCTTCGGCGAGCGCGAGCGCAGTCTCGGTCTTGCCCACGCCCGAGCTGCCGGCGAGCATGAACACGCCGATCGGCTTGTTGGGGTTGTCCAGGTGCGCACGCGAGGTCTGGATGCGGCGCGCGATCATCTCCAGCGCATGGCGCTGGCCGATGATGCGCTTCTCCAGGCTGTCGGCAAGGTGAAGCACCGCCTCCACTTCATTCTTGACCATGCGCCCGACCGGGATGCCGGTCCAGTCCGCCACGACACCGGCCACCGATTGCTCGTCCACCGTCGGCATGATGAGCGGCGCTTCGCCCTGCAAGGCGTGCAGCTGTTCCTGCAGCACCTGCAGGCGGGCGAGCAGGGTGTCGCGATCTTCCGCAGGCGGGGCCGGGTCGTCGGCCCTCGGTGCTGCATCGCTGTCGGCTGCCGGTGGCTCCGGCGCGGGTGCAGGCACTGCCGCGCCTGCATCGGCGCCACCGGCAGGCGGGGCGGCGCTGGCCGCCGCCGGCCGCTCCGCCGGCACGGCGCTCGCTTCCAGCGCCTGGTCCACCACCTTGCCGCCGGCGCGCAATTTCGCCCTCAGGTCGAGAATTTCATCGACGACGGCCTTCTCCTCTCTCCAGCGCGCCTCGAGCACGGCCAGCCGCTCCAGTTCGGCCTTGTGCCTGGCCTCGGCATCGCCGCGGCGCGCACCGATGTCGATGCCGACCAGCTCCTCGCGGCCGATGATCTCGAGCTCGGTGTCGAGCGCCTCGATGCGTCGCTTGCAGTCTTCCACCTCGGGCGGTGTCGCGTGCTGGCTGACCGCCACGCGTGCGCAGGCGGTGTCGAGCAGGCTCACCGCCTTGTCCGGCAACTGCCGCGCCGGGATATAGCGGTGCGACAGCTTCACCGCGGCCTCCATCGCCTCGTCCAGCAACTGCACGCGATGGTGCTTCTCCAGCACCGAGGCCACGCCGCGCAGCATCAGCGTGGCCTTGGCCTCGTCCGGCTCCTGCACCTGGATCACCTGGAAGCGGCGTGTCAGCGCCGGGTCCTTCTCAATGTACTTCTTGTATTCGGCCCAGGTCGTCGCGCCGATGGTGCGCAGGTTGCCGCGCGCCAGCGCCGGCTTGAGCAGGTTGGCGGCATCGCCGGTGCCGGCCGCGCCGCCCGCGCCGACCAGGGTGTGGATCTCGTCGATGAACAGAATGATCGGTTTGGGGCTCGCCTGGACCTCGTCGATCACCTGGCGCAGCCGCTGCTCGAACTCGCCCTTCATGCTGGCGCCCGCCTGCAGCAGGCCGATGTCGAGCGTCAGCAGCTTCACCGCCTTCAATTGCGGCGGCACGTCGCCGCGCACCACGCGCATGGCGAAGCCTTCGACCACCGCCGTCTTGCCGACGCCGGCCTCGCCGGTGATCATCGGGTTGTTCTGCCGGCGGCGCATCAGGATGTCGACGATCTGGCGGATCTCCTCGTCGCGACCGGTGACCGGGTCGATCTCGCCCTTGCGCGCTTTCTCCGTCAGGTCGACGGCGAACTTGTGCAGGGCTTCCTGCTTGCCCAGTTGCGCCGGCGCCATCGCGCCGCTCGCCTCGCCCGGTTCGGCCTCCGACCCCGAACCGGCGCCCAGGCTTTCTTCGGGCGAGCCGGCCGTGATCTGGGGCAACGAATCCGACAGGTCTTCCGGCTTCACGCGCTCGAACTGCCGCGAGATCGCGAACAGCGCATTGCGCAGGTAGTTCGTCTTGAGCATGCCCAGCAGCAGATAGCCGGTACGCACCGAGTTGTCGCCATACATCAGCGAGCCATAGACCCAGCCGCGCTCGATGGCGTTGGTGATGTTCTCGGAGAGGTCGGTGATGGAGGTCGCGCCGCGTGGCAGCCGGTCCAGCGCATTGGTGATGTCCTTCGCCAGCACCGCGACGTCGATCTGGTAGTGCTTGATGATGCGATGCCAGTCGGAGTCCTGCGTCTGCACGATCTGCATCACCCAGTGCTCGAGCTCGACATAGGGGTTGCCGCGCAGCTTGCAGAACACGGTCGCCCCTTCGACCGCCTTGTAGGCCAGCCGATTGAGCTTGCCGAACAGCGCGACACGGCTGATTTCACTCATCATTGCGCTCCTTGCATCGAGTCGGGCGAGGCGGCCGGACGGGTGTGAGGCCCGCGTGCCAGCACCTCTTCCACATTCAAAGTCAGATCGTCCGCATCGCGCCTGCCCCTGGGGCGGCCCAGCCAGGTCGTCCAGCCCAGCCGGCCGGCGCGCCCCAGGCGCATCGCGGGCACCTCGTCGTGCCTGAGGACGAGGCGCGCATCCCAGTCGAGTTCGAAGCACAAGTACTGGCGCACGAGTGCGACCAGCCGCGCCAGCGCCCTGCCGCCGGGCAGGAAGGCCTCGTACTGCGCGAAACCGAGCGGCCCGATGCGCAGGCGGAACTTGTGCTGACGGTCCCAGACGCGCGCCCCCAGCACCACACCGACGCCCAGTTGCGCGCCGGCGTTCATCGCCCCCAGCCGCGTGCGATCGGTTTCGGGCAGTCGCATCCAGTGGCCGACGAACTGCTCCACCCGCAGCGGCAGGCGGAAATAGCCCGACAGCAGCGCCTGCAGACCGTCGGCATTGCGCACCTGGGGCGCCAGCAGCCCGGCATGGAAGAGCTTGGCGAAATCTCCGGCGTCGTCACGCTCGCGCAGCTTCGGCGTGCCGATGCCGATCAGCGCGCCGACCAGGAACGAGAAGCGGTCCTGCGCCGGGCGGTCGAGGCTGGCGGTCGGTTGGGCCTGCGCCCAGGCGCGATAGAACAGCGCGATCAACCGGTGGTGGAACAGGTCGAGGAAGCGCGACAGCGTCGCGTCACCGTGGTGCAGCAGGCGCTCGCGGGCGTATTCGGTTAGATGCAGCGGCAACGGCCCGTTGGGGCCGAGCAGGCCGAAAATCCGCTGCACCAGGCGGGGCGGCGCGTCCGCCGCCGGCTCGAAGGCGGAGATGGGTGCCGGCGCGAAGCTCATCGACACATCCTGCGCGAGCCGCAGGGGTTCATCGGCCGGTCGCCGCGCCTGACCGAGTCGCGGCTTGTCGGCGAACAGGCACTCGATGCGCCGCAGCGTGTGATAGAAGTCGTGCCGATACGGCTCCTTCTCGAGCGCGCTCAGCCACGCTAGACGATCGGCCGGTTCCCGCATCGTGGCACCCAGCGCATGATTTCACCGCGGCTGTCGGAGCGCAGCACGGTCTCGGTAAAGGAGTTGATCGACACGTAGCGGGTCAGGAAGCGCTCCATCACCGCACCGAAAAGGAAGGGGCTCGCGCCCTGAAAAGCCAGTTCGTCGACTTCGAGTTCGACTTCGAGCCCGCGGCCGAAGGTCACCGGACCGGGCAGCGGAAAGCGCCGCACCAGCGGCCGCAGCTTCACCGAACGCAGGCCTTCGATCTGCCGCAGCGTCGCGCCGTCGCCGCCCAGCGCGTAGAGCTCGAGCATCTCGCGCAACACCGCGGCGCCCTGCCGCGCATCGTTGTCGAGGAGCGACAGGTAGTTGAGCGACAGGTGATTGATGAACTGCCAGGCGACATTGCCTTGGCGCAGCGAGGACAGCGGCCGCGACGGGCCCTTGAGAACGCGGATGCACGCCAGGGGGGCGGCCGAATCGAGCGTGAGATCGGTCTTGCCGACGCCGACCGGCATCTGCAGCGGCAGGTCGCGGTTGGTGCACAGCGCGGTGACGGCCAACTGGCGCAGCTCGGCCGCATAGGGCGCTTCCTCCGGGTCCACCAGCGCGATGAAGACCTCGCTGCCGACGTAGCTCGAGCGCGTGCCCTTGCGCTGCTGCTCCGGGCTCAGCAGGCGCGGCTCGCGTTGCTGGGTGAAATAGGCGGGATGCTCCGGCGCCTCGGTATGGAAGGCCGCGTAGAAGGGCAGGAAGTCGCGCTGCGCCTGCACGCCGCCGGCACCGTAGCCGGTGACCGACTCGATGTCGTGGATCTCGAAATCCATCGGCCGCGTGCGGTCGGCCACCACGTGGAATTCGTAGCTTCCGTCGCCCACCTGGATGCGTTCGGCCCGCTTGTGGAACAGGTTGATCGCGGGTGCGCAGAACAGGCTGACGTTCGCCTCGCTGACCACGCTCTCCAGCGCCGCGTCGCCGCGCGAGAACAGCAGCACGATCTCGATCTCGCTGCCGGTGCAGCGCCGCGCGGGCGCGCCGAGACCGTGCAGGTCGATGAAGGTGAAGCGCTGCGGAAAGGCGAAGTATTCGTGCACCAGCCGGTAGCCCTGGAAGCCGCGCAGGGTCACCGGCAGCAGGGCCTCGTCGTCCTCGAATCCGAGCGCGCGCACCTGCGTCGCCGGCAGGAACTGATACCAGGGCGCAGGCCGCTGCGGTGGCAGCACCAGCATGCCGATGCAGGCACCCAGCGCGAGCTCGTAGAGCTTCATCGCCGCTTCGTCGCCGCCGCCGAGGTAGAGCGGCAGGCGCGTCAGCTCGAGGTCGGCGATCGACAGTCCGGCACCCGCCCGCAAGCGGATGCGCAGCCCGCCGCGGATACGGCTGCCGCCGGGCAGTTGCGGCAGCGGCAGATCGGGCGCATACGAGAAGCAACTGGCCGCCACCAGCTCCAGCGGCAGCAGCCGGATCTCGTGCGCGGTGCGGAATTCGCACGCGGTCGCGTCGCCCTTGCCGAGCTGGCTGCGCATGCTGCTGCCACGCGGAATGACGAAACCGCGCGCCAGATTGCCGTCGTTCATGTCCGGACGGAACTGCGCGATCAGCATCGACGGCGTCGGCGCGAGGAACTGCGGATAGAGGATCTCCAGCATGCGCTGGGTGAAGCGCGGGAATTCGGCGTCGAGCTTGAGCTGCACCCGCGCGGCAAGAAAGGCGAAGCCCTCGAGCAGCCTTTCGACGTAGGGATCGGACACCTCGATGCCATCCACGCCGAGGCGGGCCGCGATCTTCGGGAACTGGCGCGCGAACTCGGCACCCATCTCGCGGACGTGCTGGAGTTCCTGGTTGTAATAGCGCAGCAGTCGTGGGTCCATCGTTCAGCGCCCGAGGTCCTCGATGTCGACCTGGCCGGTCTCCAGATCCACCTCCGTGCGCAGCAGCAGCTCGATAGGGACTGGTTGTGCCCACAGGTTGCCGCGAATGCGCACCTGGATCTGGTTGTGATGATCCAGCGCGCTGAGCGAGGTTTCCGCTTCTACCCTGAGCGTCGCCGGGTCGATGCGCGGCTCGAAATCGAGGATGGTCTGCCGCATCGAACGCTCGAGTTCGGTGATGTCCAGCGTCGATGCGGTCTCGCCAGCCAGCGCCGGCATGCCGAAATTGATGACCGAGCGCTGCGCCGCCGGAACCGCGTTCCAGTCGGCGACGTCGACCATGCGCGTTGCATTGAGGAGCCAGGCGAGATCGCGCAGCACCGCCTGCTTCAGGCGCTGGCGCGACACGATGCGGGCTTCGCGCGGCTCGCTGCGCGTGGCGGGGTCGTCGTCGGTCAGCCGGTCGAGCAGCGCGGGTTGCAGGCGATCGTTCGGCGTCAGCTCGGCCATGGTGTGCGGCTCACGCGGTGGTATCGGCGCCGTCGGTCTGCAGCACGATGTGGCGGATATCGAGCAAGGGGTATTCGCCCGCGTCGGTGGCGATCACCCGTTGGCCGCTGCCCTGAAATACGCCGGGGCTGGACTCGACCCAGTCGGTCCTGCGCGCCAGCGCCACCAGTCCGTCGTCGGCGGATTCCGAACCGGGGTAGCGCGAGGGGATCAGGGCGATCGTCTCGCCGCCATTGCTGAAGCGCAGATGCGCCGGCAGCCACACCGAATCGCGCAGATCCGCCGGCTCCTCGATGTCGATGCGGGACAGGCGCGAGAAGGGAATCCAGTAGTAGCGGCCATTGACGATCGCCTCCAGCACCGGCCCCAGCCGCATGTCGGCATCGGCGATCCAGGCGAAGGGCTGGTCGTCGAGCATGCCGGAGGTCGTCGGCGCCTGGTCGAAGGCGTCGCTGCGCAATTTCTCCGCCGCGCCTGCCTCGCCACGCCCGGCGCGGATCAGCGATTCGATCAGCAGCGCGATCCAGCCCTCCGGCTCACCGAACAGCATCGGCGAGCGGATCCCCTGGAAGACGTCGCTGCGCACCCGCTCGCACAGGATGGCATCGCGGTACATCTCGCGCATTGCCAGGGCCGTCGGATCCATCTGTGCACACAGTTCGAGCTGGGTCTGCGCGCGCTCCCACTGGCCCAGCACGCACAGCAACTGAAAGAGGAAGACCCGCAGGCGGGTGTCGTCCGGCTTGTCGCGCACCATTCCCTGCAGGGCCGCCAGCGCACCCGCGGGATCGCCGGTACGCAGTACCTGCTCGGCATCCAGGCTCATGTTTCCTCCCGCTCGAAGGTGGGTCAGAGGGTTTCGGTCTCGAACAGCATGGCACCCTTGCCCATGCCGTCTTCGCCTTGCGGCACGTACTCGATGCTGATCTTCTGGAACGACAGGCTCAGCCGCTCGATCAGAACCGGCTGCTCCTCGCCCACGGATTCGACGTCGATCGAGGTGATGCGCCCGTTCTCCATCGTCACGGTGAAATAGTCCAGCGGGGCCTTGCCAGCCTTGCGAACGGTCAGCGTAGCCTTCGTGATGAGGTCGTTGTTCCGCATCGCCGACATCAGCGGGGTCGACGCGCTATCCACGCGCTTGCTGACCAGCATCTCGCGCAGCGAAGACTTGGTGGTGGTGCCAGCGCCGCCCATCTCGGTGCGCGCCTGCATTCCCCACGACCAGGCCAGTACATCGATTTCGTCCTTGCGCGCATCGTCCCGGGATTCGCCCTTGATCGGGCCCGAGCGGGCGCCCTCGACCTTCAGGAACATGTCTGACTTGGACACCTCGGATGCTCCTTCGCTGGCAGGATGGACGAATCGGCGCTATCGCCACGACAGTCGGAACTAGACCGCGCCGGGCGACCATGCGTCGCCCGGGCAGTACGAATCACGATTTGACAGCCGCGGCGCGACCGCCCGTCAGCACGCCTCGTTCTTGGCGATGTTCCAGCACGCTTCCTTCGCCGAACCACCGGTGCCGTCCGGATTCTGCGGCGTGTATTCGAGCTTGAACTCGGCGAAGTTCAACGAGATGCTTTCGGTCAGACGGTCTTCGCCCCCGCTGCCGCCGGTGGAAACCGATGTGACGATGACTTCCTTCATTGTCAGCTTGATGTATTCCAGCGCTTCCTTGCCGGCCTTGCGCACGGTCAGCTTTGCTTCCGGGTAGTGGGTGCCGTCGCAGCAGGCCTTGATCAATGCGTGCGTGGCGGCGTCCACGTACTTGGTGATCGAGATGTCCTGAACGCTGACCTTGCCCGATCCGCCGCCACCGCCCATGTGGGTGGTGCCGGACTGGCTCATGCCCCAGCTCCAGGACAGGACGTCGACTTCCTTTTCATGCTTGCCGTCGGTCGATTCGCCTTCGATGTCGCCGATCTTGATGAACATGTCTACAGCCATGATGCGTCTCCTTCGTTCGGGATGCTGCTAGCCTCGCGGCGAACCGTACCGCCTCGCGACGGCACTCATTGGCACCTCACGCCCCCTTGGCGGAGGGCAGTTTCGAAACCAGCCGGAGCGAGACAGTCAGCCCCTCGAGCTGGTAATGGGGGCGCAGGAAGAACTTGGACGTGTAATACCCGGGGTTGCCTTCCACCTCCTCGATCTGCACCTCTGCCGCGGCCAGCGGCTTGCGCGCCTTCGTCTGCTCGGAGGAATGCGCCGGGTCCCCATCGACGTAGTTCATGATCCACTTCTGCAGCCAGCGCTGCATGTCGTCCTTCTCCTTGAAGGAGCCGATCTTGTCGCGGACGATGCACTTCAGATAATGCGCAAAGCGGCAGCAGGCGAACAGGTAGGGCAGGCGTGCCGACAGGTTGGCGTTGGCGGTGGCGTCGGGATCATCGTATTCGGTCGGTTTCTGCAGCGATTGCGCACCGATGAAGGCCGCGAAGTCGGAGTTCTTGCGATGCACGATGGGCATGAAGCCGTTCTTGGCCAGCTCGGCCTCGCGCCGGTCGGAAATCGCGATCTCCGTCGGGCATTTCATGTCCACACCGCCATCGTCGGTGGGGAAGGTATGCACCGGCAGCCCTTCCACCGCCCCGCCCGACTCGATGCCGCGGATGCGCGAGCACCAGCCGTAGAGCTTGAACGACCGGTTGATGTTGACCGCCATGGCGTACGCGGCATTGGCCCAGGTGTAGCGCGTGTGGTCTGCCGAGCCGGTGTCCTCCTCGAAATCGAACTCCTCGACCGGGCTGGTCTTCGCGCCGTACGGCAGGCGCGAAAGGAAGCGCGGCATCGCCAGACCGATGTAACGCGCATCGTCGGACTCGCGCAGCGACCGCCAGGCGGCATATTCGGGAGTGAGGAAGATCTTCGTCAGGTCGCGCGGATTGGCCAGCTCCTGCCATGAATCCATCTGCATCAGCGTCGGACTGGCCCCGGCAATGAAGGGCGAATGTGCCGCGGCGGACACCTTCGACATTTCGCCGAGCAGTTCCACGTCGGGCGGGCTCTGGTCGAAGTAGTAATCGCCGACCAGGCAGCCGAAGGGCTCACCGCCGAACTGGCCGTACTCTTCTTCGTAGACCTTCTTGAACAGCGGGCTCTGATCCCATGCCGTGCCCTTGAACTTCTTCAGCGTCTTGCCCAGATCCAGCTTGGAGATGTTCATCACCCGGATCTTCAACATCTCGTCGGTTTCGGTGTTGTTGATCAGGTAATGCAGCCCGCGCCACGCGCCTTCGAGCTTCTGGAAGTCCGGGTGATGCAGGA
Organism: Betaproteobacteria bacterium; assembly: GCA_004295105.1. Classification (GTDB taxonomy): domain Bacteria; phylum Pseudomonadota; class Gammaproteobacteria; order Burkholderiales; family Rhodocyclaceae; genus Thauera. Next base: position 1,731 of record SHNC01000238.1, on the reverse strand, counting down.
TGACGTTGACCTGTTCGGTGAGCTTGCGGTCGAGCTCGGCGATGATCGCCTCGATCGACTTGACGACGTCCGGGCTGATGACCTTGGTATTCATCAGCGCCTGTTGCGCCAGCGTCAATACCGCCCGTTCGACGGCGCTGCTGGCCTCGGGCGTCTTGGGCTTGAATTCCTTCTGCAGCAGTGTGCCGAGTTCGTCGCCCTCCAGCGTGACGCCGGAAAGCTGCGTGCTTTGCTGTACTTCCGCCATTGCCTTCTCCTGAATCGTTGTTGGGCCCGGCAATTACGCTGCGCCGCCTTCCTCGGGCTTGGTCTCTTCCGCCTTTCCCTCCTCGGGCTTGCGGGCGGCCGCGAGCGACTGCAGCAGGGCCGGATCCTGGATGACCTTGGCGATCAGTTCTTCCGCGCCGCTCTTGCCGTCCATGAAGGTGATCAGGTTCGACAACTGCTGTCGTGCCTCGAGCAGCTTGTTCAACGCATCCACCTTGCTCGCCACTGCTGCTGGAGAAAAATCGTCCATGCTCTCGAAGGTGATCTCGACGCTCAGGTTGCCCTCACCCGTCAGCGTGTTTGGCACTTGGAAGGCGACGCGCGGCTTCATCGCCTTCATGCGGCTGTCGAAGTTGTCGACGTCCACCTCCAGGAACTTGCGCTCGGCCACCGGAGGCAAGGGATCCGCCGGTTTGCCCGACAGGTCGGACAGCACGCCCATGACGAAGGGCAACTGGATCTTCTTCTCGGCTCCATACAGCTCGACGTCATACTCAATCTGGACCCGCGGGGCGCGATTGCGCGCGATGAATTTCTGGCTGCTGGTGACCACGTCCTTTCTCCTCGTTTACTCGATCACGTACTGAAGCAACGACACCCGAAGGAACTGCCTGCGCCTCGCTAACCGTCGCGCCCGGGCCCTGCGATCGTCTCGATCTGCTTGAGGCTGTCCGGCGCCATGTCCTTGATGATGTCTACGAAATTCATGCTGACCAGCCGCCGCGCGCGCTTGATCAGCAAGGGAGCCGGATTCGTCGGCTCGTTGCGCTCGAAGTAGGCGATGATCTTGTCGATCATGAGCAGGGCATCCTCGCGCGTACGGATCTCTCCAGTCATCGCCTTCTCCACGACAGCGGCTCCCGGCGCAGCGGCCGACGCCCCCTCGGCCGTCGCGTCCGTTGCATCGGCCGCCGCAATGGCGTCGCCCACGACGCTCCGGACAGCCTGATTCAGCATAGACAGGATCCCCATCAGCGGCTTGAAATCCGGCGCGCGCTCGGGCCCGACCTTGTCATTGAGAAAATCCGACAGCGCCTTCGCCGCGGCGAGGGTCTCCGCTACACGCGCCAGCGCCGGCGGATCTTCGGTCGCCACGCCGGCGAGGATGGCGTCGATCTGGCGCTGCGAGACCGGCTCGGCGTCCTTGCGCGTGGGCAGGCGGCCCAGCGCGACTTCGATGTCGCGGGCGGTGACCTGGCCGTGCTGCCTGGAACGCATGAAGATCGACACGCGCAGATCGCGAATCAGCGCCTCGGCATCCACCAGGGGCGCCAGCGCGTTCATCCGCATCGTCGGGTCGTTGTCCTCTTCCGCCTCCAGCAGCGGATACACCGCGTCCCAGTAACGCTGCTGCAATCCCAGGATCAGTTGCAGCCCGGGCAGCAGGGCGGCGAAACCTTCGGTCCTCACCAGCGCGCGGACGAGAAGCGCCGCGATGCGCAGAGCCTTGGAACGATGCAGCAG
>SHNC01000059.1 GCA_004295105.1 Betaproteobacteria bacterium | reverse complement strand
ACCTCAGGCTGAAGGCGTCACCGGCGTCTGCAGACCGGCCACGGGCGATGACCCCGATCCACGAACTGCTCAGCCGCATCCGCTGGGACCCGGGCTTCGGCCGCGGTGAGATCGTCATCGGCTACTACGACCGCGTGGCCGATCGCATCGTGCGCGTGCCCTTGCGCGACGTGAGCTTCGGCCACGGCGAGCATTTCGCCTGCGAAGTGCTGGATGAGGACGGCGAGGCGCACTGGGTGCCGCTGCATCGGATCCGCGAGGTGCTGCGCGACGGCCAGCCGATCTGGCAGCGCCCCGCAGCGCGCTGAGGGGGCCGACGCGCTGCCGCCGGCCAGCGGCCCGCGAAGCGTCTCAGGACGTGGGCAGGAAAGCGGCGAACGCCGGCGGCAGCGGCGCGTTCTCCAGGCTGCGCTGGGTGAACAGGAAGCGGCCGTCGCAGACGAAGCCAAGGTCGGCCCAGTCGACCGCGTTCAGCGCGTCGCGGAAGGCGGCGCGATCGACGTCCTCGCGCAGCGGGAAGACGGCCATCACCGCACCGTCGTAATCCTTGCAGTCGTGCACGAAGAAGGGCTGCGCGATGCGCGTGCGGCCGTTCACATAGACGCGCGGCCGATCGCTGCGGAAATGCGCCCGCCCCCATTGCCACCAGTTGGACTCGTCGAAGCGGGTCACCTTGCGCTGCAGCAGGCGCGCCTTGTGGGGCAGCAGCACGGCTGGCGGCGGGCTGCCCGGTTCGGTCCAGATCATGCGCCGCGTCTTGCCGGTGCTGACGGTGGACGAGCACACGAACTCGCGGTTGCCCTGCAGCACGTCGGTGTAGATCTCGTCGGCCCCCGACACCGCGCCGACCTTGACGAAGGCGATGTCGGCGAGGTGCAGCGGGTAGTCGCCGCGAGTGAACATCAGGTGGCCGTTCGATTCGACGAAATGGCGCGTCTGCCAGCGCGGCGCGGCCAGGCTGGCGGCGAGGTCATCGCCGACGCCGATTTCGGCGTAGCGCATCGTGCGCTCGAAGCGGCCCTTCTCGAAACGCCAGATCAGGCAGTTGGGCAGCGCGTCGGCAAACACGCGCGCATCGCCCAGCTCGATCGCATCGGTGATCGTGCCGGCCTCGAACAGCAGCCGGTTGAGCTTCACCGCCGACGTCGCCTTCAGGAAGTCGCGCGGCGTGATGAAGATCAGCTCGCCGCCGGGCTGCAGGTGGCGCAGGCACTTCTCGATGAAGAACAGGTAGAGGTTGGCGCGGCCGTCGAACGGTGAGGCATGCGGGCTGCGGGCGATCAGCGCGCGGGTAGTCGCGCCGATGTCCTGGAAGCGCACGTAGGGAGGATTGCCGATGATGGTGTCGAAACGCTCGCGCTCCGGATAGGCGAAGAAATCGATCGCCAGTGCGCCGGGCGGGCAGTGATCGACATCGAGCTCGAGCCCCACCGCGTCCGGCAGGTGGCGCAGGAAGGCGCCGTCGCCGCACGAGGGCTCCAGTACCCGGCCGTCATTGCGGCGCAGCGCGAGCATCGCGCGCACCACCGGCTCGGGCGTGAAGATCTGGCCGAGCACGGCGACGTCGCGCAGGCCGAGGGCGAGTTGCGCGGTCACGACGCGCGCCTCCGGCACGGTGGCGACGAGCGGCATGCAAGGCGCGGCGATGGCGCGGAAAGGCGAAATCGAAGGCGAAGGCGAGGGCGATGCAACGCAGTGGCGGGCAAGGAGGCGTTCATGAGCGCCATGTTATCAAGCCGATGCCGCGATCGGCTTGCGGCCGCGCGCGACCGCAGTCAGCCCGCGCCGCCCTCGCGCGCGCGCCACCAGGCGATGAAATCCTGCAGCGGCAGTGCGCGCGCGTGCAGGTAGCCCTGCGCCGCGGTGCAACCCAGCTCGCCGAGCAGGTCCATCACCGCTTCGGTCTCGACACCCTCGGCGACGATGCGCAGGCCCAGCGTATGCGCCAGCCCGGTGATCGAGCGGATGATCTCGCGGTCGCGCGGCGACTCGGCGATGGGCGCGACGAAGCGGCGGTCGATCTTGACCTCGTGCACAGGCAACTGCTGCAGGTAGGTCATGCCGGCATAGCCGGTGCCGAAGTCGTCGATGGCGAGCCGCACGCCCAGGCTGCGCAGCCGGTGCAGCACGTCGGTGACCCCCTGCGACTCCTCCACGGCGACGGTCTCGGTGATCTCGAGGCACAGCCGCTGCGCCGGCAGGTGCCACAGCCTGAGCGCCTGGGCCAGAAGGTCCGGCATCTCGGGGTCGAGCAGGTCGTTGGCGGTGATATTGACCGACACATCGACCGGCACCTGCGCGTCGCGCAGTTGCGCCAGGGTCAGTGCCGCCGCCTGGAACAGCCAGCGGTTGAAGGCATGCCGCAATCCACCGCGCTCGATGGTCGCCATGATCAGCGGCGGCTGCACCCAGTCGCCGCTGCGCCGCTGCCAGCGCAGCAGCGCCTCGACGTGCACGCAGCGGCCGCTGCTCACCTCCACCTGCGGCTGCAGGTACAGCGCGAGCACGTTCTCGGTGAGGTCGCGCTGCAATTCGGCGATCAGGTTTTGCTGGGTGAGGCTTTCCTGCTCCATGCACGGGTCGTACACCGCGACCCAGTCGCCGTTCTGCGACGCCGCCAGCGCGGCGATGCGTGCCGACTGCACCAGATGCAGCGGATCCTCGCCATGCTCGGGGCTCAGCGCCGCGCCGCACACCGCGTTGAGGCCGACCTCGACACCGCCGATCGCCAGCGGCGGCTGGTAGAACACGCGGCGGAACTTCATCATTGCGAGGTGCACCGGCGCGCTGCTGGGCAGGTTGGTGAGCAGGATCAGCCACTCCCACTCGCCGAGCGCGTACAGGCGATCCGCCGGCCGCAGCGCCGCGCGCAGGCGCTCGCTGATCTGCATGCCGAGGCGCGCCATCGCCTCGGGCGCCAGCCGCAGCAGCGCGGCCTCGCGCACGAGACCGAACACCACCAGACCCTGGCAGCGCGAGGACTCGGCATCGCCCGCGATGCGGGCGAGATCGGCCAGCGCATGACGCAGGCGCGGCAGTGTCCCCGGGATGTCGACATCGACCGGGATGTGATCACGCAAGGTAGAACTCCGCCGGGTCGATGCCGTAGGCGTTCTCGGGCAGCGCACCGAGGATGCGGTAAGGCTCGCCGGTCGGGCCCACCGGCTCCAGCATCAGATCCAGCGTGCGCGGATAGCGCTCCACCGACTTGTCGGGCGCCAGCAGCACCATGACCTTGGGCTGCAGCCGGCGCACCTGGTTCTGCTGCAGCACGACCGCGACCTCGCCGGAATTGAGTTCCACCAGCGTGCCGATCGGATACAGCCCCATGCATTGCACGAACTGGTCGACCAGCGTGTCGCGGAACTTGCGCCCGCGCAGGCGGACCAGTTCGCCGATCGCCTGCTGGCTCGACATCGGCAGGCTGTAGGAGCGCTCGCGGATCATCGCGCAGTAGGTGTCCATCAATCCGGCGAGCTCCGGCAGCAGGCCGATGTCCTCGCCCTTCAGCCTGAGCGGATAGCCGCTGCCGTCGATGCGTTCGTGGTGGCGGCCGATGATCTCGAGCGTGTCGGGATTCATGCCCGGCTTGTTGGCCACGATGCGCAGCGAGTTCACCACGTGGTAGCGCGCCTGCTTGAGTTCCTCCGGCGTCAGCGGCCCCGGCTTGGCGAGGATCTCCTTGGGAAGCTGGGTCTTGCCCACATCCTGGACCAGGCCGGCGACCCCCACGGTCTCGATCTGTTCCAGAGGCAGGCCGAGAAAGCGCGCGAACACCATCAGGTGCACCGACACGTCGAGCGCATGGTCGTAGCTGTATTCGTCGGTGCTCTTGAGGCGGGTGAGCCACAGCAGTGCCTCGGGGTTGCGCACCACGCCGGCCGCGACCGCGGCGATGTTCTTCGACACCTCGGTGAGATCGAGCGGCGTTTCGGCCTGCACGCAGGCCGTCAGGGAGCGCAGGCTGGCCTGCACGTCCTCGATCACCGGCGCGGAGTACAGCAGTTCCTCCTCGAGCAGGCTCAGCGCGTCGCGCTCGCGCACCCGCGGCGCGCGTGCCCGGCGGCTGGTGCCACCGCGCCGCACCGCCCTGGCGATGCGGATGAAGTCGGCCTGCCTGCGCTGCGAGGGGCGCGCGCGCGCCGTCAGCGGCGCGTCCTTCTCATGCGGCCGGAGCGCGAAGAACTCGCCGACCGATTTCGCCGGGTCGATGCGGACGGTGCGACACAGCGCGCGCAGATGGTCGATCTGGGCCTGATCCTCGATCAGGAAGCCCTGCAGCAGAAACGGCGTCTCCAGCCACGGGCGGTCCAGTTCGGCGACGAACATGCCCACCCTGAGATCACGAGTCGACACTGGATTCATAAACTTTGGGCCGCTCTCCGGCTGAATCTGAAATGCATGGACGATGACATCGGTTGTCGATGATATCGGCCCCGCCGCGCAATCCTTGAATCAGGATCCGTCCGCGCGCCCCGCCGATGGCTGGTGATCGTCATGGCAGTGCGCTATCTTTGAATCGACCCGCCTCGAATGGAACCGCCCGCGCCGGGGTGCCCAGGCGGGTGTCCCGACGCAGGGCATCCCGTCTACCCAGGAGTGGAGCCATGGCCAAGCGCGCCCTTTGCATCGGCATCAACGACTATCCCGGCACCGACAGCGACCTGTCCGGCTGCGTCAACGACGCTCGCGACTGGACCGCTACCCTGCAGGGCCGGGGCTTCACCGTCACCACGCTGGTCGACGCCGAGGCCACTCGCGCTGCCATGGTAAGCGCGATCGGCACGCTCATTCGTGATGCACAACCGGGTGACACCATCATTTTCACCTACTCCGGCCATGGCACCTGGGTGGAGGACAAGGACGGCGACGAGCCCGACGGCCGCGACGAGGCATTGTGCCCGCACGACATCACGCGCGCCGGCCCGCTGCTCGACGATGACATCCGCCTGCTGTTCGACCGCCGTGCCGCGGGCGTGCGCCTGCTGCTGATTTCCGACAGTTGCCACTCGGGTTCGGTCACCCGCGGCGACGAGAGCGATCTCGACCCCGGCGGTCCGCGTCCGCGCTACCTGCCGCCGGCGGCGTGGATGAAGCCCGACACGCTGCCCGCGGCGCCACGCGCCAGCGCGATGAACCTGATCGGCGGCATGCGCCGCACGGGCGGCGACCTGCTGCTGGCCGGCTGCCGCGACGAGGAATACAGTTGGGACACCGGCTTCGGCGGCCGCCCCAACGGCGCCTTCACCTACTACGCGCTGAAGACGCTGAAGCAGGACAAGCCCGAGACCTACGACGCCTGGCACGCCGCCATCCGCCGCTACCTGCCCTCCACCCGGCTGCCGCAGGAGCCGCAGATCTTCGGCACGCGTACCGCGCGCCGCATGCGCCTCTTCGAATGACCGCGGCGGCGACGTGCGCGCCGGGCTGAAACCCTGACCGGGCCGCGCCGGTGCGCGGGCGTCTGCCGACGTCGCCGCTGCCGATCGCCGCCGCTCGCATCCGCCTTTCCCACCCGCAGCGCGGCCCGCCTGCGGCCGCAACTCCCGACGGAGCCCCCCATGGCCCAGCGCAGCTACACCATCCGCGGCACGAGCGCCGCGCCGACGACACTGGACGTCAGGAAGGGAATCGGCGTCTCCAATCCGCGCCGGATCACGCCGGGCCGTGCGCGCGACGGCGTGACCGACGAGATCCAGGTCGCCGCCGACGACATCGTGCGCATCGAGCTGGAGAACGAATTCGTGCTGTGGTCGCGCGCCGACAGCCTGATCCGCGAGCACGGCCGGCCGACGCTGTCGCGCGATGGCGTCGCGGCGTGGGAGTTCGACACCGTCGTGTCGGACCGGGGCGCGGCCGCGGCGCGCGGCGAACGCGGTCTCGCCGGCCTGGGCATCCGCGTGCTGGAGTTCTTCGGCATCGATCTGGCGCAGCAGACGGCGAGCAAGCTGGCGACCTGGTTCGAGGACAAGCAGCTCGGCAAGGACGGCCCCGGCCTGTTCCGCTGCCCGCTCGACGGCACTTTCGGCCTGCACAAGCTCGGCGCGAAGCAGGCCGTGACGGCCACTCCATCCGCCCTGATCTTCCTGCATGGCACCGCATCGAGCACCCAAGGCAGCTTCGGCAAGCTGTGGGATCCGGCCAACGATGCCGGCGGCAAGCTTCGCGCGCGGCTGGCGAAGGACTACGGCGAACGGGTGTTCGCGTTCGAGCACCGCTCGCTCACCGAAAGCCCGATCGAGAATGCACTGGCACTCGCCGGCGAGCTGCCCAAGGGCGCGAAGCTGCATCTGGTGAGCCATTCGCGCGGCGGGCTGGTCGGCGAACTGCTGTGCCTGGCCGGCTGCGAGCGCGCCGACGAACTGCTCACCGAGGCCGGCCTGAAGACGCTGTTCGAAGCCGATCGGACGATCGCGCCGCAGCTCGGCCTGTCTCCGCTCGACAAGGACGCCGCCGAGGCGCACCGGGCCGCATACGACAAGGACCGTGCCCTGCTCGTCAAGCTGCGCAAGCTGCTGCGCACGCGCGACATCGTCGTCGAGCGCTTCGTGCGCGTCGCCTGTCCGGCGCGCGGCACCACGCTGGCGTCGGGGCGGCTCGACCGCTGGCTGTCGGTGCTGGGCTTCGTTGCCAAGCGCGCCGCCGGTCACGAGCTGTTCGGCGACGGCCTGGACTTCCTGCTCGCGGTGGTCAAGGAGCGCACCGATCCGCGCACGCTGCCCGGCCTCGAGGCGATGATGCCCGGCTCGGCGCTGACCCGCCTGCTGCACCATCCCGACCTCGTCACCACCGCCGACCTGAGCGTGATCGCCGGCGACATCGAGGGCGACTCGCTGTGGCAGAAGATCAAGCTCGTCGCGGCGGACTGGTTCTACGGCGCCGACCACGACCTCGTCGTCAATACCGGCTCGATGTCGGGCGGGCTGCGGCGGCTGCCCGGCGGCGCGCGCTTTCGCGCCGACAAGGGTGCCGAGGTCAACCACTTCAGCTACTTCAAGAACGCACGCAGCATCCAGTGGCTGGAAGCGGGGCTGACCCGTGACAAGGACGAGACGGGCGGCTTCCTGCCCATCGACGCGGCCCCGCAGACACCGCCACGCTGGCGCGACGCCGTGCAGCGCAGCCGCGCGGGCGACACACCGCGGCCGCTGGCGGTCGTGCTGCCGGGCACGATGGGCAGCGAACTGTCGGTCGATGGCGACCGCGTCTGGCTCAACTACTGGTCGCTGCTGCGCGGCGGCCTGAAGCGGATCGCCAGCGGCGCGCGCAACGTCGCCCCGGGCGAGCTGGTCGACGACTTCTACGGCCCCTTGCTCGAGTTCCTGGCGCATACGCACCGGGTCGAGATCTTCCCCTACGACTGGCGGATGTCGGTCACCGCGGCGGCCGGGAAGCTCGCGCAGCGCCTCGCCGACTGGCTGCCCGCGGCCGAAAGGCAGGGCCAGCCGGTGCACATCGTCGCCCACTCGATGGGCGGCCTGGTGGTGCGCGCGATGATCGCCGACGGCGGCGCCGGTGCCGGGCTGTGGGAGCGCATCCGGCGCCTTCCCAACAGCCGCTTCCTGATGCTGGGCACCCCCAACCTCGGCTCGCACGAGGCGGTGCGCTGGCTCACCGGCTTCAATCCCACACAGGCCAAGCTGGCGCTGCTCGACTTCACCCAGGACACCGACGACATCATCGACATCGTCGGCAACTACCCGGGCCTGCTCGAGTTGCTGCCCTTCGCCGACGAGGCGCTGCCGTTCGCACGGCAGGAACCGTGGGACACGATCCGCAAGGAAACGCGCGCCGGCTGGAACACCGCGAGCGCTGCCCTGCTGCGCGATGCGGCCCGAACCTGGCAACGCCTGCGCGGTGCCGCGCCCGATCCGCTGATGCGTTACGTGGCGGGCTGCCAGCCGGCCACGGTGATCGACTACCGGCTGGTGGCGGACGAAACGCTGGGCCGCCATGGCAGCAAGCGCATCGAGTTCCTCGCCACGCGCGAGGGCGACGGCACGGTGAGCTGGGCCTCGGGGCGGCTGCGCGACGTGCCCACCTGGTATGTGGAAGACACCGCGCACGATGCGCTGTGCACGCAGAAGCGCGCCTTCGCCGCCTATCTCGAACTGCTGCAGACCGGGGCGACGAAGCGCCTGCCCGCCACGCCTCCGGCGCGCGCCCGCGCCGCCGAGGGCGAAGGCGCGGTGTTCGTGCTGCCGCAGACGCCGCCCGCCGACGGGGTGCCCGGCGAACGCGACGTCGCCCGGCTCGGTTTCGGCGGCACGCTGCCGGCCGAAGACGACGGCCGGCCGCCGATCCCGGGAATCACGGTGAGCATCCGCCATGGCGACCTGACCTATGCCCGCCATCCGGTGCTGGTCGGCCACTACCTCGGCGACACCATCGTCAGCGCCGAGAAGGTGCTCGACAAGCGGCTGGGCAACGCGCTGTCGCGGCGCCACTTCCTCGGCCTGTACCCGGGCCGGCTGCACACCCACGCGCTGTTCTTCCACCCGCGCCGGGAAGGCCGGCCGGGCGGGGCGATCGTCATCGGCCTGGGCCAGGTCGGCGAGCTGACGCCCGGCCTGCTCGAGGCCGCCACCCGTTCCGCGCTGCTCGACTACGCGCTGCAGGTCGCGCAGTGGGCCGACGACCGCTTCGGTCCGGCGGGCAGCCCGCGCCGTGCCTCGGTGTCCTGCCTGCTGGTGGGCACCGGCGCCGGCGGCATGCCGGTGCGCGATTCGATCGAAGCCATGCTGCGCGGCGCGGTCGCCGCCAATGCGAGGCTGGTCGAGGCCGAGCTGGACAACCAGGTGACGATAGCCGAGATCGAGTTCCTCGAGCTCTATGAAGACGTGGCGATCAACGCCGTCGACGGCCTCACGCAGATCCTGGGCGACGGCGAGCTGGCGGCGACGGTGAACTGGCCGGCATGCCAGGTCGAGGCCGGCGTCGGCGGTCACCGCCGGGTCCGCTTCGACGAGGCCCCCGAATGGTGGCACCGGCTCGAGATCGTCGAGGAAGAGGGCCGGCGCGACGTGCTGCGCTTCGTCTTCGCGACCGACCGCGCGCGCGCCGAGGAGACCCTGTCCACCGGGCAACTGGCGCTCGCCGATGCCTTCGTCCGCAGCGCCTCGCGCACGGCAAAGGCGAACCCGGAAGCGGCACGCACCCTGTTCGAGATGCTGCTGCCCTTGCGCCTGCGCGAGATGGCGCCGCGCCAGAGCGACCTGGTGCTGCTGGTCGACGAGCGCTCCGCGCGCTATCCGTGGGAGCTGCTGGAAGACCGCTGGAGCGCCAACGGTCGCCCGCCGGCCGTCGCCTGCGGCCTCGTGCGTCAGTTGAAGACGCAGACCTTCCGCCCGCGCCCGGCGCATCCTTTCGAGGCGCGCGCGCTGGTGATCGGCCACCCCGACCTGCAGGGCTGGGACCGTTTCAGCGACCTTCCCGGCGCACGCGATGAAGCGCACCGGGTCGCCGACATCCTGTCAGGCAGTGATTTCCGCGTGACCGACTGCATCGACGAGACCACCGACGCCATCGTCGAGAACCTGCACCGCGACGCCTGGCGCATCCTGCACCTGGCCGGGCACGGCGAACACGAGTTCGAGATCCCGCTGCCGCCGGCCTGCCCCGGCGCCCAGCCCGGCACCGGCCCGGTGGCGACGCCCGTCGAAGGTCTGAAGCCCGCCGTGCGCAAGGTCTCCGGCATGGTGATCGGCAAGGAAGTGTTCCTGACCCCGGGCGACATCGAACAGATGCGCTGGGTGCCCGAACTGGTTTTCATCAACTGCTGCCATCTCGGCAAGACCACCTCCACCCTGCCGCCCGACCGTGGCGCGCTGGCGGCGAACCTGGGCGTCCAGTTCATCCGCATGGGCGTGCGCGCGGTGGTGGCCGCGGGCTGGGCGGTGGACGACGGCGCCGCCCTCGCCTTCGCCGAAACCTTCTACAAGCGCATGCTGTCCGGCGACGCCTTCGGCGAGGCGGTGCGGGCGGCACGCGAGGAAACCTGGCGCCGCTTCCCCAGCGTCAATACCTGGGGCGCCTACCAGTGCTACGGCGACCCCGCCTACCGCCTGCGGCGCGACACCGCCTCGCGCCCCCGCCCGCGGACGCCCTACGCCACCCCGTCGGAACTGGTCGCCGACCTCGACAACCTGGCGCGGACGTTGCAAGCAGGGGCCCCCGATGACGAAACGCCGGCGGCCATCGAGGCACGCCTCGCCCGCATCCCCGATACCCAGCGCGACAAATGGCTGAAGCTCGCCGAGGTGTGTGCCGCGATCGGCTTTGCCTGGGGGGAGGCGCGCCACTGGAACGAGGCGATCGAATGGCTGGAGCGCGCGCTCGACGCCGACAAGGGCCAGTGCCCGATGCGTGCCGCCGAACAGCGTGCCAACTACATCGTGCGCCGCGCCGCCGACCAATGGCTGGCGCTGCGCGGCAGCAACCCGACGGACGACGAACATGCGGCGCTGATCAAGACGGTGCAGGACGCCCTCGACGACCTCGAGCGCCTGCGCCAGAGCGGCGCCACCGAGGAACGGCTGAACCTGCTCGGCAGCGCCTGCAAGCGTCGGGCTCTGATCGAGACCGACGCCGACCGGCGCCGCGCCGCGCTGCGCGAGGCGGCGCGCTATTACGAGCTCGCCTGGGAGCGCGGCCGGCGCGACAAGGCCTACGCCTTCACCAACTGGGCGGGCGCGTGCCTGCTCGCCGGACCTCGGGACGACGAGGCGGCCGGGCCGACGTGGGCGGCGCAGTTCGACGCCGACCTTGCCCGGCTGACCGAAACCACGCAACAGCGCAACGCCGCGGACCCGAACTTCTGGGACGCCGCGAGCCTCGGCGACCTCGCGCTGGGTCGCCTGATCGCGAGCTGCCCGCCGTGGGCGGCCGCGCAGGCATCCGCCGGCGCCCCCGGGCCGGTCGATGAAGGCCTGGTCGATGCGGTGATCGCGGCCTACCGCGCCGCACTCGAGCGCGGCGCCAGCCCGCGCGAACGTGCCTCGGTGATCGAGAACCTCGACTTCGTCCTCGAGTTCGCCGGCCGCGCCGGCACTCCGCTCGCCGCCGCACTGCAACGCATCCGCGACGCGCTGTAGGCGGCCATCATCGTGTCCATGAGCGGCGCAAGGGTCTTCATATCGTCTTCCGGGCATGACGCGTTCGAGGCCAGTCTGCTGCAGTACGCGATCGAAACCATGCTCGCCGCGCAAGCGGTGAGCGCATGGACCTATCAGCGCGACCAGTCTCGCGCGGAGAAGGACGTTGCGGCGGCGCTGAAGCAGAGCGTGCGCGACTCGCTCGCCACCGTATTCCTGGTGTCGCCGACGACGCTCGAAGGCGGCGCCGCGCAGTGGATGGAACTGGCCTATGCCGATGCGTTCGAGGTGAAGACCTTCATCCTGCTGCACCACCTCGACTATCAGGAACTCAAGCGGCGCGAGCGCGGCGTGCCGCCGCTGCTGCTTGCAAGCCAGTGCAACTCGGCACTAGAGTGGAAACGGATTGTCGAAGAAATCAGGACCTTAGCCGTGGAGGCCCATCGGCCATGAGCGAGAAAGTTTTCCTGTCATACGCCGCGAAAGACCGTGAGCTTGCCGAATCGATCAAGTCGAGGATCAAGGATCTGCTTGCGCTCGACGCCGCCGATGCCGACATTCTGGACCTTGAATCCTGCGTTGCGCCGGGACAGGACTATCGCGGCGCGATCAAGGCCGCGATCGACGCCGCGAGCACCGTCGTCATCGTCGCCTCGCCCAACGGTGACAATTCGCAGTGGGTGAATTACGAGGCGGGACTCGCCGACGCGCTGGGCAAGGAATTGGTGCTGGTCGGCCGCCAGGGCG
>SHNC01000262.1 GCA_004295105.1 Betaproteobacteria bacterium | reverse complement strand
GCGGCGAGGGCCTTCGCGCCCAGGCGCGGGTTGGCGAGGTCGACCGAGCGCTGCGCCCAGTCGGGCAGCTCGGCGGGCGGGGCGAAGACGGGGGCGCCGGGAGTGTGGCTGGCCATGATGAGGTATCTCCTTTGGGTTCGGGGGGCTGAGCGGTTTTCAGGTGCGCGCGGCGAACATCGCATCCAGCCGGAAGCGGGCGATCTTGCCGATCTCGCGCAGGCAGGTGCGGAACTCGGTGTCGCGGTCGTTTGCCAGCCGTGCATCGACGGCATCCATGATCTGGTAGCGGGTGAGGCCCTTCACCGCGATCACGAAGGGAAAGCCGAAGCGCGCGCGGTAGTCCTTGTTGAGCTGGCGCAGGCGCAGCAGTTCTTCCTTGCTGCACTGGTCCAGGCCGGCGCCGCGCTGCTCGCCGGTGGAGGCGGTGGTCAGCGTGCCTTCCTCGGCTTCCTTGCCGGCGAGTTCCGGGTGAGCGCAGATCAGGCCGAGCTGCTCGTTCTTGCAGGCGGCATCGACGACGAGGCACATGGCGGCATGCAGTGCGTCGATGCTGCCGAAGGGGCCGGCGCTCCAGGCGCGCTCGGCGATCCACGGCGAGTGTTCGAAGATGCCTTCGAGTCGGGCGACGAACTCGGCCTGCGGCAGGCGGGAAAGCTCGGCCAGCACGGTTTCGGTCTTGTCGGGTGTGACGGTGTTCTGGGTCATGGTCTTGTCATCCAGCCGTGTTCGTGTGCGTTTTCAATCCTTGACGCGGGCGCCCTGGGCATACCAGATGGCAATGGCCTCGCGCTCCTTGTCGGTGATCTGGGTCAGGTTGCCGAGCGGCATGTATCCGCTGGCGACCGTTTCGGCGATCTTGGCGGCGTGCTGCGCGATCTGCTCCGGCGTTTCCAGCACCACGCCTTTGGGCGCCTGGGCAAAACCTTCGTGCGTGGGTTGGGCGGCATGGCAACTGACGCAGCGCTGGTCGAGGGTGTGCTTCAGCGTGGCGAAGCTGACCATTTCGCCGCCGGCACTGACGGCCTTCGGCGCCATCAGCACGACGAGTGCGAGGATCAGGGCGACCCCGGCCGCAGGCAGCCACCACTTGACCTGGCCGCGGTGGCGCAGCACGAAGAACTGCCGGATCAGCACGCCGGCCAGCATCAGCACCGCCAGCACCAGCCAGCCGTGCTTGCTGGCGTAGGTCATCGGGTAGTGGTTGCTGATCATGATGAACAGCACCGGCAGCGTGAAATAGGTGTTGTGCACCGAGCGCTGCTTGCCGATGATGCCGGGTCGCGGATCGACCTTCTCGCCGGCGTGGATCTGCGCGACCATCCGGCGCTGCCCCGGCATGATGTGGAAGAACACGTTGGCCGCCATCATCGTGCCGAGCATAGCGCCGACGTGGATGTAGGCGCCGCGGGCCGAGAACACCTGGTGCAGCACGTAGTTGGCGATCATCACGAAGACGAACACGATCGCGGCGAGCAGGCCGTCGCGGCCGACCATGTTGCGGCACAGCACGTCGTAGAACACCCAACCCGCGACCAGGAAGGCGATCGAGATGCCGATGGCCGCAGCCGGCGACAGGGCCATGACGTTGCTGTCGATCAGGTAGCTCGAGGCGCCGATCCAGTAGATGATCGCAAGCATGCCCATGCCGGACAGCCAGGTGGTGTAGGCCTCCCACTTGGACCAGTGCAGGTCCTGGGTCAGTGGCTCGCCTTTCGGGCCGGTGAGGTATTTCTGGCTGTGGTAGAACCCGCCGCCGTGCACTGCCCACAGTTCGCCGAACACGCCGCGGTCGGCGTCTCCGGGCTTCTTCGGAGGCTTCAGCGAGTTGTCCAGCATGACGAAGTAGAAGGACGCACCGATCCAGGCGATGCCTGCGATCAGGTGCAGCCAGCGGACCAGCAGGTTGGCCCAGTCGAGCAGATAGGCTTCCATGTTTTTCTATATCCGGAGGGGCGGTGACTCAACTGCCGCGGTAGGTGGAGTAGCTCCACGGCGAAACCAGCAGGGGTACGTGGTAGTGCTGGTCGGTGTTGGCAATGCCGAAGCGCAGCGCGACCTCATCGACGAACAGGGGCTCGGGCAGGTTCAGGCCCTGGGCACGGAAGTAGTCGCCGGCGGCGAAGATGATTTCGTACTTGCCGGCTTCCAGCGCGGCGCCTTCGAGCAGCGGCTTGTCGCAGCGGCCATCGTGGTTGGTTACCGTGCGGGCGACCTCACGGCGCTCGCCATCCAGGCGATAGACGGTCACGGTGATGCCGGCGCCGGGCGTGCCCCTGGCGGTGTCGAGTACGTGGGTGGTGAGGCGTCCCATGCTGCTGTCTCCTGTTGTGCGGGGATCGTGTGAGACGCAGTGTAAGCCGGTGACCTGTTATGGGAACGGATATGAAGTGATAAGTAATATATGCCTTTACGTATTTCGGGAGGCCACCCGTGGGCAGACACTGCGTGTCCCGGCGTACGCGTGGAAGCAGGCTGCCGGCGCGCCGACGAAAATGATGGGACAAGGAGACGAAAATGACCGCGAGACGCATCGATGATCCGCTGGATACCTACCTGCTGCGCGTTTTCGTGCTGCTGATCACCGAGCGCAGCGTGTCGCGCACCGCCCTGAAGCTGAACCAGTCGCAACCGGCGATCAGCGCGGCGCTGAAACGACTGCGCGACATTCTGGGCGACCCGCTGCTGGTGCGCGAGAAAGGCGGCATGGTGCCGACCGAGCGTGCGCTGGCGCTGTTGTCGCACGCGAAGGGTGCGCTGGCCGAGATCGACCGCATGATCGACGAGCCGGATTCCTTCGAGCCGCACAGCACCCGGCACGAGTTCCGCATCGGCTCGCCTGACTACCTCGCGCCGGTGTTCGTCGCCGCAGTGGCGGAGCGCTTCCGCCGTGAGGCGCCACAGGCGAAGCTGACGCTGCACTCGCTGGGGCCGAACTTCGATTTCGAGCGCTCACTGGCCGAAGGCGACCTCGACGTGGTGATCGGTAACTGGCCCGAACCGCCGCACCGCATGCACCTGTCGATGCTGCTCGAGGACGAGATCGTCTGCCTGGTGGCGGCGATCCACCCGGCGGCACGCAAGGGCATGAGCGTGAGCGATTTCCAGCGCGCGGTGCATGTGGTGCCGATGCCCTATTCGATCAGCCAGCGCGGCGTGATCGACAGCGTGCTGGCGTCGATGCGCATCAACCGTGACGAGCGCGTGGTGGTGCAATCCTTCACCGCCGCGCCCTACCTGTTGCAGAACACCGATCTGGTGTTCACGACCACACGCCATTTCGCGCAGTTCTACGCCGACCTGCTGCCGCTGGCGATCATCCCGTCACCGATCGCATTCCCGCCGATGCGCTTCTACCAGTTGTGGCACGAGCGCAACCACCAGTCGTCCGGCCATCGCTGGCTGCGCCGGATGCTGTCGGAGTGCGGCCGCCGCATCGTCACGCAACCGGCGCAGACCGCGGCGAAGCCCGCCTGAAAGGAGCATCGGGGTCTGCCCGGCCGTTGCGCCCGGCCAGCGTCTGTTCGCGTCGTGCGGGGTGTCGGTGTTCAGCGATCGATCGGCACCAGCATCACCGGAATGTCGGCCTTCATCGTGACCTTGTGCGCGACCGATCCCAGCAGCAGTTCGCCCAGCGTGCTGTGGCCGCGCGAGCCCATCACGATGACGTCGGCGAGCACGTGCTTGGCCATGTCGAGGATGCGGCGCGACGGGTCGCCCTCCAGTGCGCGCACGCTGGCCAGTACGCTCATGATCTCCAGTTCGGGGTGCGTCTCGGCGAAGACCTCGATGCGCTGGCGCAGCAGCGCCTCGGCCTTCTTGTGGCCGGCCAGCTTGATCTCGTCCATCTTCTGTTCGCTGATGAACTCCTCGTAAGGCAGGCTGCTGGCCGGCAGGGTGACGGTGACGGCGTGCAGCTTGGCGCCGAATTTCTTCGCCAGGCCGGCCGCATGCAGGAACACCGCAGGCGAGCGCGGCGTGAGATCGGAGGCGTAGAGGATCGACTTGATTTCGTAGCTCATGCTTCAACTCCTGAGGGTCGAGTGCGTTATTGGGCGGCCGTGGCCAAACGAAGCCTCTGGTCGCAGCCTTGCCGCGAAGTGTAGGCGTGCGGGTCCGGCAGGAGCGGCGGTGCGCCTTATAGGCGATATATGGATTGCCTGATGGACGGGCCCGCGCCCGCCCTTGCCCGGACGGTGCGCGGTCGCGGCCGTGTCATCCGGCTGCCTTGGCCTGGTGACGTCCGAGCGTCTGCGAGGGGGCTTCGCCGAAAAGCTTGCGGTACTCGATCGAGAAGCGTCCCAGGTGGGTGAAACCCCAGTCCATCGCGATGGACGACACGTTGCCCGTCCCGCGGTCGGAAATCAGTGCGCGGCGCACCTGTTCGAGGCGGAATTTCTTCAGATACGCCATCGGCGACATGCCGAAATACTGCCGGAAACTTTCGAACAGCTTGTAGCGCGACACGCCTGCCACCGCCTCGATGTCTTCCAGCGCGAGGTCTTCGCGGGCGTTGGCGTGGATGAAATCCTTCGCGCGAAGCAGATAGTGCGGCAGCTTGACGCCCGCCGCCTGGTCGAGCTCTGCCGAATAGTTGTTCGGCTGCGACAGGATCAGTCCCTTGATCAGGGCCTTTTCGAGGTCGCTCGAAAAGAAGGTGTTGCCGTAGAGGTCGGCAGCGGGACTCTCCATCTCGCTGATCATGTGCCGCACCATACGCCACCAGGACGCCTGACGGCCGTTGGCGGCATCCATGCCGGGTTCGAACACCAGCGGCTTGTCGGCCGGGTGGTGCAGCAACTCCTCCAGCACCTGGCGCATGGCAGGGCGCGGAATGGCGACCAGCAACTTGCGGCAGTTGCCGGCGATCGTGAGCTCCTGCCTGGCGTCGGGGGACACGATCAACCCGGTGTCGTGGTCGGACAGCAGAAGGTTTCCGTGCGCCGACAATTCCTGCTGTCCCGCCACCGGAAGGCTCACGCTGTAACAGTTCAACGGCGTTTCGGTGTCGATGCCGACGGTGACGTCGGTGCCGTATTCGATGAAGCCCATCGTCGTGGACATCGACTTCAGCACGTTGCCCGAGTGCTGGAACTGGAGCCGGCTCGGCGAGCCGACCTTGAGCCAGTGCGGCCCGCAGATTGCAGCCATCCACGAGCGCGCGCCATCCGGGTCGTGGCGGACGACGTGGATGTCGGGGGTGTCGGCGGGTTCTACGGGGCTAGGCGCAATGTGTCTCGGCATCGGGGCGGCAATCCAGTCGGTCTCGCGTGGGCCGGCGTTGTTGGGATCCGGTGAGTCTGTCGCTCACTTCCTTGTAAATCATAGCTTTTTGGCCCGGTAGTGCAATCGTGGCGTACCGGCGCGCAGAGGCCAGGTCACCTGTCCGGAAAATGTGGACAGAAATGAGCGATTCTGCGGATAGAGCGCGTGCGGCTTCAGGCGTGTAATTGCTCCTGTAGCACACCTGACATGAGGGGACACCATGAACACCGAACGCACCTACACCGAATGGCGAGATTTCGTCAAAGGCTCCCTGGACTTCCGCCCGGCCGAGGGCATCTATCGCATCGCCCGCGAGATGTTCACCGAGCCTGAACTGTTCGATCTCGAGATGGAAATGATCTTCGAGAAGAACTGGATCTACGCCTGCCACGAGAGCGAGATCGCCAATCCCAACGACTTCGTGACGATGCGCGCCGGCCGCCAGCCGATGATCATCACCCGCGGCGCCGATGGCAATCTCAACGCGCTGGTCAACGCCTGCCAGCACCGCGGCGTGACGCTGACCCGCGCGACCCGCGGCAAGGCCGCGGCCTTCACCTGTTCCTTCCACGCCTGGACGTACAAGAGCGATGGCCGTCTGCTCAAGGTGAAGGCGCCGTCGGAGTACGACGAGAGCTTCGACCTCGGCGAGCACAACCTGAAGAAGGCCCGCATCGAAAGCTACAAGGGCTTCGTCTTCATCAGCCTCGATGTCGACGGGACAGATACGCTCGAGGAGTACCTCGGTGACGCCAAGGTGTTCTTCGACATGATGGTGGCGCAGTCGCCCACCGGCGAACTCGAAGTGCTGCCGGGGCGCTCGCAATACACCTTCGACGGCAACTGGAAGCTGCAGTGCGAGAACGGGCTCGACGGCTACCACGTCAGCACGGTGCACTACAACTACGTCGCCACGGTGAAGCGCCGCCACGAGGTCAATGCGGAGAAGGGCGGCAAGGCCGAGAGCACGCTGGACTACAGCAAGCTCGGCGCCGGCGATGCGGAAACCGACGACGGCTTCTTCTCGTTCCGCAACGGCCACAGCCTGCTGTTCAGCGACATGCCCAACCCGGCGGTGCGTCCCGGCTACGCGACGATCATGCCGCGTCTGGTCGAGGAATACGGACAGGCGAAGGCCGAGTGGATGATGCATCGGCTGCGCAACCTGAACATCTATCCGAGCCTGTTCTTCATGGACCAGATCAGCTCGCAGTTGCGGGTGATCCGTCCGGTGGCCTGGAACAAGACCGAGATCCACAGCTACTGCATCGGCGTGAAGGGCGAGTCGGACAAGGATCGCGAGAGCCGCATCCGCCAGTTCGAGGACTTCTTCAACGTGTCGGGCATGGGCACGCCCGACGACCTGGTCGAGTTCCGCGAGGCGCAGCGCGGCTTCGAGGCGCGGCTGGAGCGCTGGAGCGACATTTCGCGCGGCCACCAGAACTGGGTCGAAGGCGAGACGCCGAACAGCAAGGCCATCGGCATCCGCCCGGCGCTGACCGGCACCGAGTTCACCCAGGAAGGTCTCTACGTGAATCAGCACAACGCCTGGCAGCAGTTCCTGCTGAAGGGCATCGACAAGAAACTGCAGGCGGCGAACAAGGAGTAAGCAGATGAACCCGAACCTTCAATATTCCGTCGAGCAGTTCCTGTACCGCAATGCCGAACTGTGCGACGCGCAGGACTGGGACGCCTACCTCGACATGTTCGACGAGGAGAGCGAGTTCCACGTGCCGCAGTGGTCTTCCGAGCACGAGTACACGACCGATCCCAAGCGCGGCATGTCGCTGATCTACTACACGAACCGCTCCGGCCTCGAAGACCGCGTGTATCGGATCCGCACCGGCAAGTCCGCCGCCTGCACGCCGATGCCGCGCACCCAGCACCTTCTGAGCAACGTGCGCATCGCGCCGCTTGCCGGTGGTGCCGACGGTGAGCTGGAAGTCAGGGTCAACTGGTCGACGAACTACTATCGCTTCGCGGTGGCGGGCCACTTCTTCGGCTACGCGACCTACCACCTGAAGCCGGCCGGCGACAGCTTCAAGATCACGCGCAAGCACGTGGTGCTGCTCAACGACACGATCAACGCGGTGCTGGACTTCTACCACCTGTAATCGAGTCCGATTACGCGTCGCGTCGATGATCGGGAGCCCTCTCTGCTGCAATGTGGTGGAGAGGGCTCCCGCATTTTCTGCGATTGGCTACGCACTGCCGCGCTGCTGCATGTGCGGGGCACGTGCGTTGGCTATCATCAGACTGAGGCGTTCCCTGCAGCGCCGAGGTCGCGATGAGCCCGCCGAGGCGGGCCTCCGACTGCCCGCTGCCATGCACGCGGACGGAGGCATGCCCGATGGAAGCGAAGCGAATCGCCCTGCTGCAGCAGGTTCCGCTCTTTGGCGGCATCCGCGAGGACATGCTCGCCTTCCTCGTGGGGCTGTGCCGCAGCGTGGCAGTGCGGCGCGGCGAGTTCTTCTTCCGCGAGGGACAGCCCGGGGATTCGATGTTCGTGCTCGAATCTGGAGCCGTCGAGGTGACGCGCCGGGGACCCGGCGGCGAGATTGCACTGAGCCGGCTCGCGGCCGGCAACAGCTTCGGCGAGATGGCGCTGATCGACCTTGGGCCGCGCAGCGCCTCGGTGCGCGCCGTCGAGGACTGCAGCGGCTTCGAGATGTCGGCGGCGAACCTGTTCGCGGTCTATGAACGGGATCTCGAGCAGTTCGCGCTGATCCAGATGAATACCGCGCGCGAGCTCAGTCGCCGGCTGCGGCTCGCCGACGCCCGTTTGCTGCGCCAGCTTCAGCGCAGTGCCGCGCCGACGGATGCCGCTACCAGCGTGCCGGCAGCTTGCGTTTCAGGGCGATCTGGTGATGATCCATCGTGATGTAGCCGCCGATCACCAGGTCGCGCAGGATGCGATTGACCATCACGCGCGAGGCGCCGACCAGGTTGGCGATGTCCTGCTGGGTGAGCTTGCGCTCGATCACCCAGTGGTCTTCGTGCGGCACGGCGAGCGACTCGAACAGGCGCGCGATGCGGCCGAAGACGTCGACCAGTGCCAACGCGCGGACGTTGTCGGTCAGCGAGCGGATGCGGGCGACGAGGTTGCGCATCAGCACGCGCGCGCACGTCGGGTGGCTGTCGAGCAGCCCGAGGAAGGCGGCGCGCGAAATCTGCAGCAGCTCGCTGCGTTCCAGCGTCGCCACCGAGGCCGAGCGCGGCGCCTCGTCGAGCAGGGCCAGTTCGCCGAAATAGTCGCCAGGGTGCAGCAGCGACAGCGTCACTTCGCGGCCATGTTCGTCCATCAGGTAAACCTTCAGCGCGCCCTGCTGCACCACGAACAGGCCGAGCGCGGGATCACCCTCGCTGACGATGATGGTGCCGCGCGCATAGGTGCGCAACTGGGCGCTGCGCGCGAGCTGTTCGAGCTGCGCCGCATCGAGGCCCGCGAACAGCTCCACCTTGTCCAGATATGACGACATGGCGCCTTCTTCCGCTTCGGGGTGATGCCGGAGAGAGTGGGGGCAGCCGGCATCTCACTGCCAGGCGTCTTGCCCTCATTCTTGCGTTGGGCGCGATGGCCGCCGTCGCGGCCCTGTGGCATTCGCCGTTGTCCGAGCTGGAACACGACGACGGCTTGCGCCTGTTGTATGGCTTTCGAGGCGCGGCAAACCCGCCTCGCGACGTTCTGATTGTAGCCATCGACTCGGCCTCGGCCAAGGCGATGGGCCTGCCGGAGCGCCCCGACACCTGGCCGCGCAGCGTGCATGCGCGCCTGGTGTCCGGCCTCGCTGCCAGCGGCGCAGCCGTGATCGGCTTCGACATGCTGTTCTCGACGCCGCGGGTGGCGGCGGACGACACGGCGTTCGCCAGCGCGCTGCGGCAGGCGGGCAACGTCGTGCTCGCCGAGGCGGTGCGAAGGGATTTCCTCAAGGGCGCAGGCGGCGAGACGCTTGCCGTCAGCGATCAGCGGATTCTCCCGCTGGCGCAACTGACTGAGGCGGCGTTGGCCACCGCTCCTTTCATCGTGCCCAAGACCGCCGACGGCGTCACGGAGTTCTGGGCCCGGCTGCCGCTGGCCGGCGATCTGCCGTCGCTGCCTATGGTCATGGCGCAGCGGCTGACGCAACGTGCGCCACAACCCGCCTGGCACGGCGCGCCGGCCCGCCTCGACCTCAACCTTTACGGGCCGCCGGCGACCGTCCCGACCCTGTCCTATGCGCGCGCCCTGGATCTGCTGGCCGAGCCGGAAGCGGCCGCCGCCACGTTCGGCGGCAAGGCGGTACTGGTGGGGCTGGCCGAGTCCAACCCGTCACGGCAGGCGGATACCCATCGCACGCCTTTCAGCACGGCGGACGGCGTGGACCTGAGCGGTGTGGAACTCTGCGCCACGGCGCTGGGTAACCTGCTCGAGGGTTCATGGCTGCGCCGTATGCCGGAAACGGCCGGACTGCTGCTGACGATGTTGTACGCGGGCGGGCTGGCTCTGCCCTGGGCCTTCGCGCGTCCGGCGGTGGCGGCCTTGTCCATGCTCGCAGGCGCGCTGGGCTATGCGCTGATCGCCGCACTGGCCTTTGCGCACTGGTTCGTGTGGCTGCCGGTGGTCATGCCGGCCGTGTTCGCGCCGCTGCTGGCCGGCGCACTGGGCCTCGCAGCGCATTACGGCATCGTGCAGCGGCGACGCATCGAACTCGAACGAGCGGTGGAATTCGGCCTGCCGCGTCAGGCGATGGAGCGGCTGTCCGCGATGCTCGGCGACGCGTCCGAAGGGCGCACGGCGCTCGCGATCTGCCTGTGCAGCGACATCGTTTCGTATACGACGCTGGCCGAGTCGCTGAGCCCGGCGGCGACGCGCGAACTGCTCAATGCCTACCTGGCAAGGTTCATTCCCGTCGTCGAGCGCCACGGCGGCTACGCCTCCGACATGGTCGGGGATTCGGTGATGTCGCTGTGGGTGGCCGAGCGCGACGCCGAACAGACTTTTCGCGACGCCTGCGATGCGGCCCTCGAACTCGACCGCGCGATGAACGGCAGTGAGGGTCAGGGCGCATTGCGCACCCGCTTCGGGCTGCATTGCGGCCAGATCTACTTCGGTGCGGTGGGCGGCGGCGGCCGGCGCGAAATCCGCGCGGTCGGTGACATCGTGAATACCGCCAGCCGGATCGAGGGGGCGAACAAGTATCTGGGCACCCGCGTGCTCGCTTCGGGCGAGGTCGCCGCGCGCGTGCCGGGGTTCAGGGGCAGGGCCGTCGGGCGGTTCTCCTTCGTCGGCAAGACACGGTCGCTGGACCTCGTGGAACTCGTCGCCGAACGGGCCGCGGAGGGGGCGGAACATGCATTCGCGGCGGGGCTGTCGGCGTTTCGCGCCGGCCAGTTCGGCCTGGCTGCCGAGCACTTTGCCCAAGCCGAGGCCGCAGGCTGCAAGAGCGCCGCCGGCTTCTACCTGGCACAGTGTGCCGGCTTGCGCGAACACGCCCCCGACCCGGACTGGCAGGGCGTCGTGGCGCTGCCCGGCAAATAGGTCCAGATTCGCCCGTTGCGACCGGGCGCGGCTCCGAAGCGGCCGGAAGAGGCGCAGCCGAGCGGGTTTGCGGCCGCGGGACGGAATTCGTATCCGCCGTGGATATCACCGCATCCGCTGACTATGATGACTCCAGGCCATCACTTGGAAGGCTGCAGCCCAGGGCTTTGACCATGCAAACTGCACGATTCCGCTGCCCCTTCGAGTTTGCCGGACGCCTGCTGGTCCTGGCCGTCGCCTGGCTGCTGCCGAGTGCGTCGATCGCCGCCTGCGATGTGCCGGTCGGGCGGCTGGTGTCGGCCGAAGCGGTGGTCGTGGTGCGCGCGGCGGGCACCGAGGCCTGGAGTGCGGTTCGCCCGCCGCACGCACTGTGCGAGGGCGACCAGGTGTCGGTGCGCGAACCCGGCCGTGCGGCCGTCGTGCTGCAGGACGACGTGCTGGTGCGGCTGGATGCACGCACCACGCTGCTAATCACGCGCGCGGCGCGCGATGCGGACGCGGAGCTGGGGCTGGCCGAGGGCATCGTTCATCTGATCAGCCGCCTGCGCAAGCGCGTCGGCGTGAGCACGCCGTACGTGAATGCGCTCGTCGATGGCACCGAATTCACTGTGTCGGCGCGGGACGGCAAGGGACGGATCGTCGTCGCCGAGGGGGCGGTGCGTGCGCGCAATGCGCAGGGCGAGACCCGGCTGCAGGCGAGCGAGGGCGCCGAGGCCGGGCCGGGTGCCGCGCCGGCGGCGATCGTGATCCGTCCGCTGGATGCGGTGCGCTGGGCCATTCATTACCCGCAGATCGCCTGGCTGGACGAGGGGCAGCTTGCGCGACTGCCGGCCGACGTCGCCAAGGTCGTCGCCGACGCGCAGCGGGCCCTGTCGTCGGGCCGGCACGCGGAGGCGCTCGCGATGCTCGAGGCCTTGCCGCCGGCCTCGGTGAGCGCGCCGGTCGAGGCCTTGCGCGTCGGCACGATGCTCGCCCTCGGCCGGGTCGACGCCGCGCGCGAACGTCTGGCGCGGAATGCGGGTAACGACGGTGCGGGAAACGAAGATGCCACGCTGGTTGCGCTGGATGTGGTGATCCTCGTCGCGCGCAACGAGGGCGAGGCGGCGCGCTCGGCGGCGCAACGCGCCGTGCAGCGGGCGCC
>SHNC01000021.1 GCA_004295105.1 Betaproteobacteria bacterium | reverse complement strand
GGTGAAGAAGCCCATCAGCTCCTGCAGTTGCCCGGCCTGCCCGCCCAGCTCCTCGGCAGTGGCCGCCAGCTCCTCCGAGGCCGACGCGTTCTGCTGCGTCGCCTTGTTCAACTGGCCCATCGCGTTGTTGATCTGCCCCACCCCCGCCGTCTGCTCCTGGCTCGCCGAGGCGATCTCCTGCACCAGGTCCGAGGTCTTGTCGATCGACGGCACGATCTCTTCGAGCAGCTTCCCCGCCCGCTCGGCCAGTTGCACCGAGTTGCCCGCCAGCTCGCCGATCTCCTGCGCCGCCACCTGGCTGCGCTCGGCCAGCTTGCGCACCTCCGCCGCCACCACCGCGAACCCCTTGCCGTGCTCGCCCGCCCGCGCCGCCTCGATCGCCGCATTGAGCGCCAGCAGATTCGTCTGGTACGCAATGTCGTCGATGATCCCGATCTTGCCCGCGATGTTCTTCATCGCATCCACCGTCGATTTCACCGCCTCGCCGCCCTCGCCCGCCTCGGTCGCCGCCTTCGTCGCCATCGCGTCGGTGATCTTCGCGTTCTCCGAGTTCTGGTTGATCGACGCGCTCATCTGCTCGATCGACGCCGAGGTCTCTTCCACGCTCGCCGCCTGCTCGCTCGAGGACTGCGACAGGCTCTGCGCCGTGGCCGACACCTGGCCCGCCGCATTGGTCAGCGCATCGGCCGCGCCGCGCACCTGCTCGATGATCTCGCCCAGCTTGTCCAGCGACTCATTGACCGCAGCCTGCAGCACCTTGAAGTCGCCCGCGTACTCGTCGGTGATCTTCTGCGTCAGGTCCCCCTGGCTCAGCGCCACCATCACCCGCTTGACCTCGCCGATCGGACCGATCACCGCGTCCAGCGTCGCATTCACCCCCTCCACGATGCGCCGATAGTCGCCGTGGTGGTGCCCAGCGTCCGCCCGCGTCTCCAGCCGCCCTTCCACCGCCGCCTGCGACAGCATCACCGCATCGGCCACCAGCGCATTGACCGCCTCGATGCACGTGTTCAGGTTGTTCTTGATCGTGTTGAAGTCGCCGTTGTAGCTGTCGACGATCTTCGCCGGGATCGCCCCACGCGCGATCCGCTCCACGTAGTCCGCCGCCACGTTCAGCGGCCCGATCACCGCGTCCAGCGTCGCATTCACCCCCTCCACGATCGTCCGGAAGTCCCCCTGGTGCCGCGACGCGTCCGCTCGCGTCGACAGCCGACCCTCCACCGCCGCCTGCGACAGCTCCGCCGCATCGTCCAGCATGGCTCGCACGCTGGCCTGAACCTCCGCAACCGCGCGCACGACTTCGCCCACCTCGTCACGGGCGTCGGACTTCAGCTCGAAATGGAAATCGCCGGCCGACATCTTGCGCGCCGCAGCCAGCACCTCGCCCACCGGCCGCGTGATCGAGCGCGCGACGAAGAAGCCGAAGCCCGAAGCCATCGCCACCGCCGCCACGGCAAGCACGATGATCAGCGTCGCCGTGCTTGCCGCCAGGCGGTCGGCGGCCTCGCCCGACTCGGTCATCAGGCGCGACTGCAGATCGATGATGTCCGTGATTCCCTTCACGTAGGCGTTCTGCGTGTCGCGCACCGGCCCGAGCAGTTGCGCCACGGCATCGGCCTGGCGCCCCTCCTTGAGCATGGCCATGTACTTGTCCTGCTCGGCGGCGGTAGCGCGTCGCGACTCCAGCGTAGCGGCAAGCAGGCGCTTGCCCTCATCGAGCTTGATCAGCTTTTCCAGCTCGGCGAAGCCTGCCGCCGTCTTGGTGCGCGCCTCAGCGATGAGATTCAGCTCGTCTGCGACCTTCTTCGGGTCGTTCGCAAGCAGCGCCGCGTTGCGCAATGCGCGGGCGGTGACGTTGACCTCGGCGAGGATGCCGTTGGCGATGACGGTCTTCGGGAACAGCTCCTTCACCTGCACGGTGAGGAGCTCGTTCAGCGTGCCGACGCGCGTGCCGGCGACGACCGCCAGCAGGATCAACAGGGCCAGCGTGACGCCGAAGCCGATGGCGAGGCGCAGGCTGATCTTCAGGTTCTTCATGATGGACTCCGGGTCGCTGGGACCAAGGAAACGAGGTGATGGGTTCGCGGACGGATGCGGCGCGGGATCAGGTCGCCACCGCGGCGAGCGGCGCTCGCGCGCCCTCGCCGCCGTCGGCACGCTGCGCTTCGCGCGAGGCGCAGCGCTGCACCAGCGCCTGCACATCGAGGATCAGCGCGACTTCGCCGCTGCCGAGGATGGTCGAGCCGCCGATGCCCTTGATGTGGCGGAAGATGGTGCCCAGCGGCTTGATCACCGTCTGGAACTCGCCCATCAATTGATCGACGACGATGCCGGACTTGGCACCCGCGTATTGCACGACGACGACGTTCTGGCGCGAAGGCGGCACGCCCGGGATGCCGAAAAGCTGGCGCAGCCGCACCAGCGGCAGCACCTCGCCGCGCAGATTGACGTAGTCGCGCGTGCTGCCGTCCGGCTCTAGCTCGATGCATTCGACCACGCAGTCGAGCGGGATCACATAGGCCGCGCGCCCGACGCCGACCAGGAAGCCGTCGATGATGGCGAGCGTCAGCGGCAGGCGGATCGCGAAACGCGAACCCTGACCGGGCTCCGAGCGCACGTCCACGCTGCCGCGCAGGCCCTGGATGTTGCGGCGCACGACGTCCATGCCGACGCCGCGTCCGGAAATGTTGGTGACCTTTTCGGCGGTGGAGAAGCCCGGCTCGAAGATCAGGTTGCAGATCTCGGCGTCGGTCAGCGCCTGCCCCGGCTGCACCAGGCCGCGCTCGATGGCCTTGGCCAGGATGCGCTCGCGGTGGAGCCCGCCGCCGTCGTCGGCCACTTCGATGACGATGCTGCCCGAGTCGTGGAAGGCGTTGAGCTCGAGCCGGCCGCGCGCCGGCTTGCCGTTCGCTTCACGCGCCGCGGGCATCTCCAGGCCGTGGTCCATGGCGTTGCGCACCAGGTGCATCAGCGGGTCGCCGATCTTTTCGACCATGGATTTGTCGAGCTCGGTTTCGCCGCCGCTGACCACCAGCTCGATGTCCTTGCCCATGTCGCGCGAGGTGTCACGAACCACGCGATGGAAGCGGTTGAAGGTCTCGCCGATCTGCACCATGCGCAGTTGCAGCGCGGCATCGCGGATGCTCTCCACCAGCCGGCTGGTGAGCGAGGTTGCCTCCACCAGTTCGCCGTTGCCGCTGCGCCCGGCCAGCAGATTCACGCTGGCGCCGGCGATCACCAGTTCGCCGACGAGGTCGATCAGGCGGTCGAGCTTGTCGGCCTGGATGCGGATCAGCCGTGCCTCCGCGGCCTTCCTGTCGACCACCTGCTTCTGCTTGACGACGGCCGCCTCGACCAGTTCGGGCTGCACGACCTGCTGCCCGACCAGGATCTCGCCCAGCGGCGCCGTCGCGGCTACGTCGTCGCCGACCACACCCGCCTGCTGCCGTGCCAGCCCGTCGTCGAGTTCGGCCTGGGTCAGGGCCCCGACCTTCACCAGGATCTCGCCCAGGCGCATGGTGTCCTCGGGCAGCGCGGCGATCAGCGCCAGGTAGTCCTCCAGCCGGCTGTGCGGCGGCAGGATGTGCAGCGTGCATTCGTCGCGCACGAAGTCGAACACGCGCTCGATCGCCGCCTTGTCGGCGTTGGACGCAAAGCCGATCTCGAAGCCCAGATAGCAGGTCTCGGGATCCATGTCGGCGGCGGGCGGCATCGCATCTGCGACGGTCACGAGCTGCACGATGCGGCCGATGCTGCCGAGATAGCGCAGGAAGGACAGCGGGTCCATGCCGTTGCGCAGCACGTCCGCGCCGAAGCGCACCGAGATGTGCCAGCAGTCGCTTTCGACCGCCCCACCGCCGCTGGTCGCGAGCGGCACCGGCGGCACGCTGGGCAGCCCGCCGCCATGGCCGCCGTCGCCCTCCAGCCAGTCGCGCTGCAGGCGCGCGAGCAGCGCGTCGCCTTCGGCGGCAAGCTCGGCATCGGGTCCGGCCGCGCCCGCCTCGAGCACGCCGAGCAGGTTGCCGATGTGGTCGGCACAGCCCAGCAGCAGCGCGATGAGATCGCCGTCGGGCTGCATCGCGTGCTCGCGCAGCTTGTCCAGGAGGTTCTCGACGACGTGGGTGAAGGCGACGATGTAGCCGCATTCGATCACGCCGGCGCCGCCCTTGATGGTGTGCGCGCTGCGGAAGATCGCGTTCAGCGTGTCGTCGTCGCCCGGGCTGTTCTCAAGCTGCAACAGCGCGGATTCGAGCGCGGCGAGCTGCTCGCGGCTCTCGGTGACGAAGACGGTGGTGATTTCGTCCATGGGGGTCCGTCCGGGTCAGGCGTCTTGCGCCGGGATCAGCAGCGGGTCGCCGAACTCCGCCGCCACGTTGTAGAAGTCGATCAGCTCGCGGACGGCCTCACTGTGGGCGACGATGCGCGCCTCCTTGCCGAGCCGGCGCGCCTCGCGCTTGACCAGCATCAGCAACTGGAAGCCGGCGGTGTCGATTTCCGCCACGCCCGACAGGTCGATGTCGAGATGCCCGCTGGCGGCCACCAGCGCATCGATGAACTGCGACTTCTGCGACGCGGCGTGGTAGATGGTGAGGTCTTCGCCGATCGCGAGACGGTCGGCGTTGTGGTCGGTGTTCTTCTTCCTGCGCGCGGCCATGGGGGTTCTCAGAAGAGTTCGATCTTGGCGCCGACGCCGCCGGCGGCCACCGGGGTCGCCCGGCCGACGGCCTGGTCGTGCGTTTCCCGCTGCTGCTCCATCACGTAGCGGCCGTAGATCTCGTCGAGATGCTGCGCCAGCGGCGTGTAGCCGGCGGCGGTCCTGTCACCATGCTCCAGGCGCTCGGCGAGGATCTGCAGATGCTGGTCGAGGCGGCTCAGGGAATCGGCGGTGTGCTCGATCTGCTGCCGCGTGACGTCCTGGAACTGCACGCTGGCCAGCGCATCCATGAACATCGTCGCGAGTTCCTCGCTGCTGGCGCGCACGGTGTCCATGGCGCTCGTCTGGCTGCGCAGGATGTCCTCGTAGCTGTGACCCAGCTCGGCGAGCTGTTCGGCGAACTGGCCCAGCGCGGCACGTTCGGTCTCCAGATCGGTGGTGGAGAGCTTTTCCTGCAACTGGGTCTCGATCGTCGACGCCACGCCCAGGATGCCGCGGTTGATCGAAAGCACCGCCTTCTCGGTTTCGGTTGAGAGCTTGCGTACCTCGTCGGCCACCACCGCGAAGCCACGGCCGGCCTCGCCCGCGCGCGCCGCCTCGATGGCCGCGTTGAGGGCCAGCAGGTTGGTCTGCGCGGCGATGTCCTTGATGAGTCTGGTCAGCGACTCGAGCGAGCGCGCCTCCGCGACGACCTGCGCGACCCGCTCCTGATCCTCGCGCGCTTCGCGGATGCGGGAGTCGATGTAGGCCTGCATCTGCGCGATGAGCTGCTGGTTGCGCACGATGCGGGCCTCGGAGTCGTGCGCCATCTCGGCCGATTCGTCCGAGCGTTCGGCGACGAAGACGTTGAGCCGGCCAACCACGCTATCGATCGTCTGCAGCCGGTCGCTGATCTCGTAGGCGGCCTTCTCCGTCTGCTGCACCACGCTGTCGAGCTGCCTGCGCATGACGTCGTTGTAGGCCGGCACCGACCTCAGTTCGCGCGCCACCTCGCCGAACACCGCACTGCTCTGCTCGCTGTCGTGGGTGAGTTCGTGCAGCCTGCTCGCCTGGCCGAAGCTCGGGTCGCGGAAGAAGGCGAGGGACACCAGCCGGACACCGATATAGGAGGCGAACACGACGAGCATCGACCCGATCGCATTGCCCAGCGGCTGGGGCACACCGAGCGACGGCAGAAATACGCCGTTGAACCATTCGTTGAGCGCGAACACGGTGACGCCCACGACGACTGCCATGGCACCGAGCATCATCAGTGAGCGACGCAGGAAGATCGCGGAGTCCATGATCAGCGCATGACCAGCTTGATGGTGTTGAGCAGCTCGTCGGCCGAGGCGGGCTTGACGATCCAGCCCGACGCGCCGGCGGCCTTGGCTTCGGCCTTTTTCGACTGCTGCGATTCGGTGGTGAGGAACAGGATGGGCATGAAGCGGTAGCTGGACAGCTTGCGGACTTCCTTGATGAAGTCGATGCCATTCATGCCCGGCATGTTGAGGTCGGTGATCAGCAGATCCACCTTGACGCCAGCCTGGAACTTCTTGAGGGCGTCGAGGGCGCTCGATGCCTTCTCCACCTCATAGCCGGCCTTGGTGAGGACGCCCGAAATCGACAGCAGGATCGTGGCCGAGTCGTCGACGAGGAAAATCGTTTTCATGATGTGAGGTACCGTGATGCCGAGGGTTGGACGGGTGCGATTTTGTTGCAAAATGTAACCATACTGCCGTACCGAAACCTTGATCTTCGTCTAGGTCTGCTGCTTTTTCCTGTCGCCCCGGGTGCCTCGACGGAATGCCGGGCGCCTCGACGGAATGCCGGGTGTCCGTATCGGGAAGGCTTGTTCGACGTATCGGCGGCGCCGGCCAGATCTGTAGTGCCGAGTACGGCGGTGACCGGTGCACGACCGATCGCGCCTCGAAGGCCGCGACGGAAAGAGCCAGCCGCAACGGCGTCAGTCATGAGGACGTGGAATTCGCGAAGACGAACGCGCAAGTGGAAGGCGCGAAGGGAAAGAGAAGGCGCCAAGGGAAAGCCGGGACGAACCCATCCTCCCGACGCAGGCACTGCCTCGAAGGGCATGCCGACGCGACCCTGCGCAATCGGGTGATCCACGCATGCGGATGCGCCTTGGGGCCATCGTCGGACTCGGCGCGGGAAACCGGCGAAAAAAAACCGCCAGAAAGGCGGTTTTCATGAATTCCTGGTCGGGGAAAGAGGATTCGAACCTCCGGCCCCTGCGTCCCGAACGCAGTGCTCTACCAGGCTGAGCTATTCCCCGACTTACCCTGCTTGTTACTTCGAGATGAAATCGACCAGACGCAGAGCGCTTTTTGGTTCAGTGATTTCTCTCAACTGCAAAGTCTGATAATTTTAGCAGCGCATCCTTGAAAAGGGAAGGGGACAGCGAAGAAATCGCTTCGATCGCCAGATCGGCCTCGGCACGCGCCTGAAGCCTCGCCTCCTCGAGCGCACCGGTGGCCTGGATCGCTGCCAGCACCTTGGCGAAATCCTCTCGGCCGCCCGTCTCGATGGCGTTGCGCACCACTGCGGCCTGCTCGTCGCTGCCATGCAGCATGACGTGGATCAGCGGCAACGTCGGCTTGCCTTCTGCCAGGTCGTCGCCGAGGTGCTTGCCCGTCTCGGTCTCGTCGGCGGAATAATCGAGCACGTCGTCGATGATCTGGAACGCGGTCCCCAGGTGCATGCCGAAGGACGCCAGGCGCGCCTCCTGCGCTTCGTCGGCACCGCCGAGGATGCCGCCCAGACGCGAAGCCGCCTCGAAAAGCTTGGCCGTCTTGTAGCGGATCACCCGCAGGTAGTCGTCCACGCCGACGTCGGCGTTGTGGCAGTTCAGCAACTGCAGCACCTCGCCCTCGGCGATCACGTTGGTGGCATCGGCCAGCACGCGCATCACGTGCATGTTGTCCACGCCCACCATCATCTGGAAAGCGCGCGAATAGAGGAAATCGCCCACCAGCACCGACGCGGCGTTGCCGAACATCGCGTTCGCGGTCTTGTTGCCGCGACGCAGGTCGGACTCGTCGACCACGTCGTCATGCAGCAGCGTTGCCGTGTGGATGAACTCCACTACTGCAGCGAGTTCGTGGTGGTGCGTGCCCCGGTAGCCCATCGCGCCGGCGGTGAACAGCACCAGGGCCGGGCGCAGACGCTTGCCGCCGCTGTGGATGATGTACTCCGCCACCTGACGGATCAGGACGACGTCTGAATGGAGGCGCTGGCGGATGACCGCATCCACCGCCTGCATGTCGGCGGCGATCGGCTCGAAAAGCTGCTTGACGGACAAGGCGGGAACGCTCGCGAAAAAACGGGATGGTAGGTGCCCCCCTCCAGCGGCGTCAACCAGCCTGCCCGCCGCGTCCCCCATGTCAAGCAGGCACTGACGGCCCGGCCGCCGTCACGGCATCGGCAAGCGGCGGCATCGCGGCCAGCCCCTCCGGCCGGACCGGATCACAACCGGCCGGGTGGCGACGGGACCGGCAATCAGCCGCCCGAGGAGACGCGTGCGACGGCGTTGTCAAGCGCTTCCTTGGCCGCCTTGCGGTCCGCCCACACGCCCGCCAGTTCCTCGTCGATGATGCGACGCACCTTCTCGCGCTCAACCACCGGCTGAGCCGACGAGTCGGCCGTCGCCGGCTTGTTGGAGAGCTGTGCCACCGCGACCTTGATGTTCTCGAGGTCGTTGCCCAGCAGTTCGCTCTGCGACGCCAGCAGGCCGGCACGGTTCAACGGCAGGTAGCCGGTCTGGCGTTGCCAGGCGACCTGGTTCTCCGCCTGCAGCCAGAAGCTGACGAAGCGCGCCACCGCCTTGTACTCGGCCGGCTTCTTGCCGGCCGAGGCCCACAGCGCAGGGCCGTCGGCGATGGTGTTCTGCGGTGCGCCCGGGAAATCGTCGTAGTACGGCAGGCGCGCCACCGACACATCCACCTTGCCCTTGCTGCGGAAATCCACCCAGCTCGCCGACGGTGCGGCAATCACCGCGCACTCGCCCGACGCGAAACGCTCTTCCGCCTCGGTCTTGCCACCGAACACGTGCAGGTAGCGGGCACGCTGCCAGCTCGCCATCATCGCCACATGCTTGACCTGGAACATGCCGTTGAACGACGGCGCCATGGCCTTGCCACGCATCGTCGCCACCGGCTCGTTGTGCCAGGCGCTCAGGTTCTCGACCATGACGCGGCTGGGCTCGGCGACGGTGTAAGGGCACTGCTGTCCGGCGTCCGCCATCTTGCCCAGCGTGTTCTGCAGGTCGAACCAGGTGGCGACCTCGGGCTTGTCGGGGTTCAGGCCGGCGCGACGCAGGGCATCCCGGTTCAGGAACAGCACCGGCGTGGACAGGCCCACCGGCAGCGCGATGAGCTGTCCCTTCGCATCGACCGGTGTGCGCGTCATCATCGCAGGGGGCCGCAGCGTCTGCAGCGGTACGCCGGCTTCCTTCATCAGCGCATGGAGCGGCTTGAAGCGCGGCTTGCCGGCGAGAAAGCCTTCCTCTTCGTCTCCCTCCAGGATCATCAGGTGCGGGGCACTGGAAGCGCGCCAGTCCGTCTGCGACAGGACGACCCGCGCGTCCTTGCTTTGCGCGTTGAAGCGCTCGACCAGATCCTTCAACGCGTCGGCCTTGCCGGCGGGCAGTTGATGGAAGAGTTCGATCTGCTGGATTGCCGCGGGCTTCGAATCGGCGGCCGCGAGGACAGACGGGCCGGCGAGTCCCAGGCCGAGACCGGCGAGCAGCGTGGCGATGCGCGTGAAAGGCTTCTGATTCATGGATTGGACGGGGCGAAGAAGACGGGTTGGGAAAACTTTATAAGTATAGTTCGGCAGCCCCGCTTTTCGACGCTATCCAATACACCGTCCCCGGACAATCCTGCGCCAGCCCTGCACCTCGCCCCACCGCGCGGCGATGCCCGCGCATCGGACTCAAGAAGGCGGCGCAGATGACGATACCGTCGAGGCACACCAACCGCACCGACATCTCCGACATGCGCGCCCCCCTCCCGACCCTGCTCCTGCTCGCCCTGCTTCCGCTCGCCGCCGGGTGCGACCAGCTCGGCGCGGCGCTCGACCTGCCCAACCCGAAGAAGGCCGAAGCCGAGGGACGGGCCGTCGGCAGCGGCTGCCGCCACGCCGGGCGCTCGCTGGAGGACTGCTACACGCTCAACCCCGGCGCCGAAAAGGCGGCGGTCTTCGCCGGCTGGCGCGAGATGAACGATTACATGATGGAGCACAAGCTCGAAGTCGTGCCATCGCAGAACACCCCCGCACCACGCCAACAATCCGCCGCAGCCGAGGCACCCCGGCCTCCCGCGGGGCGCTGAACCCCCGCCGGACGGCGCCCGTCCTCAGGGCGCAGGATTGGTGTAGCGCAGGTGCAGTCCGTCGATGGCGTCCAGCAGGGGCTCATCGAGCGACACGTTCCACGCCGCGAGGTTGTCCTCGAGCTGCGTCATCGTGGTGGCGCCGATGATGGTGCTGCCGACGAACCAGCGTGAATAGACGAAGGCCAGCGCCAGTTGCACTGGCGTCAGACCGTGCGCCCGCGCCAGGTCCGCGTAGGCACGCACCGCCGGCACCAGGTTGGGCTTGGAGTAACGCTGGCCGAAGCTCTCGAACAGAGTGATGCGCCCTTGCGCCGACGGGTTCTCCAGATACTTGCCCGACAGGTGGCCGAAGGCGAGCGGCGAATACGCCAGCAGGCCGAGGTGCTCGCGCCAGGCGATCTCGGCCAGCCCCGCTTCATAGGTGCGATTGACCAGGCTGTAGGCGTTCTGGATCGACACCACCCGCGGCAGGGCCAGCTCGCGCGACAGACGCAAGAACTCCATGACGCCCCACGGGTGCTCGTTGGACAGGCCGACATGGCGGATCTTGCCCTCCTGCACCAGTTCGGCGAGCGCTTCGAGCTGGGCGCGGATCGGCGTGCATTCGCGCTCCTTGGCCGGATCGAACTGCCACTGACCGAACATCGGCTGGTTGCGCTCCGGCCAGTGCAACTGGTAGAGGTCGATGTAGTCGGTCTGCAGGCGGCGCAGACTGCCTTCGACCGCCGCGCGGATGTTGGCGCGATCGAGCGCCGGCGGGCCGCCGCGGATCCACGGCAGCGAACGCGCGGGGCCGGCGACCTTGGTCGCGATCACCAGCTTGTCGCGCGGCTGACGGGCGAGCCAGGTGCCGATGAAGCGCTCGGTCGAGCCCGACGTCTCGCCGCGCGTGGGCACCGGATAGATCTCGGCACAATCGATGAAGTTGATGCCCCGCTCGACGGCGAGGTCGAGCTGGGCATGCGCCTCGGCTTCGGTGTTCTGCTGGCCGAAGGTCATGGTACCCAGGCAGATCGCCGACACCCTGGGGCCGTTCTCGCCCAGCACGCGGTAGCTCATTGCACGTTCGCTCATACGCCATTCCTCTCCTGTGTTGGACGCGGACTCGCCAGCGCAGGCGCGGAACGGGCTGCCCCGTCCGCGACGCCCCGCCGGCTTATCGCTTATCATCTCGCGACTACGCGCAATCATACTGCAGCGCACCTGCGCCCCTCAGGCGCCCCGCCCTCATTCCTCGTGCCTCCGATGTCCAACCACGCCCCAGGCTCCAGCCTCCTCATTTCCGGCCTCATCGCCTACTGCCGCGCCGGCTTCGAGAAGGAACTCGCCGCCGAGATCGACGACATCGCCGCCGACGCCGGCCTCATCGGTTACGTGCGCGCGCTGCCCGACACCGGCTACGTCGTCTACGAGACTTTCGAGCCCGTTCCGCTCTCCTCGCTCGGCGAGGCCACCGACTGGCGCCGCCCGGTGTTCGCGCGCCAGTTGCTGCCCTGGTTCGGCCGCGTCGAAGAGCTGCCCGAACGTGACCGTGCCACCCCCATCGTCGACGCGGTGAAGGCGTCGGCCCAGCGCTTCAGCGGCGTGGTGCTCGAAACACCCGACACCGACGTCGCCAAGCAGCAATCGGGCTTCTGCCGCCGCTTCGCCGAGCCGCTGTCGCGCGAGCTCGAGAAGGCCAGCGCGCTGCGCACCAGCCGCACCGGGCTGCCGGTGCTGCACGTGCTGTTCACCGACGCCACCACCGCCTGGCTCGCCGCGGAGATGCCCGGCCAGGCCGCGCCATGGCCGATGGGCGTGCCGCGGCTGCGCATGCCGTCGAACGCCCCCAGTCGTTCGACGCTGAAGCTGGCCGAGGCCTTCACCACGCTGCTGTCCGACGAGGAGCGCGAATTGCTGGTGCGTGCCGGGCAGCGCGCGGTGGACCTCGGCGCCGCCCCCGGCGGCTGGACGTGGCAG
>SHNC01000104.1 GCA_004295105.1 Betaproteobacteria bacterium | reverse complement strand
CGGCTCATCACATCCTGGGGCTGTAGCCGGTCCCAAGGGTATGGCTGTTCGCCATTTAAAGTGGTACGTGAGCTGGGTTTAAAACGTCGTGAGACAGTTTGGTCCCTATCTGCCGTGGGCGCTGGAAGTTTGAGAGGGCCTGCTCCTAGTACGAGAGGACCGGAGTGGACGCACCCCTGGTGTACCGGTTGTGACGCCAGTCGCATCGCCGGGTAGCTATGTGCGGAAGAGATAACCGCTGAAAGCATCTAAGCGGGAAACTCGCCTCAAGATGAGACTTCCCCGGGGCCCCGAGCCCCCTGAAGGGTCGTTGAAGACCACAACGTTGATAGGTCGGGTGTGGAAGCGCAGTAATGCGTTAAGCTAACCGATACTAATTGCCCGTGCGGCTTGATCCTATAACCTTGCTCAGAAGCCAACTCGCTTTACCACAATCACACAACACCCACTTCTCCCCCACTTTGGCTCCGCGCTCTACAATGAGCACCGAGCAACAAGTCACAGTCTGACGACCACAGCGTCTTGGTACCACCCCTTCCCATCCCGAACAGGACCGTGAAACAAGACCGCGCCGATGATAGTGAGGCCCGCCCTCGTGAAAGTAGGTCATCGTCAGACTAACCCAACTCACTCAATGCCCGAGAAATACAAACCTCGGGCATTGACGCGTCTACAGCGACATCGCCGCAGAACTCCCGTCGAAACCGCCGCGCACAGAGATGTGCGGGGTGAACGCCCGCGCTGAGGGAACGGCTGGCCGGCAGAACTATCGGCGCAGCGCCAGGCGCACACAGGTTTCAGGCCGCATCACGGCCAGCCCACCTCGCAAAACCGCAGGGCAGCGCGTACGCGCGCCCCGCAGGCCCCTACTGCGAGCGACCGATCAGCCCCGTGCAGGCACCATGATCTCGGCTTCTCCATCGAGCACCACCGTGTCGCCGACCGTGCACACGGTCGAGAACACCGCACGGCGCTTTTCCGGCTTGAGTTCCTTCACCGTCACGCGTGCGACGACCGTGTCGCCCAGCTTCACCGGTGCCTTGAACTTCAACGTCTGGCTCAAGTAGATGCAGCCGGGCCCGGGAAGGCGTGTTCCGAACACCGCAGAAACCAGTGCTGCCGACAGCATGCCGTGCGCGATGCGCCCACCGAACATCGTGCTCGCGGCGAACTCGGCGTCCAGATGGACAGGATTGGTGTCGCCAGACACACCGGCGAACATCAGGATGTCTGCTTCGCTGACCGTTTTCGACAGCGATGCACTCATCTCGGGTTGCAGATCTTCGAAACGGTATCCGTATAGTTCGGAAAAATCCCGCTTGGTTTGAGTCATGGTAGGTTCCTGATTGACTTGGTTCGCTTAGGCATCCAGCCGCACCGTGCTACGCCTGCCGCGTGGCCAGGCGACGACATCGTCGATGTGGGGACGACGAGAGTTTAGCGCACCATGCCGGGGCTGGTGTCGCATGTGGTAACATCTGCCCGCTCGTGCATGCCAAGGCAAAAATAACACGTAAAAACAGGCGCTTGCCGATTTTTCCCATCATTGTTCGTGTTTGGACGTCGCCGTGACCGTTTTAACGGCCTGTCAGCCCCTCATCGGCTAAGGTATCGATGGTTCGGACGTCGTGCTGCCTTGCCGCGAGTCGCGCCAGATCCATTGGGCGCAGGAATGCTGAGGACCACCATGCTGAAAGTGTTCAGCCACTATTTCCCGTTGCACACATTGCAGCAAGCGCTGTTTGACGCCGCGCTCCTGTTCCTGCTGGTCGTCGTGACAATCTGGTCGCAGGTGCATCCTGAGACTAGCTTTTGGACGACCATCACGCCATCTGCGTCGGTTTTTGCCATCTCGATGGTTGGCTTGAATTCGGCGATGGGTCTGTACCGGCCAGTGCGTCAGCGCTCGAATCGGCAGGCCTTCGTCCGGGTCGTGCTGTCGGTGATCGTTAGCGTGCCGGTGGCGTTCCTGGCGTTTGGAGTTCTACCGTGGGGCAGCCCGACGAACGAGGCGGCCCAATGGTCGGTTGTCCTGGGGCTCGGGCTCGTGCTTCTCGGCAGGGTCGTTGTCAATCAGAGGCAGGCGGCGGTGATGTTCGCGCCACGCCTGCTGATCATCGGTACAGGGCACGATGCGCTCGCCGTGTACCGTGATCTGACTCAGCCGCTGCAGCGCAGCGTGGACGTGATCGGCTTTTTTCCGTCGGACAGGCAGGAAGAGGTGGCGGTCGATCCGGCAGAAATCCTCGCCGGTGGCAATCTCGTGCAACTCGTTCGCAAGCATCGAGTGAATGAAATCATTGTCGCCGTGCGCGAGCGCCGCGGCGGCGCACTGCCGCTTCGCGAACTTCTCGACTGCAAACTGGCGGGGGTGCGAGTGCTGGATCTGTCGTCGTTCTTCGAGCGGGTCCAGGGCCAGGTGCGCGTGGATTCGTTACGCGCAAGCTGGTTGATCTATGGCGACGGCTTCCGGCAGGGCTGGGCCAGAACCTTGGTGAAGCGCTGCTTCGACCTGAGTGCGGCGCTCGTGTTGCTCGTGCTCGCTCTCCCCGTCATGCTGATCACCGCCTTGCTCATCCTGATCGAGGATGGCGCTCCTGTGTTCTATCGACAGGAACGTGTCGGTCTTGGGGGTCGGGTATTCAGGGTCATCAAGTTTCGCAGCATGCGTCGGGATGCGGAGAAGGACGGCAAGCCGAGATGGGCGGCGTCAAACGACGACCGTGTGACCCGCGTGGGCCGCGTCATCCGCAAACTCAGGATCGACGAGCTGCCGCAGCTCTTCAATGTGATCGTCGGGGAGATGAGCCTTGTCGGACCGCGTCCGGAGAGACCCTACTTCGTGGACCAACTGGCAAGGGAAGTGCCCTTTTACGCGGTGCGGCACTGTGTCAAGCCCGGTGTGACCGGCTGGGCTCAGGTCAGATATCAGTATGGCTCGTCGGTCGACGACGCGGTACAGAAGCTTCAGTACGATCTCTACTACGTGAAGAATCACACACTGGTGCTCGATGTGCTCGTCCTGTTCGAAACGGTACGCGTGGTTCTGACCGGCGAGGGAGCCCATTGAAGTGCACTCCTTCGAACAGGGCGGCTGAGCCAAGCGGGGGCGACCGGCGCGGGACGGGGTTGCGTCGCATATAGCGCAAGGGGCGCGATTTGCTCGAAGTGGCGTATTGGGGCTACGGTCTTGCAGCCGTCGCGTATCTGTTTTTCGGTGTGTATGCCTTTGTCGCCTGGCGGGGCGGAGCGGCAGGGGCGACGCTGCTCGCGGCGATATCCTCGTCCTGTCTTTGGGCGCTCTCTTCGGCTGTTTACGCCAGAACAGCCGATCCGTTGGTCATCGGACTGGCGGGTCTTCTCGACGCACTGCGCGCGGGAGCCTGGTACGCGTTCCTGATCGTCCTGCTGCGAACGATATCCGACAGGCCGGCCAGATGGCCGACCGTAGTTGCCAGCCTGGTAGTGGGCGCGCAGTTCGTCAGTCTTGGCCTGGAGGCGATGGGGGCGGGCGCCGTGCTGCCGCTGCGGCCGGTTTTTGGCGCCTGGCTCGCGCAGGCCGTGTTCGGCCTGATGCTCGTCGAGCAACTCTATCGAGGTGTACCGGCGGCGTCGCGCTGGGCGATGAAGCCGCTGTGCGTCGCGCTCGGGGCCGGGTACATCTTCGATCTCTATCTGTTTGCCGATGGTTCGCTGTTCGCGCGAGTCGACGAGGACGTCTGGGCGATGCGCGGCGTCGCGCACGCGCTGCTGATCCCCCTGATCGCGATGTCAGGTGCGCGCAACCCGTCCTGGACCTTGCGCATGTCCATGTCGCGCGAGATGGTCTTCCATTCCACGGCACTCGCCGTATCGGGTCTCTACCTGCTGGTGATCTCGGCTGCGGGATATTACGTGCGCTACTTCGGCGGCGACTGGGGCCGGGCCCTGCAACTCACGCTGTTGTTCGCCGGCCTGGTGTTGCTCGGGATGCTGCTCGTGTCGGGGTCGCAACGGGCCCGGCTGCGGGTGTTCCTGAACAAGCACCTGTTTCCGTACCGATATGACTACCGTAACGAGTGGCTGCGTTTCACGCAGGCGCTGGCCTCCGCTGCGGGCGGCCTGGATCTGGGACAATCGGTGATCAAGGCTCTGGCCGATCTGGTCGAGAGCCCGGGGGGCAGTCTCTGGTTGCGCAATGCCGACGGACAGTTTTCGATGCACGCGCGGCTCAACCAGCCGTCGAGCGACCTTACCGAATCCGCGGATTCCTCCTTCTGTCGTTTTCTCGATCACAAGGAGTGGATCATCAACCTCGAGGAGTATCGCCTGCGTCCCGCGCAGTACGGTGACTTGCGTCTGCCCGAATGGCTGTCGACGTTGCAGGGTGCGT
The DNA here is from genome assembly GCA_004295105.1 of Betaproteobacteria bacterium. Taxonomy (GTDB): domain Bacteria; phylum Pseudomonadota; class Gammaproteobacteria; order Burkholderiales; family Rhodocyclaceae; genus Thauera. Next base: position 7,670 of record SHNC01000104.1, on the reverse strand, counting down.
GGCTGGTCGTTCCGCTGAAGGGCAGTGGTGCGCTGATCGGTTTCGTCGTGCTCAGCGCGCCCCGGGTCGCGTTCGAGATCGACTGGGAAGTGCTCGACCTGCTGAAGACGGCCCAGCGGCAAGCCGCGGGTTATCTGGAACGCATGCAGGCGGCCGAGGCGCTGCTCGAGGCGCGCAAGTTCGACTCGTTCAATCGCATGTCGGCGTTCGTGGTGCACGACCTGAAGAATCTCGTCGCACAGCTTTCGTTGATGCTGAAAAATGCCGAGCGCCACAAGGACAATCCCGAGTTCCAGCAGGACATGCTGGAGACCGTGGCGCATGTCGAGGCGCGCATGCGCGGACTGATGGGTCAGTTGCAGGAGAAGCGATCCATCGACCCGCCGCGTCTGGTCGACCTCCTCGGCATCGTCCGCGGCGTGTGCCAGTCCAAGCGCGGACAGCTTCCGGAAGTGAGCCTGGTCGACGCGATCGGAAGGCCCGTCGAGGTTCTTGCGCATCCGGAACGACTCGAGAGAATCATCGGGCATATCGTGCAAAATGCACTGGATGCCACGGACGAGGGTGGTATGGTGGCCGTGCGGATCGCCGACGGCGACGCCGGCCAGGTCCGCCTGACCATCGAGGACACCGGTTGCGGCATGGCGCCGGATTTTCTGCGGGAGCGGTTGTCGCGCCCGTTCCAGACGACCAAGACAAGCGGCATGGGGATCGGCGTGTTCGAGACCCGTCAGTATGTGAATGAAATCGGCGGTGCGCTGCGTTTCGAAAGCGAAGTGGGGCGGGGCACGCGGGTCACCATCGATCTGCCCCGCGGCAGTCGCGGACACGCCAGGCAGACGCCGCAAATGGAACCCCTGTTGAATGGCTGACAAGCAACGTACGCTGATGATCGTGGAGGACGACCCGGCGCTGCAAAAGCAGATGCGCTGGGCGTTCGACGGCTTCGAGACCGTGGTGGCGAGCGATCGTGAGAGCGCGATCACCCAGTTGCGCCGCTACGAGCCGGCCGTGATCACCATGGATCTCGGCCTGCCGCCGGCCCCCGACGACGTCACCGAGGGGTTCCGGCTGCTGGGCGAGGTTCTTGCGCTCGCGCCCGACACCAAGGTCATCGTGCTGACCGGTCAGCATGATCGGGAAAATGCCGTCAAGGCGGTGGGCATGGGCGCCTACGATTTCTTCGCCAAGCCCTTCGAGCCCGACATGCTTGCGCTCACCATCGAGCGTGCGTTCCGCATGTACGATCTGCAAGCGGAAAATGCACGCCTGGTCGCGCTGCAGACGAGTCCCCTTTCCGGTCTGCTGACTCGTGATCCGGGCATGCTCAAGATCTGCCGTACGATCGAGAAGCTGGCCTCCGCCTCGGTGACGGTGGCGCTGCTGGGTGAGAGCGGGACCGGCAAGGAAGTGCTCGCCCGAGGCCTGCATGCCTTGTCCCCCCGCGCCGCCGAACGCTTCGTCGCGATAAACTGCGCGGCGATTCCCGACTCGCTGCTCGAGAGCGAACTCTTCGGCTACGAGAAGGGCGCCTTTACCGGCGCAGTCAAGCAGACTCTGGGCAGGATCGAGACTGCGCATCGCGGCACGCTGTTCCTCGACGAGATCGGCGACCTGCCGATGCCGCTGCAGGCGAAGCTGCTGCGATTCCTGCAGGAAAGGGTGATCGAGCGCATCGGCGGACGCGAGGAGATCCCGGTCGACGTGCGCATCGTGTGCGCGACCCACCGCGACCTCAAGGCGCAGATTCGCGAGGGACTGTTTCGAGAGGATCTGTACTATCGACTCGCAGAGATCGTCGTGGACATTCCGCCGCTGCGTCAGCGCCAGGGCGATGCCGTGCTGCTGGCGCATGCATTCGTGCACCGATTCAGTCGTGACAATGGCAGGGCAGGCTTGGCGCTGACGGACGACGCCATCGCGGCGATCGAATCGCATGCCTGGCCCGGCAACGTACGTGAACTGGAAAACTGCCTGAAGCGCGCCGTGATCATGGCCGACGGCAACCGGATCACCGCGGATGATCTGGGCCTGAACCCGGTCGAGGACGACGTCGAGATGCTCAACCTGCGGCAGGTGCGGGACGAAGCCGAGCGTCGCGCGGTCTTGCGCGTGATGGCGCGAACAAACGGCAATGTCGCCCGCGCCGCCGAGATCCTCGGCATCAGCCGTCCGTCGCTGTACGACCTGATCAATCGTTTTGGTTTGAAGAAGGAGAACTGACAGTGAGCAAGCCGCACAAGAATCCGCAGGGCAGGAAATCGTCGGCAAGGGCGCGCGGCATGGCAGTTGCGGCACTGTCCGCGCTGCTGCTGGCTGCCTGCACCGACAGCCCGGAGGCAATGGTCGCGTCGGCGAAGGCTTACCTCGAGAAAAAGGATCTGGACGCGGCGAGCATCCAGCTCAAGAACGCGCTGCAGGAAAACGCCAATCTCGTCGATGCGCGATTCCTGCTTGGAAAGGTCAATCTCGAACAGGGCAACGTGCCGGGCGCCACGAAGGAGTTCCAGCGAGCGCTCGATCTGGGCTATTCGAAGAACGAGGTGGTGCCGCTGCTGGTGCGTTCGCTGCTGCGTTCGGGGGAAGTGGATCGGGTGATCAAGGATTTCGCCGACGTCACCCTGGACGATCCCAAGGCCCAGGCCGTCGTGCTGGCAGCAGTGGGCGACGCGCATTTCGCCAAGGGGGATCTGCCCAAGGCGCGCACCAGCTATGAGAAGTCGCTCGCCAGTGCCGACGATCCACTGGCGCGGGTCGGCCTCGCCCGCACCAGGCTCTATGGTGGTGACGCGCCCGGCGCGGAAGGCGACTTGCGCGCCGTCGTCGCGCAGCGCCCCGAACTGCTGGAAGCGCAGGGCGCGCTGGCCGAAGCGGCGCTGGCGCAGAAGCGGCCGGACGACGCGATCAAGGCACTGGAAGAAGTCGTGCGGCTGGACCCCTCCAAGGTCGCCAGCCACTACTCGCTGATTTCGCTGCTGCTGCAGCAGAATCGGCAGGAGGAGGCCGTCGCTCGCCTCGAGGCGATGAAGAAAGTGGCGCCCAGGGATCCGTCTACAGTCTATCTGCAGGCCTTCATCGATTTCCGCAACAACCGCTTCGCCGAGGCGCGCGATGGCGTTCTCGCCGCACTCAAGTCCGCGCCCGAGTTCCTGCCCGCGCACCTGCTTGCCGGGACGGTGCTGGTGCGGCTGAACGAGCAGGTCCAGGCCCAGACCCACCTGACCAAGGTCCTGTCGCGCGCGCCAGGCCAGCCCCTGGCTCGCACGATGCTCGCCACATCGCATCTTGCCCTCGGCGAGGCACCCAGGGCGCTGGAAGTGCTGCAGCCCCTGCTGGAGTCGCCCTCCCTCGATCCACGCCTGCTGGGCCTCGCCGGACAGGTCTATCTTGCCAACGGTGACTTCGACAAGGCCGAGTCCTATTTCGAGCGCGCTGCCAAGGCCGCCCCGGAAGACCCGCGTGCGCGCATGCAACTGGGTGTGGCCAAGATGGCGGGTGGCGATCCCCAGGGCGCATTCAGCGAGCTCGAGACCGCCGCGCAGATGGATGAAGGCGGCATTCGCGCCGACCTCGCCCTGGTCGCCGGCCACATGCGCCGCGGCGAGCTGGACAAGGCGCTGAAGGCGCAGGAGCAACTCGAGCGCAAGCAGCCCGACAATCCGCTGGTGCACAATCTTCGCGGCGGCCTGATGTTGGCCAAGCGCGATCCGGCGGCGGCGCGTGCCGCCTTCGAGAAGGCGCTGGCGATCAAGCCAGACTACCTGGCGGCAGCGGTGAACCTCGCGCGCCTGGACATCGCCGACAAGAAGCCGGAAAGTGGCCTCGCCCGGCTCAAGGCGATCGCTGACCGCGATCCGAAGAACGTCGAAGCGCAGCTCGCCTATGCCGACCTGCAAGTTGTCACTCGCGCCGAACCAGCCGCCGTGCTGGCCACCCTGGAGCGGGCAGAGAAATCTTCGCCCTCGGCACTGGTGCCTAAGCTGGCGCTCGTCCAGCACCACCTGCGCAATCGCGACCCGAAGGCTGCACTCGCGGTCGCGCAACAGGCCGCCGCCGGCTATCCGAACGATCTTCGCGCGCTGGATGCCGCTGCGCGTGCCCAGCTCGCTGCAGGTGAGACGCAGCAGGCCATCTCCTCGCTCAACAGGGTGCTGACCCTGCAACCGCGTGCAACCGGGGCCCTGGTCCAACTCGCCGACATCTATCGCGCGAACAAGGATCTCCCCGCGGCCGAGCAGTCCTTGCGCAAGGCGCTGACGATCCGGGCCGATGCCGTGGATGCGCAGGCGCGCCTGGCCGGCATTCTCGTCGAACGCGGCGACCGCGATGGCGCCCTGCAGATCGCCCGCACGGTGCAGAAACAGCGTGCGGATGCCGCCATCGGGCATGGACTCGAAGGCGACATCCACGCCGCTGGGGGCAAGTGGACGGACGCAGCGTCGAGTTACCGCCGCGCATTCGACAAGGGACGCAACGCGCAGAACTTCCTGAAGCTGCACGTTGCGCTGTTGCGCGCCGAGCGCAAGGGCGAGGCCGACAAGCTGGCTGCCGACTGGCTGCGCGAGCAGCCCAAGGATACCGCGTCGCGCGGCTACCTCGCCGAGCGCGCGCTGGGCGAGAAGCGCTACGCCGACGCAGCCCAGCTCTATCGCACGCTGAACGAACTGGCGCCCGACAACGCGCTGGTGCTCAACAACCTGGCCTGGACGGCCAGCCAGGTCAAGGATCCCAAGGCACTGGAATATGGCGAGCAGGCCCTCAGGATCGCGCCGGACAATGCCGCGATCCTGGATACGGTCGGCATGATCCAGATCGACCAGGGCCAGGCCGACAAGGGCCTCGCCAACCTCACGCGCGCCGTGTCGCTCGCTCCCGAGGCCATGCCCTTGCATCTCAACCTCGCCAAGGCCTACGTGAAGCTGGGCCGCGCCGCAGATGCGCGCAAGGAACTCGAAACCATGATGCCCAAGCTTAAGGCGGGGACGCCGATCCACTCCGAAGCCACGGCACTGCTGAAGACTCTGTGAAACATCGTCAAGGAAACAGCTCAATGACCACCATCGCCGTCATCGGCCTCGGCTACGTCGGCCTGCCGCTCGCCGTCGAGTTCGGCAAGAAGTACCGCACCGTCGGCTTCGATCTCTCTGCGGAGAAGGTCGAAGCCTATCGCCAATTCAACGACCCGACCGGCGAGGTTTCGTCCGAAGACCTTCGCGCGGCCGTCCACCTCACCTGCCACACCGACCCGACGGTGCTGCGCGAGGCGGACTTCGTCGTCGTCGCCGTACCCACGCCGGTCGACGAGGCTCATCAGCCGGACTTCACGCCCCTGGTGAAGTCGTCGACCACCGCCGGCCGCCACCTCAAGCGTGGTGCCATCGTCGTGTACGAATCCACCGTGTATCCGGGTGCCACCGAGGAGATCTGCATTCCCATCCTCGAGCGCGAATCCGGCATGAAGTGGAAGCAGGACTTCTTCGTCGGCTATTCGCCTGAACGCATCAACCCGGGCGACAAGGAACGCACCGTCACCCGTATCGTGAAGGTGGTCTCCGGCGACACGCCCGAGACGCTGGAGACGGTGAAGCGGATCTACGGCGACGTGATCACTGCCGGCGTCTACCCGGCCAGCTCGATCAAGGTCGCCGAGGCGGCGAAGGTCATCGAGAACACCCAGCGCGACCTCAACATCGCGCTGATGAACGAGCTCGCGGTGCTGTTCCACAAGATCGGCATCGACACGCTGGAGGTGCTCGAGGCAGCGGGAACGAAGTGGAACTTCCTGCCCTTCCGTCCGGGGCTCGTCGGCGGCCACTGCATCGGGGTCGATCCGTACTATCTGACGCACAAGGCCGACATGGTGGGGTATCACCCGCAGGTCATTCTCGCCGGCCGTCGCATCAACGACAGCATGGGCAAGTACGTTGCGGAACAGACCGTCAAGCAGATGATCGGTAACGGTTGCGGCATCAAGGGCGCCGACGTCATCGTGCTCGGGCTGACCTTCAAGGAGAACTGCCCCGATCTGCGCAACAGCAAGGTCATCGACGTCATCCACGAACTGCAAAGTTACGGCTGCAATGTGCACGTGCACGATCCGGTGGCGTCGTCCGCCGAGGCCGAGCACGAATACGGCGTCGGCCTGACCCCTTGGGATGAGCTGCCGGTGGCCGACGCGATCGTGGCAGCCGTGTCTCACCAGGAGTATCTGCAGGAGCCGCTCGGCCGCCTGTTGAAGAAGCTTGCACCCGGTGGCGTGTTTGCCGATGTCAAGTCGGCATATGATCAGGCGGCACTGACGGAGGCGGGGGTCAAGGTCTGGCGCCTGTGAGCGGTATCTCCATCGGGGGCGGTGGTCGATTGCGGAGCGGGGTCATGAGACGCTTGAACGAGCGTGCAGCGAAGCAGGTGCGGCGGCTGGCTGCGGGGCTGGGCCTTGCCGTCCTGTCCTCGGCGGCAACCGCCGGGCAGGAAGAGGAAGCCATCAAGACGGCGTTCGCCCAGCATGCCCGCTATCTGGCGCAGCAGGGGCTGGGCTACGAGCATGGCGAGGGCGTGCCGCGCGATCAGCAGCACGCGGCGCGGCTGTATTGCGAGTCGGCCCGCCTCGGCGACGCCGAGGGCATGTATGCCCTCGGTTGGATGTACGCCAATGGCCGCGGCGTGGAGCGCAACGACGCCTATGCCGGCACGCTGTTCGCCATGGCGGCGCAGCTCGGCAACGAGCATGCAGAGCGAATGCTGCGGTTCACCGGTGAGTACACCGGCGCGGTGCCGGAGTGCCTGCACACGCCGCCCGAGACGGTGCTCGAGCACTGGCCGGCTGACACCGTGCTCGCCGCGATGGCACCGGCGCGGCGCGAAGTCGCGCAACTGCTGGTGAAGCTGGCGCCGCAGTACGGCATCCAGCCCCAGTTCGCGCTGGCGATCGGCATCACCGAGTCCAACCTGAATCCGGGCGCGGTGTCGCCGAAGAGCGCGATGGGTGTCATGCAACTCATCCCCGAGACGGCCGAGCGCTTCAACGTCAGGAATCCCTACGACCCCGAGCAGAACATCCGCGGCGGGCTCGCCTACCTGCGCTGGCTGCTCGCCTACTTCCGCGGCGACATCGCGCTGGCTGCGGCGGGCTACAACGCGGGCGAGGGCGCCGTCGATCGCTACCGCGGCGTACCGCCCTACCGCGAGACGCAGGGCTACGTCGAGCGCATCCTCGCATTCGTGCGCAGCCGGCATCACCCTTACGACGCAGGGATCGTGGCGCCCAGCGCTGCGATTTCGAGCCTGCGCAGGATCGCGCAAGGCGCCGGCGAGTCATGACGGCGCCCGGAGCCAAGTCCCTGTGGTCTCGTCGGCGTATCCTGCGGGCCGGATGTGCCGTCGCCGCTGCATTGTCGCTGCCGGGCCAGGCCGCTGGCGACCTGGTGCGTCTGCTGCCACAGATCAAGCCGTCGATCGTGGCGGTGGGGACCTACCAGCGCACGCGGAGCCCCGCCTTTCGCTTTCTAGGTACCGGTTTCGCCGTCGCGGACGGCCGCTTGGTGGCGACCAACGCGCACGTCGTGCCCGAGTCCGTCGCGAGCGATCAGATGGAGATGCTGGTGGTGGTGTCTCCCGGCGAAGAGCAGACGGGCATGGTGCGGCAAGTGCTACGGGTGGCGAACGATCGC
>SHNC01000225.1 GCA_004295105.1 Betaproteobacteria bacterium | reverse complement strand
GGCGTCGAGCCCCTGTTTGCCCACAGTTGAGCGCCGCAGCAGGCCACACCCACTGACAAGGACACGAGCATGAGCACTGCAACTTCGGCGCAGGCCTATCACAACAACCTGGTCGGCCCGGTGATGCGCCCCGGCGACCTGGCCCAGGCGGTCATCGAGGCCGCCAGGGTGGACAACCCGGGCAAGGACATCTTCGTGGATGACAAGCGCGCCTACATCCGCATCCACGCCGACCAGGAAATGATCCTGCGCCAGGCCACCATCGAAGAGGAGCTGGGGCGGCCGTTCCGCATGAACGACCTGGAGGTGGACCTGAGCTCCTTCGCCGGCCGGATCGAGAGCCGCGACGACCAGATCCGCTTCTATTTCAACAAGACGCTCTGAGCGGCCGCAGACCGCCGCCCCCGACAAGAACGACGCGAGGAGACACCGATGTCCGAGATTCAAGTCCTGAAGCCCCAGAAGACCTGGAGCCACCTGGCCGCCCGCCGCCGCAAGCCGAGCGAATACGAGATCGTCAGCACCAACCTGCACTACAACGACAAGCGCCCCGACTCGCCCTACGAGCTGGACCCGAACATGTTCATGAACCAGTGGTACAAGAAGAACACCTTCGGTACCGCGCTCAAGCATGCCGACTGGAACGCCTTCCGCGATCCGGACGAGGTGGTCTACCGCACCTACAACCTGATGCAGGACGGCCAGGAAACCTACGTCTTCAGCCTGTTCGACCAGTTCAACGAGCGCGAGCACGACAAGGCCCTCGACCCGCGCTGGGCCGGCACCCTGGCCCGCCTGTACACCCCGGCCCGCTATCTCTTCCACACCCTGCAGATGGCCTCCGCCTACGTCGGCCAGGTGTCACCGGCGAGCACGCTGACCAACTGCAACTACTTCCAGATGGCCGACAGCCTGCGCTGGCTGAGCCACACCGCCTATCGCACCCGGGAGCTGTCCCGGTCCTTCGCCGACAAGGGCTTCGGCGAGGACGAGCGGCGCTACTGGGAGCAGGACCCCGCCTGGCAGGGCTTCCGCGAACTGATGGAAAAGGCGCTCACCGTGTGGGACTGGGGCGAAGCCATCACCGTGCTGACCCTGGTGGTGAAGCCGGCGATCGAGGAAACGGTGCTGCGCCGCCTCGGCGAATCCGCCCGCCACAACGGCGACACGCTGCTGGGCCTGATCACCGATGCCGAGTTGATCGACGTCGCCCGCCATCGCCGCTGGACCGCCGCCTTCGTCTCCATGGCCCTGCAGACGCCGGGCAACCTGGAGCTGATGAAGTCGTGGATCGCCAGGTGGGAGCCGCTGGCCGACCGCGCCATCGACGCCTACTGCGCGGCCCTGCCCGACGTGCCGGGCGCGGCCGAATCCGCGAGGGCGGCCACCCGCGACCTGCGCCGCGGGCTGGGTCTCTGATTCCTCGACACCGCGCACACGCCGCGCCCCTGCGGGCGGCAGCGTGCGCCGGAGAGACACCATGAGCCATCCATTGATCGTCAATGAGCGGGACGGCACCCGCTTCGAGCAGGCACCCGGGGACACCCTGTTGCGGGCTGCCCTGCGTGCCGGCGTCGGGCTGTCCTACGAATGCAATTCGGGCGGGTGCGGCGGCTGCAAGTTCGAGCTGCTGCAGGGCGAGATCGAGACCCTGTGGCCGGACGCCCCGGGCCTGGTCGAGCGCGACCGCCGGCGCGGCCGCCACCTCGCGTGCCAGTGCCGCGCCGTGGGCGACGTGCGCATCAAGGCCGCGACCGGTCCGGAATACCTGCCGCCAATCCGGCCGCGGCGGCGTCGGGCGGTGCTGACCGGCAGCACCGCCCTCACCCACGACCTGCGCGAATTCCGCTTTCGCGCCGACGGCCCGGCCGACTTCCTGCCCGGCCAGTTCGCCATGCTGGACCTGCCCGGCGTCGGCGCCTCGCGCGCCTACTCGCTGTCCAACCTGCCCAACGCGGACGGCGAATGGCATTTCCAGATCCGCCGCGTGGCGCAGGGACAAGGCACCGCAGTGCTGTTCGACGACCTGCGGCCGGGTGCGGAGATCGGGCTGGACGGGCCCTACGGCGTCGCCTACCTGCGCGAGGCGTCCCCCCGCGACCTGGTGTGCGTGGCGGGCGGCTCCGGCCTCGCGCCGATGATCTCGATCGCGCGCGGAGCGGCGCAGGCGGGGATGCTCGAATCGCGCAAGCTGTACTTCTTCTACGGCGCGCGCGAGCCCCGCGACGTGTGCGGCGAGGCCATGCTCGCCGAGCTCGCCGGCTTCGGTGAACGGATCGCCTATTGCCCGGTGGTATCCACACCGGGCGCAGACGGCTGGGCAGGTGCCACCGGCTTCGTGCACACCCACCTGCCCAAGGTCCTGCCGGCGTCCCTGGCGAACTACGAGTTCTACTTCGCCGGGCCGCCGCCCATGACTCAGGCCCTGCAGGAAATGCTGATGGTGGGCCACAGCGTGCCGTTCGAGCAGATCCATTTCGACCGATTCTTCTGATGTCCTGCTCCGGGGCCGATGCAGGAACAGAAGGCGGCCCCCGGGATGCGGCGCTGTTACCCCGGAACAATGCGACGCAGGCCTGTACCTGTCGCTTCCGAGCGCGCACTCTTGCGCACGCGGGCGGCAGACGAGGCGAGGGGCGAGGCGATGGTGGACGTGAATCCGGACGACGACATCTGCAGGGTGGCCGGGCGCACCTCGGTGCGCGGCGTGGTGATCGACGCCGCCGACGCGCGGGATGTGCGGCGGCAGAAGATGGCGCGCATCATCCTCGACGCCATGTACGAGTTCCTCGGCCTGCTCGACCTGGACGGGACCCTGCTGGAAATCAACCGGGCGGCCCTCGACGGCGCCGGACTCTGCTTGGAGGACGTGATCGGCAAGCCCTTCTGGCAGGCGCGCTGGTGGGCGGTGTCGGAAGAAGTGCGTGAGCGGGTGCGGCAGATGATCGCCGAGGCCGGAACCGGCCGTTTCGTGCGTTGCGACTTCGAGGTGTTCGGCGATCTCCAGGGCAACCGCACGATCGTCATCGACTTCTCGCTCAAGCCCATCCTCGACGACGACGGCAAGGTGGCCTTCCTGCTGCCCGAAGGGCGCAACATCACCGAGAAGATCGCCAGCAGCGCCGAACTGTCACGCAAGAACAGCGAACTGCAGGTGGCGCTGGAGCGGCTGAAGGAGCTCGATGGCTACAAGACGCGATTCTTCGCCAACGTGAGCCACGAATTGCGCACGCCGCTCACCCTCATCCTCGGCCCGGTGGACCAGCTCATCAAGGAAGGGGCGCGATTCGACGAACGGGAGCGATTCCGCCTCGCCACCATCCAGCGCAATGCCCGCTCCCTGCTGCAACAGGTGAACAACCTGCTCGACCTGGCCCGCATCGATGCCGAGCGCATGCCGATGGCCTATGTGCACGCCAACGTGGCCGCCCTCGTGCGCGAGACGGCGGCCGGATTCGATGCTGCCGCCGAGGACCACGGCATCACCCTGACGCTGCGTGGCGAGGACGAGCTTTACGCCGACGTGGACCGGGCCAAGTTCGTGCGCGTGCTGAGCAACCTGCTGTCGAACGCCTTCAAGTTCACGCCGGCGGGGGGACGCATCGTGTGCACGGTGGAACGCGTGCGGCGGGGCCGGGTGCTGATCAGCGTGCAGGACAGCGGCCCCGGCGTGCCCGATGCGCTGAAGCGGCACATCTTCGAACGCTTCACCCAGGGAAGCGAAGGCCTCGGCGCCAGCGGCAGCGGGCTGGGGCTGAGCATCGTCCGGGAGTTCGTGGAGCTGCATCGAGGCACGGTGGTGGTGGTCGATGCGCCCGGCGGGGGAGCGATCTTCCAGGTGGAGTTTCCGGCGCGGGCGCCCGAAGGCAGCTTCGTGCGCACCGGCAGCGCGGCCGATGCGCCCCTGTCGCAGGAACTCCTCGGGCCGCTGGCGCCGGCTGCCTTGCCGCCACTCGCGGAGGCGGCAAGGCAGCCGGGCAAGCCGAGGGTGCTGGTGGCCGAGGACAATGCCGATCTCCGTCTGTTCCTGTACGACGTGCTCTCCGACGAATACAACGTGCTGCTGCGCGAGGACGGCGCGTCGGCCTTCCAGGCTGCGGTCGCCGATCCGCCCGATCTCATCATCGCCGACCTGATGATGCCGCGCTGGGACGGCGAACGCTTCGTGCGCGCGCTGGCCGCGCGGCAGGACTTCCCCAAGGTGCCGGTGCTGGTGCTGTCGGCGCGGGCCGATGACGCGCTGCGCGAGAACCTGCTCGAACATCTGGTGCAGGACTTCCTCACCAAGCCGTTCTCGGCGCAGGAACTGCGTGCCCGGGCGCGCAACCTGGTGACGGTGAAGCGCACCGTGGACATACTGCAGAAGGAACTCAACTCGCAGGCCTCGGACATCTTGGAGCTCACGGCGGGTCTGGTGGCGAGCCGCAAATCCCTGCAGCAGAGCCTGACCGCGCTGCAGGTGATGGACCGCCGCTGGCTCGGGCTGTACGAGAACACCGCGGTGGGCATCGCGCTGGCGGACCGTGAAGGCAGGATCCTTTCCGCCAATCCGGCGCTGCGGCGCATGCTGGGCTATGGCGCCGAGGAGCTCTCCGGTGTCTCCCTGATGGAGATCACCGATCCTTCGCAGCAGGCCATGACGCGGCGCAACGTGGACGGACTGTTCGACGGCGAATTCCCCAGCTACACGCTGCAGAAGCGTTACGAGAAGAAGGGCGGCGGCCACCTGTGGGCCAACGTGTGCGTGTCACGCATTCCGGCCCTCGAGGAGGACGGCCCGATGCTGGCGGTGATCGTCGAGGACATCACCCAGCGCATGGAAGCCGAGCGCTCGCTGACGGCCACGCGCAACGAACTGGCACGGGTGGCGCGCTACACCGCGATGGGCGAACTCGTGGCCACGATCGCGCACGAGATCAACCAGCCGCTGGCGGCGGTGATCACCAACAGCGAGGCCGCGCTGCGCTGGCTCGCGCATGACTCGCCCAACCTCGTCGAGGTGGCCGCAGCGCTCAAGCGGCTCAACCGCGACGCCAGCCTGGCCAGTTCGGTGATCGCGCGCATCCGCGGTTTCCTGCGGGCGGGCGACATCCATCGCGAGCGCGTCGACGTGGCGCACCTGCTCGACGAGTTGCTGCAGATGCTGCAGGCGCTGCTCGCGGAAGCCGGGGTGCGGGCGACGGTGGAACTCGCCGAGCCCCGGCCCTGGCTGATGGCGGATCCGGTTCAACTGCAGCAGGTGATCCTCAACCTGATCGTGAATGCGGTGGATGCGATGCGCGACCAGCCGGAAGGCCAGCGCTCGCTGCGCATTGCGGTGACGGGGGGTCCCGCGGGAGGCTTGCAGTTCTCGGTGCATGACAGCGGCCCGGGCATCGCGGAGGAATCGGAGGAACGGCTGTTCGAGGCCTTCTTCTCCACCAAGCCGGAAGGCCTGGGAATGGGCCTGGCGATCAGCCGCAGCATCGTCGAGAACCATGGTGGCCGCCTGTGGCTGGACAGGAGCAGGGGCCCCGGCGCGTGCTTCTCGTTCACCATTCCGGACAACTGACAACGGGTGCGACGGTGACGACGAAGACGAGCACGGGCAAGGCCGCCGCGGTGGAGTCCGAATGGGTGTATGTGGTCGATGACGATCTGTCGGTGCGGGAGGCGCTCAGCAGCCTGATCCGTTCCGTCGGCCTGTCCGTCGACACCCATCCCTCGGCTGCGGCCTTCCTCGCGGCGCCACGCCATGCCGGCGCCGCCTGCCTGATCCTGGACGTGCGCATGCCGGGCCTCAGCGGGCTGGAGCTGCAGGCTCAGCTCGCCGATCTGGAACCGCCCATGCCCATCATCTTCATCACCGCCCACGGGGACGTGCCGATGGCGGTGAGGGCGATGAAGAAGGGGGCCATCGAATTCCTCCCCAAGCCCTTCCGCGACGAGGAACTGCTCGCCGCCATCCGCACGGCCCTGGCGCGGTCGCACGGCAGCCAGCGCGAAGCGCGCGAAGTCGGCGAGATCCGGCGCCGCTACGAGCTGCTGACCGCCCGCGAAAGGGAAGTCATCCCCTACATCGTGAAGGGAGCGTTAAACAAGCAGACGGCGGCGGAGCTCGGCATCTCGGAGATGACGATCAAGGTGCATCGCCACAACATCATGAACAAGATGGGGGCGAGGACGCTGCCCGACCTCGTGCGCATGGTCGAGCGGCTGAACCCTCCCGCCCCGGACGAAGGCGCGGAGCCGGCGGGAGGCTGATCGCGGCGCGCATGCGCCGTCATCTTGCTCAGTCGCAGAACCGCTCGTGCACGAACTCCCTGAAGAACGCCATCGCCGGAGACTCGCTGCGCCTTGCCAGGCTGACCAGCGCATAGTGCCCCATCCGCTCGACATGCGGCTCGACGTGGATCTCCTGCACGCGTCCGGCGGCGATGCGGTCGCGTGCGCTGGCGAAGATGCCGAAGAAGACGGCATCGGTGGCTTCGACGACGTCGAGCAGGCCACTGACGTCTTCACTGTTGATCGTGACCATGCGCTCGGGGTGGGCCTCGGGGCCGAGCTCGGCGACGAGGTTGCGGGCGAGCTCGTCGCTGAGGGGCATCGCGGCGACCGGATACTGGCGCAACTGGGCGAGCTCGATGCGCGGCTGCCGCAGCAGAGGATGGCCGCTGCGGCACAGGAAGCCGCCGCGCAGCGCTGCGAGCGGCTCGATGCGCAGGTCGTCGGCGGCCCTGAGGGCGCGCCGGTCGACGGCGATGATCTCGACCACCTCGCTGCGCAGGGACTGCACCAGCATGTCGACCGCGCCGCGCGCGATCCGGACCTGCACGCTGGGGTGGCGGGTCGCCATTTCGCAGAGGAAAGGCACCATCAGGATGGATGCGGGCGTAGGACCGAGACCGATGGCGATGTTGCCGATGCGACCCTCGCGCAGCAGCGTGACGCCGCGCTTCAGTTCGGCCGTTTCTGCCAGAATGCGATGGGCACTGGCGACGACCTGCCGGCCGTAGGCGGTGAGCGTGTTGTGCCTGCCGATGCGGTCGATGAGTCTGACCTGCAGTTCATCCTCCAGCGCCTGGATACTGCGGCTCAATGCAGGCTGAGTAAGGCACAGCGCGTCGGCGGCTTTGCGGAAGGACTGGTGTTCGGCAACGGCGATCAGGTGTCGTAACTGTGCGAGATTCATTGATTACTGGAAGTAATCGAGTCAAGGATTAATTTGCATTGGACGCATCGTACCCTGCTTCGTAAGCTGCGCGCCGGCTGAAGTCATGCGCAACCCCGACGCACGACACGCAAACAATCAATGAGGAGACACTCCATGAAGATCAAGCAGTTGAGCCTGGCCCTGGGTGCGATGCTGGTGGGCGCAGTGTCGTCCGCGCAGGCGGTCGAAGACAGCGTGCTGAAGAACATCGAGACCCGTGTCGGCGCGATCGAAAGCAAGCTGATCGGCTGGCGGCGCGACATCCATCAGCACCCCGAGCTGTCGAACCAGGAAGTGCGCACCGCCAAACTGGTGGCCGACCACCTGCGCAGCCTCGGCCTGGAGGTGAAGACGGGCGTGGGCGGCACCGGCGTGGTGGGCGTCCTGAAGGGCGGCAAGCCGGGCAAGGTGGTGGCGCTGCGCGCCGACATGGACGCGCTGCCGGTCAAGGAGCTCGTCGACCTGCCGTTCGCCTCCAAGGCCAAGGGCAAGCACATGGGCAAGGAAGTCGACGTGATGCACGCCTGCGGCCACGACGCGCATACCGCGATCCTGATGGCGACCGCGGAAGTGCTGGCCGGCATGCGCGAGCAGATTCCGGGCACGGTGAAGTTCCTGTTCCAGCCGGCCGAGGAAGGCCCGTCGGAGGCGCTGAAGGATGAGCACGACCACATCGGCGCACTGGCCATGGTGGATGCCGGCGTGCTCGACAACCCCAAGGTGGATGCGGTGTTCGGCCTGCACATGATCCCCGCCTTCCCGGTGGGGACGATCGGCTACCGCTCCGGCCCGATCCTGGCCTCAGGCGATTCGTTCGCGATCAAGGTAAGCGGCAAGCAGACGCACGGCGGCTTTCCGTGGAACGGTGTCGACCCGATCGTGAGCACCTCGCAGATCGTCATGGGCCTGCAGACCATCGTCAGCCGCCAGCTCAACCTGACCAAGGAGCCGGCGGTGATCTCGATCGGCTCCATCCACGGTGGCAACCGCGAGAACATCATCCCCGAGAGCGTGGACCTGCTCGGCACGGTGCGCACCTTCGACGACGGCATGCGCGACGACACCCTGGCGCGCATGCGCACGACCGCCGAATCGATCGCTCAGGCAAGCGGCGCGAAGGCGGAAGTCACCTTCATGAAGCCGGGCTACTCGACCACCGTCAACGACGCCAATCTCACCGCGCGCATGCTGCCGACCTTGCAGCAGGTGACCGGCGGCAAGGCGGTGATCACGCCCAAGCTGACCGCGTCGGAGGATTTCTCCGAGTTCTCGAAGAAGGTGCCGGGCGTGTTCTTCTTCCTCGGCTCGAGCACGCCGGGCAAGGAAAAGACCGCCGCGCCCAACCACTCGCCGAATTTCGCGATTGACGAGGCCTCGCTGGCGGTAGGCGCACGGGCGATGACGGCGATGGCGCTGGACTACCTCGGCCAGCCCTGATGCGGCAAACGCAGCGGCCTCCCGGCCCGGACGCCTCGTAAGCCGGGAGGCGGTGTGTGGTGAACAGGCGGTGGGACATGCAGCCTCGCACCCTGCCAGGCGCGATCGCCCTCGCGGCCGTGGCGCTTGGCGGTTGCGTGTTCCTGCCGCACACCACCTCGGAATACGATGCCCGCTGCGACATCATGCGGCGGCACATGGTGCTCAGGCCTCATCAGGTCGACGCCTTCCTCGGCTGCCGGAACGAAGGCTGCGCCGCGCTGCTGGTGCTGGCGGGCGCCGTCACGGCCGCCTCGGTGGTGATCTCGGGCAGCGTGGCGGTGGTCGGCGACTCCGTCTATTGGCTGGAGGCGCAGGGGCAGTGCCGCGAGCGCTGACAGCTTCCCGCGCCACGCCTGTGGACGCTGCCCGCCGGCCTCAATCCACCCGGACTCAATCCACCCTGAGCAATTGCACTTCGAAGTTGAGCGTGGCGTTCGGCGGCACCGTGCTGCCGGCGCCCGCTTCGCCGTAGGCGGTGCGCGACGGGCAGGTGAGCCTGGCCTTGCCGCCCACGCGCATGCGCTGCAGCCCCTGCGTCCAGCACGGGATCACGCCGTTGAGCGGAAAGGCGATGGGCTGGTTGCGTGCGATCGAGCTGTCGAACACCTTGCCGTTGTCGAGCGTGCCCTGGTAATGGACGAGGACGGTACTCGAGGCGGTGGGTCGCGCGCCGTCGCCGCGCTGCAGGTGTTCGATGCGCACGCCGGACGGCAGGCTTTCCACATCCGGCTCGGCGGCCGCGACGGCGGTGATGAGGAAAAGGCCGGCGATGACGGCAAGGGCGGTTCTCTTCAGCATTCAAGGTTCTCAAGTGTGACGACCGGCGCATGGTCGCACGATTTGCGCCGGCGACCGACCTCGCCGAATTGGAGAAGCCTGAAATCGCTACCGGTATCGATCGCGAGTGATGACTCACTGAGCTGCGACGAACTCACCAGTTCGGCTCCCGCTCCGGCGTCGCGGTGATGCGGTGGATGGAGAGGTCGGCGCCGTTGAATTCCTCTTCCTGGTCGAGGCGCAGGCCGACAATGGCCTTCAGCGCGCCGTAGACCACCCCGCTGCCGACCAAGGCGATCACGATCGCGATCAGCGTCATGACGAGCTGCGACATGAAGGCGACGCCGCCCAGTCCGCCCAGCGCATGGCTGCCGAAGATGCCGGCGGCCAGCCCGCCCCAGGTGCCGCACAGGCCGTGCAGCGGCCACACGCCGAGCACGTCGTCGATCTTCCAGCGGTTCTGCGTCAGCGTGAAGCTCACGACGAACAGCGTGCCGGCGACGCCCCCGACGACGAGCGCACCAAGCGGGTGCATGACGTCGGAGCCGGCGCACACCGCGACCAGGCCGGCGAGCGGGCCGTTATGCACGAAGCCGGGGTCGTTCCTGCCCGCGGCCAGTGCCGCGAGCGTGCCGCCAACCATGGCCATCAGCGAGTTCAGCGCCACCAGGCCGGACACCTTTTCCAGCGTCTGCGCCGACATGACGTTGAAGCCGAACCAGCCGACGATCAGGATCCAGGCCCCGAGGGCAAGAAAGGGGATGGACGACGGCGGGTGCGCCGAGATGGCGCCGGTGCGCGAATAGCGCCCATGGCGCGCGCCCAGCAGCAGCACCGCCGGCAGCGCGATCCAGCCGCCCATCGCATGCACCACGATGGAGCCGGCAAAGTCGTGGAACTCGGCGCCGAAGGCGGACTTGAGCCAGGCCTGGATGCCGAAAGCCTGGTTCCAGGCGATGCCCTCGAAGAAGGGGTAGACGAAGCCGACGATCAGAAAGGTGGCGGCCAGTTGCGGCTGGAAGCGGGCGCGCTCGGCGATGCCGCCGGAGATGATGGCCGGAATGGCAGCGGCGAAGGTGAGCAGGAAGAAGAACTTCGTCAGCTCATAACCGCTCTTTTCCAGCAGCGTGTCGGCGCCGGTGAAGAAATGCACGCCATAGGCGACGCCGTAGCCGATGAAGAAATAGGCCAGCGTCGACACCGCGAAGTCGGTGAGGATCTTCACCAGCGCATTGACCTGGTTCTTCTTGCGCACCGTGCCGACCTCGAGAAAGGCGAAGCCGGCGTGCATGGCGAGCACCATGATGGCGCCCAGCAGGATGAACAGCACGTCGCTGCTCGATTTGTATGCTTCCATGAGACCTCCAGAAGGGATGCTGCGCATTAGCAAGCACTGTTCCAGTGCGGAGATCCCTGCTGAATCTCGCACCCACGTCCACAAACGGGCATGTCTTTGCACCATAACGGTGCCTTCCGGATTGCTGATGCCCCACGATGGCGCGCGAAGCGGGAACGCAGTCTGAATTGGACGTGTAGGAGCGGACCTGACCGCGATCAGGCGGCGGCAATCGCGGCCAGGTCCGCTCCCGCGGCTTCTCCCCCAAGCCCAGCGGACGCATCTGCGGGGCGCCCCGCAAACCCCGGGGAGTACAATCCCGCTCCCCATCTCCGCCTCACCTGCCCGATGTACGCAACCCGCCTCCCCCGCCGCCCCGAACTGCTCGCCCCCGCCGGCTCACTCGACATGATGCGCACCGCCTTCGCCTACGGCGCCGACGCGGTGTATGCCGGCCAGCCACGCTATTCGCTGCGCGTGCGCAACAACAGCTTCGGCAAGCTCGACGTGCTCGCCGCCGGCATCGCCGAGGCGCACGCAGGCGGCAAGGCCTTCTACCTGGTAGCCAACATCTACCCGCACAACGCCAAGGTGCGCAGCTTCGAGGACGACATCGCGCCGGTAATGGCCATGAAGCCGGACGCGCTGATCATGGCCGACCCGGGGCTGATCATGATGGTGCGCGAGCGCTGGCCCGACATGGACATCCACCTGTCGGTGCAGGCCAACACGACCAACTACGCCTCGGTGCGGTTCTGGCAGTCGGTGGGCGTCAAACGCATCATCCTGTCGCGCGAGCTGTCGCTGGACGAAGTCGCCGAAATCCGCGACGCCTGCCCCGACATGGAGCTGGAGGTGTTCGTGCACGGCGCCTTGTGCATTGCCTATTCCGGCCGCTGCCTGCTGTCGGGCTATTTCAACCACCGCGACCCGAACCAGGGCACCTGCACCAATTCGTGCCGCTGGGACTACAAGCTGCACGAGGCAGCCGAGAACGGCGCCGGCGACGTGCAGGCCTGCGGCAGCGCGCCGATCGGCAATCCGCTGGATGCCGGCACGGTGGGCACCGCCACGCGGAACGACCTCGGCGCCGGCCTGGGCGGCGGCCCGCGCCACATCGGTGGCAGCAAGGTGTGGCTGCTGGAAGAAGGCACGCGGCCGGGCGAGCTGATGCCGATCGAGGAGGACGAGCACGGCACCTACATCCTGAACTCGCGCGACCTGCGCGCGATCGAGCATGTGCAGCGGCTGGTGGAGATCGGTGTGGATTCGCTCAAGATCGAGGGCCGCACCAAGAGCCCCTACTACGCCGCGCGCGCCAGCCAGAGCTATCGCCGCGCAATCGACGACGCGGTGGCCGGCCGCGGCTTCGAC
>SHNC01000248.1 GCA_004295105.1 Betaproteobacteria bacterium | reverse complement strand
CCTTGCGGCCAGTTGTAGGCCTCGACCTTGTTCTCCCGCACGAGTTGCGACAGCTTGGGGCCGCCGACGCCGTAGTGCGCCGCGACGATGCGCTTCACCAGCCCTTCATGGGCCAGCCGCGCCATGCCCTTGTCCTTGAAGTTACCCTGCCCCGCCGGGAAGTACCAGGACAGGTCGCGCGGGTGTTCGCTGTCGAGGAAGCTGCGCTCGATCTGCATGAACGCTTCCTCGGCCAGTCCGGCCAGCATCATGCCCGTGCTGTAGATCGTGTCGCCGTCCTTGATCAGGCCGGGAACGTCCTTCGATTCGATGAATTTCACCATGGTGTATTCCTCCGTTGGTATGGCTGGTCCGGATGCGGGACCGTCGATGTCTGTGGCCTTTGCCGGACGTGCGACTCAGTGCGCGCTGTCGGCTACGGCCTCGCCGACGCGCAACGCGCTCCTGGGCACGGCGACCAGCAGGGTCAGGCCGCCGAGGCAGATCAGCACGGTCATCGCCAGCAGCCCGGCGGACATGCTGCCCGTCGTGGTCTTGACCCAGCCGATCAGCGTCGGGCTGACGAAGCCGCCGAGGGTCCCGATCGAGCTGATCACGGCGATGCCGGTGGCGGAGGCTTCGCGGCTCAGGTAGGTCGGCGGAATCGACCAGAACAGCGCGCAGCCGAAGATGAAGAACGCGGCGATCGACAGCAGGATCATGGACGGCAGGAAGGCGCCGGCGGTGAAGGTGGTCGCATACAGCGCGGTCGAGCCGATGATCAGCGTGCTCGCCACATGCCAGCGGCGCTCCTTGAAGTAATCGGAACTGCGGCTCATCAGCAGGATGCCGGCGGCGCCGAAGCCGAACGGGATCGCGGTGTACCAGCCGATCTGCGCCACGTCGGTGATGCCCAGCCCGCGGACCATGCTCGGCAGCCAGAACGTCAGCGTGTAGACCGCGCAGGCACAGGTGAAGAAGATGAAGGCCAGGATCCACACCTTGCCGTCGGCGAGCGCGGCGCGCAGACGGCCGTGACGGTGCGGTGCGGCGTCGGACGTGCGATCGGCCGCCATCACCTTGCTGACGATCTCCTTCTCGCGGCTGGACAGCCACTTCGCCTGTTCCGGCTTGTCGGCCAGCAGCAGGTACACCAGGACCCCGATCAGCACCGTGGGGATGCCTTCGATCACGAACACCCACTGCCAGCCGTGCCAGCCGCCGACCTCGTCGAAGGTCTTCATGATCCAGCCCGACAGCGGTCCGCCGATCACGCCGGTGATCGGCATGCCGAACAGGAACAGGCCGGTGACGCGGCCGCGCCGGCTGCTCGGATACCAGTAGGTCAGGTACAGGATGATGCCGGGGAAGAAGCCGGCCTCGAACACGCCCAGCAGCAGTCGGATGATGTAGAACTGGGTCGGCGTCTGGACGAAGGCGGTGGCGGCCGAGGTCAGCCCCCACAGCACCATGATGCGCAGGAAGGTCCGGCGCGCGCCGATCTTTTCCAGCCGCAGGTTGCTCGGCACCTCGAACAGCAGGTAGGTGATGAAGAAGATGCCGGCGCCGAGGCCGTACACCTCGTCGGAAAACTGCAGGTCCTGCTGCATCGTCAGCTTGGCATAGCCGACGTTGATGCGGTCGAGAAACGCCATGATGTAGGCGATCAGGATCACCGGCACGATGCGCCAGTTGATCTTCGACCACACCGCATCCTGCTCGGTCCGGTTCGGGAGTCCGGCCCGTAAGGCGCCGATCGGCGCGGCCATTGCATTGGCTTGCATGAGTGTCTCCTCGCTTCGAATTGGAATGTCCGGCCGGTCAACGCACCGGGTACTGCAGACGGCCCAAGTCTAGGGATCGCCCCCGGCCGGCGCATCGGGAGCGATTCCCGAGTCGGCTAAAGCGATTACCTATTGCGGTGCGTTCCGCGGCGCGGAAGCGAGGCTCGAAGGGGCAGCGATGCGCGCGCGGCGTGCGGTACGCCGCGGTGCGAGGAGGGAGGAGGAGAGGGGGCGAAGGAGAGGGGGCGGAAAAGGCGGGCGCCGGGCGGCGCCCGCCGCGCTCAACCGAGTGTCGGGTAGTCGATGTAGCCCTTTTCGCCGCCACCGTAAAAGGTGGTGGTGTCCCACGGGTTCAGCGGCGCCTTCTCGCGCAGGCGGCGCACCAGGTCGGGGTTGGAGATGAAGGCCTTGCCGAACGCGATCATGTCGGCGCGGCCGCTGGCGACGGCGGTCTCGGCCATCTCGCGGTCGTAGGCGTTGTTCAGCATCCACGCGCCCTTGCCGCCCGCCTTCGCATAGGCCACGCGCAGCGCGGTGTAGTCGAAGGGAGTGTCGCCCTGCTGGTAGTCGCGCGCGCCGCCGGTCTGGCCCTCGACCACATGCACATAGGCGAGCGGCCAGCGCGCCAGTTGCTGCACCACGTAGGTGAACAGCGGCTGCGGATCGGGGTCCGACGCCTCGTTGGCCGGCGTCACCGGCGAGATGCGGATCGCCGTGCGGCCGGCGCCGATCTCGTCGACGATGGCCTGCATCACTTCCACCAGCAGGCGCGCGCGGTTCTCGATGCTGCCGCCGTAGGCGTCGCTGCGCTGGTTGCTGCCCGAGCGCAGGAACTGGTCGATCAGGTAGCCGTTGGCGGCATGAACTTCGACGCCGTCGAAGCCGGCCTCCATCGCCGCGCGCGCGGCGCGCCGGTAGTCGGCGACGATGCCCGGGATCTCGGCAAGCTCGAGCGCGCGCGGCTGCGAGGTCGGGACGAAGCCGCCCTGGCCGTCGGCGTCGATGATGTAGGTCTTGGTCTTCGCGGTGATCGCCGACGGCGCCACCGGCGCGCCGCCGCCCGGCTGCAGCGAGGTGTGCGACACCCGGCCCACATGCCAGAGCTGGGTCACGATCTTCCCGCCCGCGGCATGCACCGCGTCGGTCACCCGCTTCCAGCCGGCGATCTGCTCGGGTGCGTACAGCCCCGGCACATCGGCATAGCCCTGGCCCTGCTGGCTGATCGCGGTCGCCTCGGTGATCAGCAGGCCGGCCGTGGCGCGCTGCGCGTAGTAGGTGGCGGTGATCGGCTGCGGGATCGCGTCGGGCGCGCGGTTGCGGGTGAGCGGTGCCATCGCGATGCGGTTGGCCAGGTGCAGGTCGCCGGTGTCGATCGGGTCGAACAGGGTCGTCATGTCGATGAATCTCCGCAAGTGGGGCAGCGGTCGGCGCATCGGCGCCAATGCAGGCAGCGCACCGCGCCGAATGTTGACTATGCTGCCAATGTAAATGGGATCGAAGCGCGGGCGCCGGAGGCGTTGCCGTGCGACCCGCGCTGTTTTCGCGAATCCGGGAGTATCGCCGAAGGGGACGGATGCGACCATGGGGGTGGTAAGCGGATTCAGGCACGACCTGTTCGTGAGCTATGCACATGCCGATGACGAGCCAGTGGCCGGCGCGGAGCAGGGCTTCGTGTCGCAACTGGTGTCCGACCTGCGGAAGGAGGCCGGGCGCAAGGTCGGCAGCGCGCTGGACATGTGGTGGGACCATCACAAGCTCGCCGGCGACAGCCCGGTGACGCCCGAGATCGTGCAGGCCGCCGCCGATGCCGCGGCGATCGTGATGGTCGTGTCGCTCGCCTACCTGCGCTCGGAGTGGTGCCGGCGCGAGCGCTCCACCTTCCTCGCTGCGCTCGATGCGCGCGGCGGTGGCGGTGGCGTCTTCATCGTCGCCATCGAGGATCTCGATCGCAGCCGCCTGCCGCCCGAGTTCCAGGACCTGATCCCGCACAACTTCTGGAAGAAGCTCTCCGACGACCAGACTTCGCGACCGCTGCGGGTCGATTTTCCGTCCGACCGCGAACTCTATTACGACCGCCTGTCGCAGCTCGTGCAGAAGGTGGCCGATCACCTGAACCGGCTGCTGCAGCAGGCGCCGCAGCCCGCTCCGCAACCCGCGATCGTGGTGCCGGGCGTTGCACCGGGCCCCCTGCTCCGTGCCGCGCCCGGGTTTCCCGGTGCCGAACGGCCGGCGCCCGCGGGTGGGGTCGTGCGCGCGACGGATGACGGCGACGAGGCCGCCACGCTGGTGCTCGCCGAAGTTACCGACGATCTGGTACAGCAGCGCGAGGAGGTGAAGGCCTACCTCGAGCAGCTCGGCTACGACGTGCTGCCGAAGAAGCGCTACTCGCGTGACGATCTCGACCTGCACTGCCGTCAGTTGCGCGACGACCTCGAGCAGTCGCGGCTGTTCGTGCAGCTCCTCGGGCCGCTCGCCGGCGACCGCAGCGACTATCCGAAGGGCATGGCCTGGCTGCGCTACGCGTCGGCCCTGCCGCTGCTGCCGACCGCGCGTATCGTGCAGTGGCGCGACCCGCAGCTCGACGTCGGGCAGGTGGCCGACAGCGATGCGCGCGAGCTGCTGTCGCTGCCCACCGTGCGCAGTTGCGGCCTGCAGGAATTCAAGCAGGCCGTCGCCGCGCTGATGCAGCGCAAGCCGCGCGAGCGGGCCGCGCCGGCGCCCAAGTGCCTGTTCGTGAACGCCGACCTGCTCGACCGCGGCTTCGCCACCGAAATCTCCAACTGGCTCACCGGCCAGGGCTACATCGTGCTCGAACCGCCGATGACGACCGACCCGGCGGCGTGGCGCGAAGAGTGGGAGACCAATCTCAGCCTCTGCCAGGGTCTCATGCTGGTGTTCGGCAAGACGCGGCCGTGCTGGGTCACGCAGCAGTTCCTGCAGAGCAGCAAGGTGATCGCGCAGCGCGAGGTGCCGATCGAACTGCTGTCGATCTGCGTGGGTCCGCCGCCGCCGTCGCAGCCCGGACACGACAAGCTCGAAGAGCTGAGCCTGCACTACGCGCCGATGAAGTACTTCCGCTGTGACGGCGGCCTGAATCCCGCCGAGCTGGCGCGGATCGGCGAGTTCCTGGGGGATGGGCATGGCGACGGCGTCTGAGCTCGCCTGGCTGTCCGGTTCGCCGTATCCCGGCCTGCGCCCGTTCGAGGCTGGCGAGGCGCATCTGTTCTTCGGCCGCGAGCAGCAGATCGATGCGCTGCTGGAGCGCCTCAGCCGCTCGCGCTTCGTCGCCGTGGTGGGCGAGTCCGGTGCCGGCAAGTCGTCGCTGGTGCGTGCCGGCCTGCTGCCGGCGCTGGAAGCGGGCTTTCTCGCCGCGGCGGGTTCCGACTGGCGCGTGGTGCTGATGCGCCCCGGCGGCGCGCCGATCGATGCACTGGCCGGCGAACTGGTCGCGCCGCACGTGTTGAGCGAGTCGGGTGGCATCCCGGCGCGCGAGTTTGCCGCCGCCGAGTTGCGCCGCGGTCCGCTCGGCCTCGTGCAGCTCGTCGCCGACGCGCGCCTCGAGGCGCACGCCAATGTGCTGATCGTGGTCGACCAGTTCGAGGAGCTGTTCCGCTACGGCACGCCGCAGCGCAAGGACGAGGCCAACGCCTTCGTCGAGCTGCTGCTGCGCGCCGCGGCGCAGCGCGAGCTGGCGATTCACGTCGTCCTCACCATGCGCTCGGATTTCATCGGTGCCTGTGCGCGTTTTCGCGGCCTGCCCGAAGCGCTCAACGACAACCAGTTCCTCACCCCGCGCCTGACGCGCGAGCAGGTGGGCATGGCGATCCGCGGCCCGGCGCGCGTGTTCGGCGGCGACGTCGACGAACTGCTGGTGGCCGAACTGGAGAACGAGGTCGGCGACGATCCCGACCAGCTCCCGCTGCTGCAGCATCTGCTGTTGCGGCTGTGGCAGCACGCGCCCGGTCCCGCGGCGCCGGTGCTGACCCTGGCGCTGTATCGCGAGTTGGGTGGATTCCGCGGCGCCCTCGATCAGCATGCGGAACAGATCTACGCCGCGTTGACGACCGGCCGCCAGCACGTCGTCGAGCGCCTGTTCAAGTGCCTCACCGGCGGCCAGCCCGGGCGCCGCGACATTCGCCGCCCGGTCAGCGTCGGCGAGGCTGCGGCGGTGGCTGGCGTGGCGCCGTCCGAAGTCATCGAGGTGGTCGAAGCCTTCCGTGCGCCCGGGCGCCATTTCCTGATGCCGCCGCTGGGTGTCGCCCTCGATGCCGACACCCAGCTCGACATCTCGCACGAGTCGCTGATCCGTCAGTGGCAGCGCCTGCACCGCTGGGTGGAGGACGAATCGGCCAATGCGCGCGACTTCCTCAGCCTGAGCGAGGAAGCGCGGCGCTGGAAGGCGGGCGAGGGCGAACTGGTCGGCGGGCGCGATCTGCGGCGCGCACTCGACTGGCGTGACCGCGCGGAGCCGACCCCGGCCTGGGCGGCGCGTTACGCGCCGGCGGAGGACTACGACGCCACCCTGAGCTTCATTGCCGAAAGTGAACGCGAGGATCAGCGTCTGCATCGCGCAAAGCAGGAGGCGCTGGAGCGCGAGGCCGCCGCTGCGCGCCACCTGCGGCGGTTGTCGGGGGTGCTGGGCGTGGCGCTGCTCGCCTCCGTGATCGCGGCGGGCGTGGCGCTCACGGCCCTGATCAGCGCGCGCGAGGCCGATCGCAAGACGGCCGAGGCGAAGCTGCAGACGGCTGCCGCCAACCTCGAGAAGGTGCTGGCCGACGCCAGGTCGAAGCTCTTCCGGCAGCCGGAGCAGGCGCTCGGCGAAACACTGGCCGTCGTGCGCCAGGACCCCACCAACGTGCGCGCACTGATGGCGCTGCGCGCAGCGGTGGCGGCGAATGTGCCATCCCTCAGCTTTCCGGGCGTGCAGCGTCTGCTCAACATCAGCGCTTCGGGCGAATTCTGGCTCGGGTTCGCGCTGGGGCCGGAGAACTTCAGCCCGGACGGCCGGCGGGTGGTGATCCCGACCGAGCGGGGAGCGGACATCCACGACATCATCGGTGGGACCACGCTCGAGCTCGGTGGCCCCGGCGGCCATACCGACATCGTCGGTTCGGCGCGTTTCAGCGCGGACGGGCGACTGGTGGCGACTACCAGCGGCGACGGCACCGCGCGCCTGTGGGATGCCGGTTCGGGCGCCCTGCTGCACGTGCTCGCGCACGACGCTGCGGTCAATAGCGCAGTGTTCGATGCCACCAGCCGCAGCCTGGTCACCGCCACCGACCCGAGTGCCGTCAGCGGCAAGGGCGAGGTGGTGGTGTGGGATGTGGCCACCGGCAAACGCCGCCCGCTGCGGAGCATGGAATACACCGCCGAGGACGTTCGCCACGCCGGCTTCAGCCCTGACGGCCGGCGCGTTCTCGCGGTCGGGCGAACCGGCCATGCCACGGTGTGGGACGCCGCCACCGGGCGCATGGTGCGCGAACTCGAACTGGTGCATGCCGACGCGCAGGGCATGCTCGACTCACGCAGCAGCTCGGCAAGCTGCGAGGATTTCGTCTTCGTCAAGGCGGGCGTCACCTACAGCCCCGACGGCAAGTGGATCACCCTGCTCGACCAGGACGGCAGGGCCACGCTGTTCGACGCTGCCACGCTCAGGCGCAAGCGCTCGCAGTTGCCCGCGGAGGAGCGCTTCTGCGCGCTGGACTGGAGCCACGACAGCACGCGCCTCGCTGGCGCGTCGACCGACGGCGTGGTGCAGGTGTGGGATGCTGCGTCGGGAAAACGTGTGCGCACCTTCCCCCGGCGCGGGGACGTCGTCCTGTCGGTCGCGTTTCACCCGCAGGACCGCGATGTGCTTCTCACCGCCAGCAGTGATCGCTCGGCGCGGCTGTGGACGCTCGGTTCCGGCGACCGCAGCGAGCCGGTCCAATTGCTCGCCCTGCGCGGGCACAAGGGGGCGGTCGGGTCGGCCGTGTTTTCCCCCGACGGCCGTCATGTGCTGTCGGCCGCCGACGACGGCACCGCCCGCGTGTGGACGCTGCCGCCGACCGCCATGCTGCGGCCCTTCGACGATCGGGGGGGCGACGTCGCCAGTTCCGCCCTCGCCGCTGGTTCTTCGGCGCAGTCGCTGCTGCCCATGCTTGCCCGCGCCAAGCGCCTGCGCGTGTCCGGCCAGCCCGCCGATGTCGTGGCACCCGCCGGCAGCAGCACGCCGGGCGATGCGACGCGGGGCGAGCCGCTGCTGCCCGACGGTCTGCACCTGCTGCTGCGTGGTGGCGGCAGCCAGCTCATCCGCTGGGACGCGCGCGCGGCGCGCTTTGGCGTCGCCGCCGCCGGGCAGGGGGCAGGGGTGGAAGAGCGGCGCTTTGTACATCTGATCTCGCCCGACGGGCAGCACCTTGCCGCCTTCGAGGGTGGCAGGCTGGTCGGGCTGCATGCGCTGACCCCGGACGCCACACAGCGGCCGGCACCGCTGCGCACCGCGGTCGCTTACCGCGCGGACGTGTGCGATCCTGCCGCGCTGGCGCGCGACGGCTTGCAGGTCGCGTTCGGCTGCAGCGAGAGCGAACGGGCCCATTACATCGACGTCGTCCGTCTCGACGACGCGGCCGCCGAACCGCTGCGGCTGCCGTTCAAGTATCGCGCCGAACTTGCAGCCTTCGATCCTGCCGGCACGCGACTGGCCGTCGCCCTCGAGAGCAAGACGGTGGTCATCGCCGACCTCACCAGAAAGGGCGGCAAGGGGGGCGGCAGTGTCGAATTCGCCCAGCCTTTCAGCGGCCAGATCGCCGATCTCAGCGACCTGCAGTTCAACGATCAGGGCACGATGCTGGTGAGCAGCAGTTTCGACGGCACCGTGCGTGTGTGGGACGCCGACGCCGGCCGCCAGCTCGCGGTGGTGCGGCCGCAGGACACGCCGCGCGCGGTGAGTTTCGACCCGACCGGGAGCCAGGTCCTGATCCTGACCCGAAGCGGCGTGCTGCGCTGGGAGTGCCCGGTGTGCGGCAGCGCCGAAGAACTCATCGCGGCCGGCGAGCGACTGCTCGCCGGCACGCGCTGAGCGCCCGCCGGCGACGGTCCGGCGGCCGGGCTTGGCTACAATCGGCATCCCCCATGTGCTGCGGCCCCGCGCCGCAATGCGGACGATGCTCAAGCGCAGACTCTACCGCGGACGCGACCTCGCCCGCGCTCACGACATTGCCGAGCTGCGCGCGATGGCGGCGCGGCGCGTGCCCAATTTCTGCGTCGAATACCTCGAAGGCGGCGCCGACGACGAACTCGCCCTCGCGCGCAACCGCGCCGCGTTCGACGCCATCGACCTGCTGCCGCGCACCCTGGTCGACGTGTCGCGGCGCGATCTCGGCTGCACCCTGTTCGGCTCCCCCGTCGCCCTGCCGGCGCTGATCGCCCCCACCGGCTTCAACGGCCTGCTGGCGCACGAGGGCGACCGTCTGCTGGCCGAGGCCGCGCGCGATGCGGGCATCCCGTTCTGCCAGAGCATGGTGTCCACCATCGCGCTGGAAGACATTGCCGCCACCGGCGTGCGCCACTGGATGCAGATCTACCCGTTCAAGGACCGCGCCAATCTCGCCGGCGTGGTGAAGCGCGCCGAACGCGCCGGCTCGGAAGCCATCGTGCTCACCACCGACGCCAGCGTGTTCGGCAACCGCACCTGGGACCGCCGCAACTACCGCGCGCCGATGAAGCTCGACGCGCGCAACCTGCTCGACGTCGCCTTGCACCCGCGCTGGATCCTCGACGTGCTGGTGCCGCACGGCATGCCGCGCTTCCGCAACCTCGGCGACTTCCTGCCGCCCGGCATGGACAGCGCGCGCAATGCCGCCGCCTTCCTCGCCGCGCAGATGGACCTGACGCTCACCTGGAACGACATCCGCTGGCTGCGCGACCTGTGGCCGCGCAAGCTGCTGATCAAGGGCATCCTGCTGCCCGAGGACGCCGTGCGCGCACAGGAAGCCGGCGCCGACGGCATCGTCGTCAGCAACCACGGCGGCCGCCAGCTCGACACCTGCCCGGCGCCGATCGAGATGCTGCCCGCCATCCGCGCCGCCGTCGGGCCGGACATGACGATCATCGTCGACAGCGGCCTGCGCCGCGGCAGCGATTTCGTCAAGGCGCGCGCGCTGGGCGCGGATGCGGCGCTGTCGGGGCGCGCCACCCTGTATGGATTGGCGGCCGGCGGCAAGCCGGGCGTCGCACGCGCGCTGGAAATCATCCGCAGCGAAATCGAACGCACGCTGGGCCTGATCGGCTGCCCGGCGATGGCGGACGTAGCGGCCGATTGCGTGCGTTTGCGCACCTGACAACATGAGCGCCCGGCGGCAAGGCGCGGCGACGTCTATGTTTAATGGGTGACGCGTGGCGATGTGAGTCTTGAAGCCGGCAAGGTGAGCGATGGCCTGCCGGCCACGCGGTGGAATGGACGGAGGCCCATCCAATGTCGAAGTTCGCGCAGATCGTGGCGGACGCGCTGGCACTGTCGGTGCGGAATCACCCCGCCTTTCGGCCATCCAGGCGCATCGGCCCGGACGACGCGGAAGAAATTTCCGCAGCATGGGCGGCCGAGGCGGAACGGAGCATCGACGCGCTCGAGCGCGGAGAAGTCACTGCATCCGACATCGATCGCATCGTGGCGGCGGTCCGCGAGCGGCTGAGGAACAGTGCCGGCCCGGGGTGAGCCGCGACCCCGTCCATGCGCAGGCTGTTGACCCCGCCGATTGCCGAGCGCCTCGCGCTGCTCCTGCTGGTCGTCCTGTCGTTGCTGGCATTCCTGCTCGCGCCGCCCATTGCCCAGCCGCAGCAATACCACGGCCTGGCCGACCAGCGCGCATTGACCCTCAGCGGGTTCGTGTTGCCCAACGCCGCCGACGTGCTCACCAGCTTTCTCTTCACCGTCGTCGGTGGCGCAGGGCTGCTGCACACGCATCGCGCACGATCGGTCCAGCGCCGGGCGCTCGCGCTGTTCTTTGCCGCCCTCGTGCTCACCGGGTTCGGCAGCGCCTGGTATCACCTGTCGCCCAACGACCAATCCCTGGTGTGGGACCGCCTGCCGATGACCGCTGCGTTCGCCGGCGCGGTGGGCGCGGTCGCCGCAGAACGGCGCGGCCCGCAGGCGGGCATCCGCTGGCTGCTGGGCTGGCTGCTCCTCGGCCTGGTGTCGATCGCCGTGTGGGTGACGACCGGCGATCTGCGCCTCTACGGGCTCGCCCAGTTCGGCGGCTTCGCCGTGCTGCTGCTATGGCTGCGCCTTCCGGCGGTCGCCGGCGCGGTGCGCCTGCCGTGGGGGCTGCTGCTCGGTGCCTATGCGGTGGCGAAGGGCTTCGAGATGCTGGATCGGGAGGTGTGGGTGGTGACGGGGGGCATGGTGGCGGGGCATGCGCTGAAGCATGTCGTGGTGGCTTTGGGGGTGGTGCCGCTGGTGTGGGCCTTGTCGCGGAGATTGGACCCGGTTGGACACGGATCCTCGATTCGTGATGCTCACAAGCGTTGAAGATCAATGCCGCCGGCTCGCCGGCTGGGCCTGGAGGTACGTGACGCAAGTAGCCAAAGGCCCGCTCGTCTTCTAAACTTGTATATCCAGTATATACATCACAGAGAGGTCGTCATGCTGACCCGTATGTTCAAGAGCGGCAACTCGCTCGCGGTGCGCATCCCCAAGGAACTCGCCTTTCTCGGCCCGGCCGATGAGATCGAAATCGAGCGCGTCGGCAACACCCTGGTTCTGCGCCCGGTGGAGCGTGAAACCCTGGCCGACCTGCCGGCGATTCTTGCGTCCTTCAGCCCGGACTTCATGACGGGTGGTCGCGAGTTTCACGAACAGAAGGAGCGCGACTGGGGTGGCGTGTTCGGCAATGGCGAGCCCGACGCGGCGGCTCCGCCGCAATCCGTCGGCGGAGCCTGAGCGCCATGCCCTACATGCTCGACACCAACATCTGCATCCACCTCATCCAGCGTCACCCGCCGCAGGTATTGCAACGCCTCAGCGCCCTGAAGCAGGGCGAGGCGCTGATGTCGGTCGTTACCTACGCCGAGCTGCGTGCCGGCCTGGAGATGCAGCAGCGCAACCGAGACCATGACGAAAAAGTGCTCGCGCTGCTGGTGCAACGCATTCCGGTGCTGCCTTTCACCGAGGCCGCAGCCGAGCAGTTCGGCATCCTGCGCGCAGCCATCCGTGACCGCCGACGCGATGCGCTCGACCGTCTCATCGCCGCCCATGCCATCGCTGTCGGCGCGGCGCTGATCACCAACAACGAAGCCGACTTCCGCGACTATCCCGGCCTGAAACTGGAAAACTGGGTCGCGGCCTGACCGCCCCGCCGCTCATTGAGTGTGCGGCGGCGAAGGCGGTCAATGAGATGTTTCGGTCCACGCCGGCCGTTTCCGGCGGGCGGATCCCGGGACAGCAGCCGCACCTTGAGGCGTTCGGTGCCACGGGGTCCATCCCTGC
>SHNC01000011.1:1841-12239 GCA_004295105.1 Betaproteobacteria bacterium | reverse complement strand
GGCGCTCATCAGACTTTCTCCACTTCAGGCCGGCCGAGCAGGCCGGAGGGGCGCAGCATCAGCACCAGGCACAGGATGCCGAAGGTGGCGACGTCCTTGTACTCGGGCCACAGGTAGGCGGCCCAGAACGATTCGATCAAGCCAATGAGGAGTCCGCCCAGCATCGCCCCCGGCAGCGAGCCGATGCCGCCCAGCACTGCCGCGGTGAAGGCCTTGATGCCGGCGAGAAAGCCAATGAAGAAATCGACCACGCCGTAGTACACCGTGACCATCACCCCGGCCACCGCGGCCAGCGCCGCGCCGAGCATGAAGGTGTAGGAGATCGTGCGGTCCACATTGACGCCGAGCAGCGCCGCCATCGTGCGGTCCTGCTCGCAGGCACGTTGCTGGCGGCCGAACGGGGTCTGCGTGATCATCCAGGTGAAGGCGAACATCAGCACCACCGTGGTGACGATGATCAGCACCTGGCTCCAGCCGATCTGCACGGTGAAGGCGGGCGTGCTCCACAGCTCGATGCCGCCCTCGATCACCGGCGGAATCGGCTTCACCCGCGCGCCCTGGGTGAGCTGCACGGTGTTCTGCAGCAGGATGGACATGCCGATCGCGGAGATCAGCGGTGCCAGCCGGGTCGAGCCGCGCAGCGGGCGGTAGGCGGTGCGTTCCACCGCCCAGCCGTAGGCCGAGGTGAAGAAGATAGCCACGATCAGCACGAAGGTCAGCGCCAGCGGCACCGAGGTGACGTCGGCGGCCGCGAGCAGCGTGAACGCGGTGACCGCGATGAAGGCGCTCACCATGAAGATGTCGCCGTGGGCGAAGTTGATCATGCCGATGATGCCGTACACCATCGTGTAGCCGATGGCGATCAGGCCGTACATGGCACCGAGCGTCAGGCCGTTGATCAGTTGCTGAAGTGCGTAGGCCACGATATCTCCCGTGGGGGTGTAGGGGCTGTTCCTCCCCCTTCAAGGGGGAGGTTAGGAGGGGGATGGGGTTTTCAGGCGCCCTTGCGACCCCATCCCCACCCCAGCCCTCCCCTTGAAGGGGAGGGAGTCGACGCGTCACCTCGGCATGTTGGTGCGCCCGTGCGGAGTGCGTCGTGTCCCCTTACTTCGCGTAGTCGTACTTGCCGCCCTGCCAGCGATACACGACGAAGCCCGGTGCCTTCTGGTCGCCCTTGGCGTCGAAGGACAGCGTGCCGATCACGGTCTTGAAGCTGCCGCCACGCAGCGCCTTCTCCAGGTCCTTGAACTTGGTGCTCTTGGCCTGGGTGGCCGCCTGGTCGAACAACTGCATCGCGGCGTAGGCGTACAGCACGTAGCCTTCGGGCTCGACCTTGGCGGCGCGGAACTTCTCGACCACCGGCGCGGCGTCCGGGTTCTTGCGCGGGTCGGGCGAGAACGTGAACATCACGTTGTCGGCGGCCGGGCCGGCGGCGGTCACCAGTTCGGAGTTGGTCATGGTGTCGCCGCCCATCACCGTGAGCTTCATCCCGGCCTGCTGCGCCTGGCGCAGGATCAGCGCCACTTCGGTGTGATAGCCGCCATAGGCGAGCACCTCGACGCCGGCCTGCTTGAGCTTGGTGACGATGCCCGAGTAGTCCTTCTCGCCGGCGGTGATCGATTCGCGCAGCGTGGGCTTCAGGCCCTTGGCCGTCATCGCCTTGGCGATCTCGTCGGCCAGCCCCTTGCCGTAGGCGCTCTTGTCGTCGAGCACCGCGACCTTCTTGCCCTTGAAGGTGTCGGCGATGTAGCTGCCGGCCACCATGCCCTGCTGGTCGTCGCGACCCATGATGCGGAAGATGTTCTTCAAGCCGCGCTCGGTCACCTGCGGATTGGTCGACACGGTGGCCATCGGGATGTCGGCCTCGTTGTAGACCTCGGAGGCCGGAATCGTCGAGCTCGAGCACCAGTGGCCGTGCATGAAGACGATCTTGCGATTGACCATGGTGTTGGCCACCGACACCGCCTGCTTGGGGTCGCAGGCATCGTCGCCCACTTCCAGCTTCAGCTTCTCGCCGAGCACGCCGCCACGGGCGTTGATGTCGGCGATCGCCATTTCCGCACCCTTGCGGATCTGGTCGCCGGCCGAGGCGTACTGGCCGGTCATCGGGCCGGCGATGGCCACGGCAAGGTCGGCCCATGCGGCGCTGGACAGGGAGCCCAGCGCGAGGCAGGCGGTGGCGAGCAGGGTCTTGTTGTTCATGTGGGTCTCCTTCCTTGGTGTGGTTATCGAGCGTTGCAGCAGGTGTGATGCGCCTTACGCGGCGGTGCCCGTCCGCATAAGGTAAGCCAAATCGGCGGGCTTGCCTTGCCCCACATCCAGGGCGCCTCAGGCGCCCATCGCCATCAGGCTGGCATTGCCGCCGGCGGCGGCGGTGTTGATGCTGACGCTGCGCTCCTGCACCAGGCGGCCGTGGTCGTAGTCCGGCATCGGCCGCAGCAGCGGCAGGATGGGACCGGGGCGTGCAGCGAGGCGGGCCTGCCAGGCGTCGGCATCGGCGTCGCTGCCGTCGAACAGCAGTGCGCCGAAGTCGGTGTCGAACCACTTCGCGTCCAGCTTCGCGCGGCTGCGGATGCCTTCGGGCAGCGAGGACAGCACGCGCCGCGCGTGGGCTTCGTCGCCGAACACGATGCGGTTGCCGCTGCCGAGCGCCGCCAGCAACTGGTGCACGCAGCCGGCGGGCGTCGCCGCCACGCCCGCCACCCGGCCGCGCGGGACGAAGCGCAGGCTGTTGTCCTCGCCGGTGGGGCCGGGCAGCACCAGGCGCAGGCCGGCCAGCCGGCGCGCGCGGCAGGCGTCGGCGCGGTCGCGCAGCACGGCGAGTTCGTCGCCCTCGAGCAGCGCGCGGCCGTGCACGTCCAGCCACTGCACCAGCTCCTCGAACAGCGGCAAGCCGGTGTCTTGCTCGACCCGCAGCACGCCATGCTGCAACGGTGCGCCCGGGCTGCGCTGCACCAGCCGGTGCAGGTACAGCGGGCCGCCCGCCTTCGGCCCTGTGCCCGACAGGCCTTCGCCACCGAAGGGCTGCACGCCGACCACGGCGCCGATGATGTTGCGGTTGATGTACAGGTTGCCGACGTGGGCATGGGTGCGGATCTGCTCCACGGCTTCGTCGATGCGGGTGTGTACGCCCATCGTCAGGCCGTAGCCGCTGGCGTTGATCGCCTCGACCAGGGCCGGCAGCTCGCTGGCGCGGAAGCGCAACACATGCAGGATGGGGCCGAATTGCTCGCGGCCCAGCTCCGCCATGCTGCCGATCTCGATGATGGTCGGCGCCACGAAAGTGCCGCCGCTGCACGCCTCGGGGAGCGACAGGCGGGTCACGCGCGTCCCCCTGGCCTGCATTGCGGCGACATGCGCTTCGAGTCCGGCGCGAGCGTCGGCGTCGATCACCGGGCCGATGTCGATGCGCACGTCGGCCGGGTCGCCGACGCGCAGTTCGTCGAGTGCACCGCGCAGCATGGTCAGCGTGTGCTCGGCGATGTCCTGCTGCAGGCACAGCACCCGCAGCGCCGAGCAGCGCTGGCCGGCGGAGTCGAAGGCGGAGGCAAGCACGTCGGCCACCACCTGCTCGGGCAGTGCGGTGGAATCGACGATCATCGCGTTCTGGCCGCCGGTTTCGGCGATCAGCGGGATGTTGCCGCCGCGCTGCGCCAGCGTGCGGTTGATGAGACCGGCGACTTCGGTCGAGCCGGTGAACATCACGCCACGCACGCGGGGGTCGGCGACCAGTGCGGCGCCGACGGTTTCGCCACGGCCGGGCAGCAACTGCAGCACATCGGCCGGGATGCCGGCTTCGTGCAGCAGCGCCACCGCGTGCGCGGCGATCAGCGGGGTCTGCTCGGCGGGCTTGGCCAGCACCGGGTTGCCGGCAGCGAGTGCCGCCGCCACCTGGCCGGTGAAGATCGCCAGCGGAAAGTTCCACGGGCTGATGCACAGCACCGGGCCCAGCGCCGGGTGGGTGGCGGGATCGAAGTCGCGCACCTGCTCGGCGTAATAGCGCAGGAAATCCACCGCCTCGCGCAGTTCGGCGACCGCGTTCGACCACGACTTGCCCGCTTCGCGCACCGCCAGCGCCAGCAGGGTGTCGGCGTCGCGCTCAAGCAGATCGGCCGCGCGCGCAAGGCAGGCGGCACGCTGCTCGGCGGGGCGCATCGCCCAGCCCTGTACGGCAGCCGCGGCAGCCGCGCAGGCGGCGTCCACGGCAACCGTGTCGGCCTCGACGACGCGGCCGACGATCTCGCCACGGTCGGCCGGGTTGGTCACCGGCAGCGGCTCGCCGGCGGCGGCGATTGCCTGCGCCAGCATCGGCGCCGCGGTGAAGGCGGTGGCACGCGAGGCCTGCAGGGCGGCAGCGATGCGCGCGCGCACCGGCTCGCTCGCCAGGTCATGGCCGGCCGAGTTGCGGCGCTGGGCACCGAGGATATCGGCCGGCAGCGCAATCTTCGGGTGCGGCGCGCCGGCCAGCGGCGCAGCCTGCTCGACGGGGTCGGCGATCAGTTCTTCGACCGGCACGTTCTCATCGACGATGCGGTTCACGAAGCTGGTGTTGGCACCGTTCTCCAGCAGGCGGCGCACCAGGTAGGCGAGCAGGGTCTCGTGGCTGCCCACCGGCGCGTAGATGCGAACGAGGCGGTGGGTGTCGGGCTTGCCGACGATCTGGTCGTAGAGCGGTTCGCCCATGCCGTGCAGGCACTGGAACTCGTAGTCGCCTGCCCGCCAGTTGCCGTCGGCCGTGCTGTCGCCGGCGAGCTGAAAGATCGCCGCCAGCGTGTGCGCATTGTGGGTGGCGAACTGGGGGTAGACGAGATCGCGCGCGGCGAGCAGCTTCTTCGCGCAGGCGAGGTAGGACACGTCGGTGTAGACCTTGCGCGTATACACCGGGTAGCCCGTCAGCCCGTCGAGCTGGGCGCGCTTGATCTCGGCGTCCCAGTACGCGCCCTTCACCAGCCGGATCATCATCCGCCGGTGGCTGCGGGCGGCGAGGTCGATGACGAAATCGAGCACGGAGGGCGCCCGCTTCTGATAGGCCTGCACGACGAAGCCGAGGCCCTTCCAGTCGCCGAGCGCAGGGTCGAACGCCAGCGCCTCCAGCAGGTCGAGCGAGATGTCGAGGCGGTCGGCCTCTTCCGCGTCGATGTTGAGGCCGATGTCGTAGCTCTTGGCCTGTGCGCACAGCGCCTGCAGCCGGGGCAGCAGTTCGGCCAGCACGCGCTCGCGCTGTGCCCAGGTGTAGCGTGGGTGAAGGGCCGACAGCTTGACCGAGATGCCGTTGCCGTCGACCACGCCGCGTCCGGCCGAAGCCCTGCCGATGGCGTGGATCGCGGTTTCGTAGTCGCGGAAGTAGCGCTCGGCGTCGGCCGCGGTCATGGCCGCCTCGCCCAGCATGTCGAAGGAGTAGCGGTAGCCGCGCTGTTCTTGCGCGCGGCCGCGCTCCAGTGCCTCGTCTATGGTGCGGCCGGTGACGAACTGCTCGCCCAGCATGCGCATCGCCAGGTCCATGCCCTTGCGGATCAGCGGCTCGCCGCCGCGCGCCACGAGCCGGGTCAGCGCCGAGCCCAGTCCCTCCGCGCTGCTGGTCGTCACCAGCCGGCCGGTGATCAGCAGCCCCCAGGTCGCGGCATTGACGAACAGCGAGGGGCTGTTGCCGATGTGCGAACGCCAGTCGCCGTCGGCCAGCTTGTCGCGGATCAGGCGGTCGGCGGTGGCCTTGTCGGGTACGCGCAGCAGCGCTTCGGCCAGGCACATCAGCGCCACGCCTTCCTGGCTGGACAGGGAGAACTCCTTCATCAGGGCATCGACGCCGCTCGAGCGGGCGCGG
The DNA here is from genome assembly GCA_004295105.1 of Betaproteobacteria bacterium. Taxonomy (GTDB): domain Bacteria; phylum Pseudomonadota; class Gammaproteobacteria; order Burkholderiales; family Rhodocyclaceae; genus Thauera. Next base: position 6,418 of record SHNC01000011.1, on the reverse strand, counting down.
GTCGCGCGCAGGCCGACCACCAGCTTGCGCGCCATGTCGCGCGCCTTCGACTGCATGCGCTCGTCGAGCCGCGCGGCCTCCACCAGCGGCGGCACGCAGGCGGGCTCCGGTGCGCGCCAGACGGCATCGATGCGCTGGCGCAGCGCGCTGCGTGGGCGGTCGGGCAGGGCGGCGGCAAGGGCATCGAACGCAGGGGTCGGGATCATGGCGGGAGTTCCTCGGCGCAGCGTGACGGCCCGTCACGGCAGGGCTTCGATCGGTCAATGTCGGGGCGAAATTCTTCGTCAAGAAGCGTAGTTGATGGTGCCAAAATCGCAATTTATAAAGCCATAATGGCTCATGTTTGACGGAAAAACAGGCGAAACGCCTGTTGCAGTGCAATGGACCGGATCGATCTGAAGATATTGGCCGAACTCCAGGACGACGCCCGCCTGTCGCTCGTCGAACTGTCGCAGCGCGTCGGCCTCACCAAGACACCGTGCGCCGAGCGCATGCGCCGGCTCGAGAAGGCAGGCGTGATCCGCGGCTACCACGCCGATCTCGACCCGGCCGCGGTGGGGGTCGACCACCTGGTGGTCGTCCAGGTGCTGCTGTCGAGCACGTCGGCGCAGGATCTGAGCCGCTTCAACGACGCGGTGCGGCGCATTCCGGAAGTCGAGTCCTGCGTGATGATCGCGGGCGATTTCGATTACCTGCTGACGGTGCGCACGCGCGACATCAACGAGTATCGGCGCGTGATGGGCGACCGCATCTCGGCGCTGCCCTGCGTGCGGCAGACGCACACCTACGTGGTGATGGAGGTCGTCAAGGACGAGCACCGCCTGCCGCTGCCGCGCGCCTGAGCGAGGCAGGCCGGCACGGCCTTTGGTGTAACATTCCAACCAATTCATCTTGGCCACCGCCCCTGGTCGTGGCGCTTCCCCGGGAAAAGACATGGTTCCTCACCTCACCACCGCGCTCACCGGCCCGCTGCTCGAGCTGGAAAAGCAGTTCCTCGACAACGCGTCCGACATCGAAAAGTGGTTCCGCACCCAGTGGCAGGATCACATGCCGCCGTTCTACGGCTCGACCGACCTGCGCAATTCGGGCTTCAAGCTGGCGCCGGTGGACCTGAACCTGTTCCCGGGCGGCTTCAACAACCTCAACGACGCCTTCATGCCGCTGTGCGTGCAGGCGGCGCAGGCGGCGATCGAGCGCATCTGCCCGGACGCCAGCAAGCTGCTGCTGATCCCCGAGAACCACACGCGCAACCAGTTCTACCTGCAGAACGTGGCCAAGCTGGTGTCGATCCTGCGCCTCACCGGGCTGGACGTGCGCATCGGCAGCCTGCTGCCCGACATCACCGCGCCCGCCGTGCTGGAACTGGCCAACGGCGCCACGCTGACGCTCGAGCCGCTGCGCAGGAGCGGCAGCCGCATCGGCCTGGACGGCTTCGATCCGTGCGCGGTACTGCTCAACAACGACCTGTCGGGCGGCATTCCGCAGCAACTGAAGGGGCTCGACGAGCAATGGCTGATCCCGCCGCTGCATGCGGGATGGCATTCGCGGCGCAAATCGAAGCACGCCGAATGCTACGACCGCGTGGTGCGCGACTTCGCGACGGCGATCGGCATCGACCCGTGGCGCATCAACCCCGAGTTCGGCGTGTGCGGCCAGATCAACTTCCAGGAGCGCACCGGTGAGGAATGCCTGGCGGCGCAGGTGGATACACTGCTGACCCGCATCCGCGCCAAGTACAAGGAATACGGCGTCACCGACACGCCCTTCGTGGTGGTGAAGGCCGATGCCGGCACCTACGGCATGGGCGTCATGACGGTGAAGGACGCCTCCGAGGTGGTCGGCCTCAACCGGCGCCAGCGCAACAAGATGGCGGTGGTCAAGGAAGGCCTGCAGGTGCAGGAAGTCATCATCCAGGAAGGGGTGCACACCTTCGAGACGGTCGAGGACGGCGTCGCCGAGCCGGTCGTCTACATGATGGACCACTACGTGGTGGGCGGTTTCTACCGTGTGCACACCGAGCGCGGCCGCGACGAGAACCTCAACGCGCCGGGCATGCACTTCAAGCCCTTGGCGTTCGATGCCTGCTGCACGCTGCCCGACAGTGCGCAGGGGCCGGACGCGGCGCCGAACAGGTTTTATGCATATGGTGTAGTCGCCCGCCTGGCGCTGCTCGCCGCCTCGGTCGAGATCGAGGAAACCGCGCCGGTGGAAGCGCTCGCCTGAAACGCTCTGTCGGAGCGGGCTTGACCGCGATCAGCAGCGCTCGGTCGCGCTCAAGCGCGCTCCTACGGTAAACCTCCCGATCCATTGCCGCGACGACCATGACCCGTTCCCTCAAGCTCGCCTTCATCCTCGACCCGCTCGACGCGCTGAAAGCCTACAAGGATTCCAGCATCGCCATGATGCGCGCCGCGGCGGCGCGCGGCCACGCGGTGTGGACGATGCAGCGCGGCGCGCTCGCCTGGCGCGACGGCGCGGTGATCGCACGCGCGCTGCCGATCCGGCCGCTGGCGGACGACGAGCGCTGGTACGAGAGCGCCGGCGACGCGCAGCCGATGTCGCTGGCCGACTTCGATGCGGTGCTGATGCGGCAGGACCCGCCGTTCGACTTCGAATACGTCACCGCCACCTGGCTGCTGGAAGATGCGATGCAGGCCGGTGCGCGCGTGTTCAACGACCCGCGCGCGATCCGCGACCACTCCGAAAAGCTGGCCACCACGGAGTTCCCGCAGTTCATGCCGACCTCGCTGGTGGCACGCGATGCGGTGGACATCCAGGCCTTCATCGACGAGATCGGCGATGTGATCCTGAAGCCGCTCGACGGCATGGGCGGCAGCCAGATCTTTCGCGTGCGCCGCGACGACCCCAACCGCAACGTGATCATCGAGACGCTGACCCACGAAGGCGCGCGCACCATCATGGCGCAGCGCTACCTGCCGCAGATATCCGAGGGCGACAAGCGCGTGCTGATCGTCGGCGGCGAGGTGGTGCCGTTCTCGCTGGCGCGCATCCCGCAGGCGGGCGAGACGCGCGGCAACCTCGCCGCCGGCGGCCGCGGCGTGGCGATGCCGCTGACCGCGCGCGAGCGCGAGATCGCCGAATACCTCGCGCCCATCCTGTGGGCGCGCGGCCTGCTGATCGTCGGCCTCGACGTGATCGGCGGCCATCTCACCGAAATCAACGTCACCAGCCCCACCTGCATGGTCGAGATCGCCCAGCAGCAGGGCTTCGACGTCGCCGGCCTGGTCATCACCAAGCTCGAGCAGGCCTGCGGGCGCTGATGGCGGGCGCGACCGCCGCGGGCCGGTTCGCCGGCCTTCTTCTGCTCTTCCTCGCCACGCTGTTGACGGCCTGCTCGCGGCCCGAGGTGTTCCATCGCGAATCCTACGTCTTCGGCACTCAGGTATCGGTTGCGGTGTATGGCGAGGATCCGGCCCAGGCCGACGCTGCCATCGGCGCGGTGCTGCGCGAGTTCGACCGCCTGCATCGCGCCTACCACGCCTGGGAGCCGTCCGAGCTCACCGCGCTGAACGCCGCCATCGCCCGCGGCGAGACCGCCACCGTGTCTGACGAGCTCGCCGCGATGCTTGCGGACGCGCAGCGCATTGCCGCCACCGGCGACGAACTCTTCGATCCGGCGCTGGGCAAGCTCATCGAGCTGTGGGGCTTCCACACCGACACCTTCGTGCCGCGCCTGCCCGATCCGGCCCGGGTGCAGGCGCTGCTCGCCGCGCGGCCGCGCATGGCCGACCTCGTCATCGACGGCAACCGCGTCGCCAGCCGCAACCCGGCGGTGCAGCTCGACCTCGGCGGCTACGCCAAGGGTTATGCGCTCGACCGCGCCGCGGTCATCCTGCGCGCGCAAGGCGTGGCCAACGCGCTGATCAACATCAGCGGCAACCTGTTGGCGCTCGGCAGCAAGGGCGGCCAGCCGTGGCGCATCGGCATCCAGGACCCGCGGCCCGGCCAGCCGCCGCTCGCCACGCTGCCGCTCTACGACGGCGAGGCGATCGGCACCTCGGGCGACTACCAGCGCTACTTCGACCTCGACGGCCGGCGCTACTCCCACCTGCTCGACCCGCGCACCGGAGAACCGGCACGCGGCACGCACTCGCTCACCGTGCTGGTCACCCCGGCGAGCATCACCGGCGCCATGGCGCAGGAATCGGCCGGCACGCTGTCGGATGCCGCCAGCAAGCCCGCCTTCATCGCCGGCGACGACTGGCGGCCGATGACGCGCCGCTTCAACGTCGACCATGCGCTGCGCGTGGCTGAGGACGGCCGCGTCGAGGTCACGAAGGCGCTGCGCGCGCGGCTGCAGTTCAGCGGCGATGTGAAGCCCGCCGTCGTCGAATGACGCGTCTCGGGCGTGGTGCCCTTGCGTCTCGTCGTCGGATACTCGAATTTGGCCGTCGCAGAAGGTGCCGGGTGACTTCGTTTTCATCGACAACGGGACGGCTGTGCAGGAGGGCGGCACTCCGCTGCACAACGCCTGCGATGACTTCAACGATGACATCCTGACGACGGGTGCGCGCCATGTCGCGGAGCTGATCCGCATCCGACTGCCGCGGTGACGC
>SHNC01000011.1:0-1831 GCA_004295105.1 Betaproteobacteria bacterium | reverse complement strand
CAATTCAGAGTGGGTTCGCCATGCGAGTCGTCAATTTCTCCGAGGCCAGAAACAGTCTCAAGGGTGTCATCGATCAGGTCATCGACGATGCCGACTACACGGTCATCGCCCGTCGAGACGCGCCCGATGCGGTTCTGATGTCGCTCGACACCTTCAACAGCCTGATGGAAACCGTGCATCTGCTGAAATCCCCAGCCAATGCGGCGCACCTGGCGCGCTCCATCGCGCAATTCCAGGTGGGGAAGACCATCGAGCAAGGCCTGGACGATGCCCGTTGAGGGCCGAGTGCTCCGACTGACTTGGACGCTGGCGGCCTGGGAAGATTATGAATACTGGCAAGGGCAGGATCGCAAGACGCTGAAGCGCATCAATGCCCTGATCAAGGATTGCCTGCGCCATCCTTTCGAAGGGGTCGGCAAGCCGGAACCGCTGAAGGAAAACCTCGCGGGCTTCTGGTCCCGCCGCATCGACGACACTCATCGGCTGGTGTACACGGTCGATGATCATGCGCTGGTGGTCATTGCGTGTCGCTACCACTACCAGTGATCCGAAAAGGGGGCTTCCCCAATGATCGCCGACAATGAGTCGCTCGCCGGAGTCTGTAAGCTATACTCCTTGCGTATTCAAATTGGATTGAACTCCCATGCAGCCGAAAACAGTCGTCAGGGTTGAGGCGGAAGAGCCGGCCAAGCGGCTCGCCGTTCTGATCGATGCCGACAACGCTCAGGCCGGAGTCATCGAAGGCCTGCTCGAAGAAATTGCCCGCTTTGGTGAAGCCACCGTTAAGCGCATCTACGGTGATTTCACTTCGCCCAGCAGCGCGTCCTGGAAGAAGGTGCTGAACCGCTATTCGATCAAGCCCGTCCAGCAATTCGCGTACACGACTGGCAAGAATGCAACGGACAGCACCATGATCATCGATGCCATGGATCTGCTCTACACTCGCCGATTCGATGGCTATTGCCTCGTAACCAGCGACAGCGACTTCACCGGGCTTGCTGTGAGGCTTCGAGAAGAAGGACTCGTGGTGTACGGTTTCGGGGAGCAGAAGACTCCTGAAGCATTCCGCAACGCGTGCCACAAGTTCATCTTCACCGAAGTGCTACGCAAGCCCGCTGCACCAGCCGAGTCCGCTGCAAAGCAGGAGACCTCGCAATCGCCCGCCGGCGAATTGGCCAACGCAGCTCTCTTTCCGGACGAAATCGAGCGTACCCCGTTTCCCAAGGACTTCTTGATGGAAGCACTCGACAAATCGGCTGATGATTCCGGATGGGCGCATCTCGGCACCTTCGGGAGCTATCTTCAAAAGATCCAGCCGGATTTCGATTCAAGACTCTACGGATACAAGAAGCTTTCCGATCTGGTGCGGGGGCGTGGCGACCTGTTCGTGACCGAAGAGCGAACCGCGCCGGGTGGCACGAGCAAGGTGCTTTATATTCGCTCGATGAAGAAGGCGTAGGGTCCTAAGAACGCGCTCGTGTGAGGTGTATTCGGCTGGTGGTCGGCCTCATGCGGAGTTCCGCATAATGAAAAGAGGGTTTCAAGACCTGCGATGACTTCAACGATGACATCCTGACGACGGGTGCGCGCTATTTCGCGGAACTGGTCCGCATCAGCCTGCCGCGGCGACTCGGTCAATGGGAGTGCCAGGAGCGCGGGGAAGGGCATTGCCGCTGGCTCTGGCAGCTCCCTTCTTGTTTTTTCAAGACGATCAGTCTAATATCGATTCATGGAAGTGGAACATCAGCCCCCTCGCCGCCGCGGCAGGCCGCCCAGACAACGTGAAGACGTGGTTGAAACACGCGAGTTGCTGTTGCGCGCCGGGCTGGAG
>SHNC01000017.1:3687-12319 GCA_004295105.1 Betaproteobacteria bacterium | reverse complement strand
CCTCCTGGGCTGCGGAACTCGCCGTCGCTGCGCTCGGCTCGGACAGTCCTCGCCCCTCCGAAGGCACCGCCGTCCCCGAAACGCGGCCTGTGCAGATACCGGGCCGCGCAAGACCCGAAGTCAGGATGCTTTGCCTGTGGTCCGCTTGCGCGGGGCGGGCTTCTTTTCCTCGTCCGCTGGGTCGGCGTCGGCGGTGGCCTCTGCGGTTTTCTTCCCCGCTGCCGCCTTCGGCGCCTTGGCCTCGAACTCGAAGCCGACCTTGCCGTCCTTGCCGCGCACCAGGAAGGCGGAGAACTTGCGCCGCGTGCGGGCCGACACGAAGCCCTTCAGCAGCTCGGTCTTGCCCTCGGTGAGCAGTTTGGCCATCTGATCGCGCTCGATCGGCTGCTGCAGGATGATCTTGCCGGAGCGGAAATCGCAGCTCTTCGCCGGGCCGACGGATTTCTCGCAGACATAGGCCATGCCGTGCTCGAACACGCTGCTGGCGCACTTGGGGCAGGTGCCGACCGCCTGCTGATCCGAGAAGTCGACCGCCTCCGCCTCTTCGCCTTCCTTGGGCTGGCCGAAGTCGAAGGTGGGCTGCTTTTCGTCGTTGAGCACGATGTCGGCGTTGAACAGCCGCCCCATCTTGTTGCGGAAGCCGAGCAGGGGGCCGACCTTGCCGTCGCGCAGCAGGGTCTCGATCTCGTCGATCTCGAACTGGCGGCCGGCGACGATCTTCCAGGTGCTCCAGTCGCAGGCCTGGCAGGCGAACTTCTTGTAGTTCTCCTTGACCACGCCGCCGCACTTCGGGCACGGCGTCTGCAGCGTGGCGAAGTCGCCCGGCACGGTGTCGGATTCGTAGCGCTTGGCACGCTCGACGACCTCGCGCGCCATCTCGGCGATCTCCTGCATGAAGGCTTCGCGGCTGAGCCTGCCGTGCTCCATCTGTGCGAGCTTGTACTCCCAGCCGCCGGTGAGTTCCGGCGAGGTCAGCGCGGTGACGCCCAGGCCCTTCAGCAGCGTGATCAGCGAGAAGGCCTTGGCGCTGGGGATCAGCTCGCGGCCTTCGCGGTGGATGTACTGCTCGGTGATCAGGCCTTCGATGATCTGCGCGCGCGTGGCCGGTGTGCCGAGGCCGCGCTCGGCCATCGCCGCGCGCAGTTCCTCGTCGTCGACCATCTTGCCCGCACCTTCCATCGCCGACAGCAGCGTGGCTTCGTTGAAGCGCGCCGGCGGCTTGGTCTGCAGCGCCTTGACGAGGATGTCCTCGGTGGACACCGTCTCGCCCTGCTTCACCGGCACCAGTTGCGGGCCGCCGCCTTCCTTCGCATCCTTGTCTTCGCTGACGCCTTCCTTGCCGTAGATCGCCAGCCAGCCCGGGTTGACCAGCACCTTGCCCTCGGTCTTGAAGGCCTCGCCTTCGACGCGGGTGATGCGGGTGGTGATCTGGTATTCGGCCGCCGGGTAGAACACCGACAGGAAGCGCTTGGTGACCAGGTCGTAGATCTTGTATTCGGCCTCGGACAGGCTCTTGGGCAGCGTGCCGGTGGGGATGATGGCGAAGTGGTCGGAGATCTTGGCGTTGTTGAAGATGCGCTTGTTCGGCTTCACCCAGCCCTGTCTGGTGATCTCGTTGGCGAAGGGCGCGTACTGGTCGGGCAGGGTGCGCATGACCTCGCTCACCGTGCCGAGGTAGTCCTCGGGCAGCGCGCGTGCGTCGGTACGCGGATAGGTGAGCACCTTGTGCTTCTCGTACAGCGCCTGCGCCAGTTGCAGCGTGACGCGGGCGGAAAAGCCGAAGCGGCCGTTGGCCTCGCGCTGCAGGCTGGTGAGGTCGAACAGCAGCGGCGACAACTGCGTGGAGGGCTTGGCTTCTTCCGTGACGACGCCGGGCTTGCCTTCGCATTTCGCGCGGATGGCGTCGGCATGAGCCTTGTCCCACAGGCGGAAGGCGGTGGCGTGTTCGTCGCCCTCGGGCTTGCGGAATTTCTCGTCGAACCAGCGTCCGGCGTACTGTCCGGCGGCGCAGCCGAAGCTGGCTTCGAGCTCCCAGTAGTCACGCGACTTGAACTGGCGGATCTTCTCCTCGCGCTCGACGACCAGCGCCAGGGTGGGTGTCTGCACGCGGCCGACGGTGGTGAGGTGGAAGCCGCCGGTCTTGGAGTTGAAGGCGGTCATCGCCCGCGTGCCGTTGATGCCGATCAGCCAGTCGGATTCGGCGCGGCACACCGCGGCGTTGCGCAGGCCCTCGACGTCCTGCGCGGCGCGCAGGTGGGCGAAGCCGTCGCGGATCGCCTGCGGCGTCATCGACTGCAGCCACAGGCGCTGCATCGGCTTCTTCGCCCCGGCGTGCTGCACGATGAAGTTGAAGATCAGTTCGCCTTCGCGGCCTGCGTCGCAGGCGTTGATGAGGCCGGTGACGTCCTTGCGCTTGATCAGCCGTGTCAGCAGCTTGAGGCGGTCCTCGGTCTTCTCGATCGGCTTCACCGCGAAGTGCGGCGGGATCACCGGCAGATGGGCGAAGGTCCATTTGCCGCGCTTGACCTCGAACTCATCCGGTACCGCGAGTTCGAGCAGGTGCCCCACGGCCGAGGACAGCACGTAGTGCTCGGACTCGAAGTAGTCCTTTTCCTTCGTGAAGCCGCCCAGCGCACGGGCGATGTCCTGCGCGACGGAAGGCTTTTCCGCGATGATCAGTTGCTTGCTCATGCTCGGGGCCAGCTTGGAGACACCGGGGGGCATCCCGCATAGGGGTTCGGAAGCGGCGGATGATAAGGAGCGGCCCGGCAGGCAGGCAAGAGGGCGGACGCCGCCGTGCGGTCAGTGCAGCACCGGCTGGAAGGCGTCCTCGCCATCGTCGTTGAGCAATTCGTCGACGATGAGCGTGTCCATGGGTTGCTCCTGCTGCCACAGCACCATCAGCACGATGACCTTGAGCCGCTCCAGCGTGATGTTGAAGCCGTCGAGCGCCATCGCGCGCTCGATGATGAGCTCGCGGTTCGCCGCGTCGAGCACGCCCGAACTGCCGAGGAAGGCCAGAAAACCCCGGCATTCGGGGCTCAGGCGCAGGCATTCGTCGTCCGAGTACAGGCGGACCGAGTCGTCGGACGGCGCAATGCCCGGCTGGATCTCGCGCGCGACACGGCGCAGGCCGGCGAGCCACTCCAGCGCTTCGGAGATTTCCTCGTCCTCGAAGCCGGCGGCGGCGAGCTTGCGCGCCAGTTGGTCGGATTCGGGACAGGCGTCGGCGTGGATGTAGCTTTCGAATAGATAGACGAGGATGTCGAACAAGGGGGCCTCCTGAATTTCCGCCACCATACGGCATGACGGTGCCCGCTTGCGAGCTCGGCTCAGCGGGTCATTGCTGCGCGGTCGAGATGCGCTGGAAGCGGCCGCCCGGCACCCGGGCGATGTGTCCATCCAGTTCCAAGGCCAGCAGGATGGCGTACAGGGCGTCGACCGTCAAGTTGCAGCGGGCGGCCAGCAGGTCGATGTCGGCGGGGTCGTGGCCCATGGCCTGCAGCACCCGCGCCGCGTCGCCGCCAGGCGGCAGGGCGGGCTGCTGCTGCGGCGCCGGCGCGGGCGGTGCGTGACGCAGCGCCGCACGGGCCCGGCCGGCGGGTGGCGCGACCGGCCGGGCGGCCTGCCAGCCGAGGCGGCCGCGCAGTTCCTCCAGCACGTCCTCGGCGGTCTCCACCAGCTTGGCGCCTTCGCGGATCAGGCGGTGGCAGCCGCGCGACAGCGGCGAATGGATCGAGCCCGGGATGGCGAACACTTCGCGGCCGGTTTCGGCAGCCAGCCGCGCGCTGATCAGCGAGCCGCTGCCCAGTGCTGCTTCCACCACCAGCACGCCCTGCGCCAGGCCGGCGATGATGCGGTTGCGGCGCGGAAAGTTGTGGCGCAGCGCGTTGGTGCCCAGCGGCAGCTCGCTGACGATGGCGCCGTGGGTGGCGATGTCGCGCGCGATGGCGGCGTTGCGCGCGGGGTAGATACGGTCGGCGCCGGTGCCGATCACCGCCACCGTGCCGCCGTCGCCGGCCGCCAGCGCGCCGCGGTGAGCGGCGGCGTCGATGCCCAGCGCCAGGCCGCTGATCACGGTCAGGCCGTGCTCGCTGAGCGCGCGGGCGAAAGCTTCGGCGTTCGTTTCCCCCTGCACGGTGGCCGAGCGTGCGCCGACGATGGCGATCGCCGGGCGTTGCAGCATCGCCGGGTCGCCCTTCACATAAAGCAGCACCGGGGGATCGGCGATATCGAGCAGCGCGCGCGGATAGCCCGCGTCGGCCAGCGTCAGGATATGGTTGTCGGGTTCCGCGGCCCAGGCCAGCGCGGCATCGATCGCCTCCTGGCGGGCAGGGGCGAGCAGCAGATCGGCGGCTTCGCCGCCGATCACGCCGGACAGCGCGCTGCGACCGGCCGCGAAGATGTGGCCGGGCAGGCCGAAGGCGGCGAGCAGCCGCCGCTGCGTTTCGCCGCCGAGGCCGGGAATGGATGTCAGCCGGAGCCAGTCGGCGAGGTCGTCGGCGGGCGTCAGACCTTGCGGATCGCTCGGGTTCAGGGCTTGCGCACCATGTCGCCGATCACCACCGGGCCGTCCGACTCCATCACCAGTGCATAGGCGACGTGATCGAACACGCGGAACACCACGCCCAGGCCGTAACGCTTGTCCGGCAGCACGAAGGTCTCCTTGCCCTCGTCGCCCTTGAATTCGGCGACCCCGCGATTGCGGTGCAGGGCGACCACATGGCCGCGCTCGAGGCCGTCGCGCTCGCCGATGTTGAGCGCGACCACGTGCAGGCGGCCGGTCTCGGTGACGCCGCGGTAGATGGACATCACGCGGCCGTCGATGTCCTGCGCCGGGGGATGGGGCGCATAGGCGAACACCGAGGGACGCTCGCTCGGCACCATGAGGTCGCCGACCTCGATCTCTTCCACGGCAGACACGATCTCGAGCGTGGCCGGCGTCCCGAACTCGGTGACCCGCGCCGTTCCCAGGTGATTCGCCTCGTAGGCGACCACTCGATGGGTGACTGGATCCTCGAGCGGCCGTGTGGGTCGCAGGATCTGCCAGACCCGGATGCCGTCGGGCACGTTCTTGGCGAACACGGTGTCCCCCGAGCCCATCAGCACGCGGCTGGTCTCGGTGGCGACGATGGTGGCCGCGCCGTCGATGCGGGCCTGGTCGACGACCAGCGGCTTGGTCAGGAAGGGTTCGATGACCTGCAGCGGAATGGTGGGCACCGCTTCGCCGAGCGGTTCGCTATAGACCTGCGGATGAAGCTTGTCGTCGCGCGTGCCGCCGACGCGACGGCCCACGCTGAGCCAGGGGCCGCTGCGATCGAGCAGGATGACCTGGCCGGGATAGATCAGGTGCGGATTGCGGATCTGGTCGCGGTTCATGCGCCAGACTTCGGGCCAGCGCCAGGGTTCGTTGAGGAAGCGACCGGAGATCCCCCACAGCGTGTCGCCCTTCACCACGGTATGGCTGTCGGGCGCGTCGCTCCTCAGCGTCGCACCGCTCTGCGCCGCGGCGCTGCCGACGAACAGCGTCACGATGCCGACCAGCAGAGGGAATATAATTCGGGCCATTGCTCGCTTCCGGTTGGTGGGGGGCGGCCTGGGCCTGCCCAGATCGCTCCGGAACGCCGTCGGCCGGCACGAGTCGAAAGTTTCTGAATACGCGATCGTTTGTACCGACCCCGATACGTGGCATATCCTCCGCGCCACGATCCGGCGCAGCACATGCGAATGCATGTCGGATCGCGCGAAATTCTGCACTCAAAGGCATAACGCGGCAAGCATCCATGGCTCTCCTACCCATCCTCCGCTACCCCGACCCCCGGCTGCACACCAAGGCGGCGCCGGTGGCTGTCGTAGACGGCGAAATACGTCAATTGATCAAGGACATGGCCGAAACCATGTACGAGGCGCCAGGCATCGGCCTGGCCGCCACCCAGGTCAATGTGCATAAGCGCGTCGTCGTGATCGATGTCACGGAAGACAAGTCGGGCCTGATGGCCTTCATCAATGCCGAGATCGTCGAGCGCTCCGGCGAGCAGGTGTGCGAGGAAGGCTGCCTGTCCGTGCCCGGTATCTACGAGAGCGTCCGGCGCGCCGAGCGCGTGAAGGTGCGGGCGCTCGACGACAAGGGCCAGCCCTTCGAGCTCGAGGCCGAGGGCCTGCTGGCGGTGTGCATCCAGCACGAGCTGGACCATCTCGACGGCAAGGTGTTCGTCGAATACCTGTCGTCGCTGAAGCAGACGCGCATCAAGTCCAAGCTGGCGAAGAAGGCGCGCATCACCGCCTGAGGGCGGGCCTGCCTTCTTCGCCCTCCCGCAGACACGCTCTCCCTCGCCCTGCCGATGAATCCTCCGCTCCGCGTCGCCTTTGCCGGCACGCCCGAGTTCGCCGCGCGCGCGCTCGAATCCATCCTCGATGCCGGCTATGCGGTGGCGCTCGTCCTGACCCAGCCCGACCGCCCGGCGGGGCGCGGCATGAAGCTCACGCCCAGCGCGGTGAAGCAGCTTGCCTTGGCGCGCGGCATCGAGGTGGACCAACCCGAGAAGCTGCGCACCGACGCGCAACGCGCACGGCTGGCGGCCTGCGCGCCCGACGTGCTGGTGGTGGCCGCCTACGGCCTGATCCTGCCGCAGGCGGTGCTCGAGCTGCCGCGCCTCGGCTGTCTCAACATCCATGCCTCGCTGCTGCCGCGCTGGCGCGGCGCGGCGCCGATCCACCGCGCGATCGAGGCGGGCGACGAGGTGACCGGCATCACCATCATGCAGATGGATGCCGGCCTCGACACCGGACCGATGCTGCTGCACCGCGCCGAGCCCATCCTGCCGACCGACACCACCGCCAGCCTGCACGACCGCCTGGCGCTGCTGGGCGGAGCCTGCATCGTCGACGCACTGGCTGCGCTGGCTGCGGGCACGCTCGGTGCGACGCCGCACCCGGCCGATGGCGTCACCTATGCGGCGAAGATCGGCCGCGCCGAGGCGACGATCGACTGGACGCGTCCGGCGGTCGAGCTCGAACGGGCGATGCGCGCCTTCGACCCGTTTCCCGGCCTGGCGTCCTCGCTGCGCGACACGGCGATCAAGTTCTGGTCGGCGCAGGTCGTCGATGCCGCTGGCGTGGCGGGGACGGTGCTCGCGGCCGACGACGGCGGCATCGTCGTCGCCTGCGGCCGGGGGGCGCTGCGTTGCACCGTGTTACAGCGCCCCGGCAGCCGGCGCCTGCCCGCCGGGGAATTCCTGCGGGGTTTCGCGGTCTCTGTCGGCGAGCGTTTCGCCGCCGGCGCGACGCATGCCGCTTGAGATCGCGGCGCAGCGACCCCACATGGGGCGCTGAAACGGACCCATTCGAGAGGAATGCAGCAATGTTCGGAAACTGGATCAAGACCTCGATACTGATGGCGGGTATCGTCGCGCTGTTCGGCGCGATGGGGGCCGCGATCGGCGGCCAGAAGGGCATGCTGATCGCCCTGCTGATGGGCGGCGCGATGAACGTCTGGGCCTACTGGTTCTCGGACAAGATGGTGCTGAAGATGTACAACGCGCGCGAAGTCGATGCCACGACTTCGCCCTACCTGTACAACATGGTGCGCGAGCTGGCGCAACGCGCGCAGTTGCCGATGCCCAAGGTGTATATCATCGACGAGGACCAGCCCAACGCCTTCGCCACCGGCCGCAACCCGGAGCACGCCGCGGTCGCCGCCACCAGCGGCATCATGCGCATGCTGTCCGAGCGCGAGCTGCGCGGCGTGATGGCGCACGAACTGGCCCACGTCAAGAACCGCGACATCCTGATCTCGACCATTTCCGCCACGGTGGCGGGCGCGATCTCGATGCTGGCCAACTTCGGCATGTTCTTCGGCAACCGCGACGGCGAGGACCGCCCGAACCCGATCGTGTCGATCGCAATCATGATCCTGGCGCCGATCGCCGGCATGATCATCCAGATGGCGATCAGCCGCACGCGCGAATTCGGCGCCGACCGTGGCGGCGCGGAAATCTCCGGCGATCCGCAGGCGCTCGCCAGCGCGCTGGCCAAGATCGACGCCTACGCGCGCGGGATTCCGATGCACACCGCCGAGCAGCATCCGGAAACCGCGCAGATGATGATCATGAACCCGCTGTCGGGCGGCGGACTGCGCAGCCTGTTCTCCACCCACCCCTCGACCGAGGAACGCATCGCCCGCCTGCGCGCGATGCGCTGAGTCCGACGCGCGCCGGGCGCCCACGTCCCGGCGCCGCCCTGTACCTCCCTGCCCGGATGGCGGGACAGACTGTTCCAGAATGGAACAAGCTGTCCCGCCATCTTTCGTTGGGGCGCGCCGGACAACCCATGGCTGGCGCGATTTCGCGAAGGTATGGAATTTGCACCATGAAGGGGGCTGTACTACCGACGGGTTCGCTGCGGCCGTGCCATCGGCGCCGCCGCGGGTCTTTCCGTCCTACGCAAGCGGAGATCAGCCGACATGCAACTGTCACGACGTCAGTTCTTCAAGGTGGCCGCCGGGGGAATGACCGGATCGAGTCTGGTCGCGATGGGCTTCTCGCCCACCGCGGCGCTCGCCGAAGTCCGTACCTTCAAGCTCGCGCGCACCACCGAGACGCGCAACACCTGTCCGTACTGCTCGGTCGGGTGC
>SHNC01000017.1:0-3677 GCA_004295105.1 Betaproteobacteria bacterium | reverse complement strand
CAAGCCAAGAACGTCCATGCCGAAATCATCCACATCGAGGGTGATCCGGACCATCCGGTCAATCGCGGCACGCTGTGCCCGAAGGGGGCGGGGCTGCTCGACTTCGTCCACAGCAGGAACCGGCTGAGATATCCCGAGGTGCGCGAGCCGGGCACCAGGGAGTGGAAGCGCATCAGTTGGGACGACGCCTTCGGCCGCATCGCCCGGCTGATGAAGGACGACCGCGACGCCAACTTCGTTGCGCAGAATGCGGATGGCGCGACGGTCAACCGCTGGCTCACCACCGGCTTCCTGGCCGCTTCGGCCTCCAGCAACGAATCCGGCTACATCACGCACAAGGTGGTGCGCAGCCTGGGGATGCTCGCATTCGACAACCAGGCGCGTGTCTGACACGGTCCGACGGTGGCAAGTCTTGCCCCGACGTACGGCCGTGGCGCCATGACGAATCACTGGACCGACATCAAGAATGCGGACGTGATCCTGATCATGGGCGGCAACGCTGCCGAGGCCCATCCCTGCGGCTTCAAGTGGGTGACCGAAGCGAAAGCCAAGAACAAGGCCCGCCTCGTGGTGGTCGACCCGCGCTTCACGCGTTCGGCGGCGCTGGCCGACCTGTATGCGCCGATCCGTACCGGCACCGACATCGCCTTCCTCGGCGGGGTGATCAACCACCTGATCACCAGCGGCAAGGTGCACATGGACTACATCAAGTCCTACACCGACATGAGCTACCTGGTGAAGGACGAATTCGCCTTCGCGGACGGTCTCTTCTCCGGATACGACGCCGACAAGCGCCGCTACGACAAGTCGGGATGGGAATACCAGATCGGCGAGGACGGCTACGTCAGGACCGACCCGACGCTTCAGGATCCGCGCTGCGTCTGGAACCTGCTGAAGGCGCACTACGGCCGCTACACGCCGGAAATGGTCGAGAAGATCTGCGGCACGCCGAAGGACAAGTTCCTGCAGGTCGCCGAGCTGCTCGCCTCGACCCATACCCCGGACCGGGTGATGACCATCCTGTATGCGCTGGGGTGGACACAGCATTCGACTGGCTCGCAGATGATCCGCACGGCGGCGATGGTGCAGTTGCTGCTCGGCAACATCGGTCGTGCGGGTGGCGGGGTGAACGCGCTGCGCGGGCACTCCAACATCCAGGGGCTCACCGACCTCGGCCTGCTGTCCAACCTGCTGCCCGGCTACCTGACCCTGCCCGGCGACAAGGAGACCGGCTACGAGCAGTACATCGCCCGGCGCGCGCCCAAGCCGATGCGGCCGGGCCAGCTCTCCTACTGGCAGAACTACGGCAAGTTCCACGTCAGCCTGATGAAGGCGTGGTTCGGTGCGGCGGCGACCAGGGAGAACAACTGGGCGTTCGACTACCTGCCCAAGCTCGACAAGACCTACGACGTGCTGCAGGTGTTCGAGCTGATGCACCAGGGCAAGATGAACGGCTACGTCGCGCAAGGCTTCAATCCGCTGAACTCCTTCCCCCACAAGGCCAAGGTCGGGGCGGCGCTGGCCAGGCTCAAATACCTGGTCGTCATCGACCCGCTGGCCACCGAGACCTCGGAGTTCTGGCAGAACCATGGCGAGTTCAACGACGTCGATCCGGCGGCGATCGCCACCACGGTGTTCCGCCTGCCGTCCACCTGCTTCGCCGAAGAGGACGGTGCGATCATCAACTCCGGGCGCTGGCTGCAGTGGCACTGGAAGGGCGCCGAGCCGCCGGGCGAGGCGAAATCCGATCCGGAAATCATGGCCGGCATCTTCCTGCGCCTGCGCGAGATGTACCGCAAGGACGGCGGCGCGTTCCCCGATCCGATCCTGAACCTCACCTGGCCGTACCGGGTTCCGCACGAGCCGATGCCCGAAGAGCTGGCGAAGGAGTACAACGGCAAGGCGCTGGGCGACCAGACCGACCCGAAGGATGCGGCCCGGGTGCTGAAGAAGGCGGGCGAGCTGCTGGACGGCTTCGCCCAGCTCAAGGACGACGGTTCGACCGCCTGCGGCTGCTGGATCTTCTCCGGGGCGTGGACCGAGAAGGGCAACATGATGGCCCGCCGCGACAATGCCGACCCCTACCGGAACGGTCAGACGCTGGGCTGGGCCTTCGCCTGGCCGGCCAACCGGCGCATCCTCTACAACCGGGCGTCGGCCGATCCCGCCGGCAAGCCCTGGGACCCGAAGCGCAAGCAGGTGTGGTGGGATGCCGCCCAGGGCCGCTGGGTGGGGTCGGACGTGCCCGATTTCAAGGTCGATTCCGCCCCCGAGGACGGCATGGGCCCCTTCATCATGAATCCCGAGGGTGTGGCGCGCTTCTTCGCCCGCGGCATGATGAACGAGGGACCGTTCCCCGAGCACTACGAGCCGTTCGAGACCCCCATCGGCGTCAATCCGATGCATCCGGACAACCCGCGGGCGACCTCCAACCCGGCGGCAAGGGTGTTCAAGGGCGACATGGAGGCCTTCGGCAAGGCGAGCGAATTCCCGTACGCAGCGACGACCTACCGCCTCACCGAGCACTTCCATTACTGGACCAAGCACGTCGAGTCCTGCGCCATCATCCAGCCCGAACAGTTCGTCGAGATCGGCGAGGCGCTGGCGGCGGAGAAGGGCATCAAGGCCGGCGACCGCGTCAAGGTCAGCTCCAACCGCGGCTACATCAAGGCTGTGGCGGTGGTGACCCGGCGTCTGCAGCCGCTGACCGTGAACGGCAAGACCGTGCACCACGTCGGCATTCCGCTGCACTGGGGCTTCAAGGGCGTGGCCAAGAACGGCTTCATCACCAACACGCTGACCCCCTTCGTCGGCGACGGCAACACGCAGACGCCCGAGTTCAAGTCCTTCCTGGTCAACGTCGAGAGAGCTTGAGGAGACCGTCATGGCACTGCAATCGCTGGACATCGCCAAGCGCTCGGCCACGACCACGGAGCCGCCGCAGGCGCGCAAGACGCCGCAGGTCGCCAAGCTCATCGACGTCTCCCGGTGCATCGGCTGCAAGGCCTGCCAGGTGGCGTGCATGCAGTGGAACGACCTGCGCGACGAGGTCGGCACCTGCGCCGGCACCTACGACAATCCGCGCGACCTGAGCGATCAGTCGTGGACCGTCATGCGCTATGCCGAAGTCGAGACCGAGCGCGGCCTCGAATGGCTGATCCGCAAGGACGGCTGCATGCACTGCGAGGACCCCGGCTGCCTCAAGGCCTGCCCGGCGCCGGGGGCCATCATCAAGTACTCGAACGGCATCGTCGACTTCCACCAGGAGAACTGCATTGGTTGCGGTTACTGCGTCACCGGCTGCCCCTTCGACATCCCGCGCATCGCGAAGAAGGACAGCAAGGCCTACAAGTGCTCGCTGTGCTCCGACCGCGTCGCGGTCGGCCTGGAGCCGGCCTGCGTCAAGGTCTGCCCCACCGGCTGCATCAGTTTCGGCTCCAAGGAGGACATGAAGGAACTCGCCGAGGAGCGCGTCACCGAGCTCAAGGAACGGGGCTTCACCAAGGCCGGCCTGTACGACCCGGCCGGCGTGGGCGGCACGCACGTCATGTACGTACTCAACCATGCCGACCAGCCGACGCTGTACAGCGGCCTGCCGGCCGAACCGGCGATCTCGCCCACCGTCGCGCTGTGGAAGGGCATCACCAAGCCGCTGGCGATGGCGGGCATCACCGCCG
>SHNC01000174.1 GCA_004295105.1 Betaproteobacteria bacterium | reverse complement strand
ATCGGCAAGGCGTCGACCGCGGCGTCTCACTGACGCCAGCCTGTCTCTCCCGGCAAACGGAGTGCGCGTTCCCGGCACTCCCGATCCCCTGTCCCGCGCAGCAAGTATCCGGCCGTCGGTCAAGCACGTCTTGCACGAGGGCCAGCATTGTCACGATCGCCCCTACCCCAAGAAATCAGGAGAGTTGAACATGCAAGACGTCGTCATCGTTGCAGCCGCCCGTACCGCCGTCGGCAAGTTCGGAGGCAGCCTCGCGAAGGTCGCCGCCCCCGAACTGGGCGCGACGGTCATCAAATCCCTGCTTGCCCGCTCCGGCATCAGCGGCGACATGGTCAATGAAGTCATCCTCGGCCAGGTGCTGACCGCCGGCGGCGGCCAGAACCCGGCGCGCCAGGCGGTCATCAAGGCCGGCCTGCCGATCGGTGTGCCGGCTTTCGTCGTCGGCAAGGTGTGCGGCTCGGGGCTGAAAGCCACCCATCTGGCCGCCCAGGCCATCCGCTGCGGCGATGCGGACATCGTGATCGCCGGCGGGCAGGAGAACATGAGCGCCGCACCGCACGTCCTGATGGGCTCGCGCGACGGCCAGCGCATGGGCGACTGGAAGATGGTCGACACCATGATCAACGACGGCCTGTGGGACGCCTACAACCACTACCACATGGGCACCACCGCCGAGAACGTGGCGACGAAGTACGACATCTCCCGTGCCGAGCAGGACGCGTTCGCAGCGGCCTCGCAACAGAAGGCCGAGGCGGCGCAGAAGGCCGGCCGCTTCAAGGACGAGATCGTGCCGGTCGAGATCGTCACGCGCAAAGGCACGGTGGTGTTCGATACCGACGAATTCATCAAGCACGGCACCACGGCCGAATCGCTCGCCGGCCTGAAACCCGCTTTCGACAAGGCGGGCTCGGTGACCGCCGGCAACGCCTCCGGCTTGAACGACGGTGCCGCCGCGGTGCTGATGATGTCCGCCAGCAAGGCGCGCGAGCTCGGACTGACGCCGCTGGCGCGCATTGCCGGCTACGCGTCGGCGGGGCTGGACCCCACGATCATGGGCATGGGCCCGGTGCCGGCTTCCAGGCTCTGCCTGCAGAAGGCCGGCTGGACGGCCAGCGACCTCGATCTGATGGAGATCAACGAGGCCTTCGCCGCCCAGGCCTGCGCGGTGAACAAGGAGATGGGCTGGGACACCGGCAAGATCAACGTCAATGGCGGCGCGATCGCCATCGGCCATCCGATCGGCGCTTCGGGATGCCGTGTACTGGTTACGCTCATCCATGAAATGATTCGCCGTGACGCGCGACGTGGCCTCGCCTCGCTGTGCATCGGCGGCGGCATGGGCGTGGCCTTGGCGATCGAGCGCTGAGGCGAGATATCGAACGAGAACCGGAATGGAGAACAGGACATGTTGATCGGAGTCCCGCGTGAGACCGCGGCGGGCGAGAAGCGCGTCGCCACCGTACCCGAGGTGGTGCAGAAACTCACCAAGCTGGGCTTTGGGGTAGCCGTGCAAAGTGGTGCGGGCGAGGCGGCGAACTTCGCGGATGACGACTACCGCGCCGCCGGGGCAGAGGTACTGCCCGGCGCGGCGGAGGTGTGGGCGCGGGCCGACGTCATCTTCAAGGTCCGCCCGCCGACGCTGGACGAAGTCGGCATGATGCGCGAAGGCGCGACCCTCATCGGCTTCGTCTGGCCGGCGCAGCACCCCGAGCTGATGCAGGCGCTGCAGGCCAGACGCGCCACCGTGCTGGCGATCGACTGCCTGCCGCGGCAATTGAGCCGCGCGCAGAAGATGGACGCGCTGACCTCCATGGCCGGCATCAGCGGTTACCGCGCGGTGATCGAGGCGGCCAACGCCTTCGGCCGCTTCCTGAACGGCCAGGTCACCGCCGCCGGCAAGATCCCGCCGGCCAAGGTCTTCATCGCCGGCGCCGGCGTCGCGGGGCTGGCCGCCATCGGCACCGCGGCCAACCTGGGCGCCATCGTGCGCGCCAACGACACCCGCGCCGAAGTCGCCGACCAGGTCGTGTCGCTGGGCGGCGAGTTCGTCAAGGTGGACTACGAAGAAGAAGGCTCGGGCGGCGGCGGCTATGCCAAGGTGATGAGCGAGGGTTTCCAGCAGGCCCAGCGCGAGATGTACGCGCAACAGGCCAGGGACGTCGACATCATCATCACCACCGCGCTGATCCCGGGCAAGCCGGCGCCCAAGCTCATCACCGCCGAGATGGTCCGGACGATGAAGGCCGGCAGCGTGATCGTCGACCTGGCGGCCGAGCAGGGTGGCAACTGCGAACTCACCGTCCCCGGCGAGCCGGTGGTGCGTCACGGTGTCACCATCATCGGCTACACCGACCTGCTCAGCCGCCTGGCCAAGCAGTCGTCGACCCTGTATTCGAACAACCTGCTGCGCCTGACCGAGGAACTGTGCAAGGCGAAGGACGGCAACGTCGTCATCAATTTCGACGACGACGCCATCCGCGGCCTCACCGTCATCAGGGCCGGCGAGCTCACCTGGCCCGCGCCGCCGCCGAAGCTGCCGGCCGTGCCCGCCAGGCCCAAGGCGGCCGCCGCGCCCGTCGCCGCGCCCAAGGGCCACGGCCATGGCCCCGGCGAGCCGATGTCGGCCAGGTCGCTGGTCACGGTGTTCGGCATCGGCGCGCTGCTGTTCCTGCTCGTCGGCCTGTACGCACCGGCCGCCTTCCTGTCGCACTTCACCGTGTTCGTGCTGGCCTGCTTCGTGGGCTACATGGTGGTGTGGAACGTCACGCCGTCGCTGCACACGCCGCTGATGAGCGTGACCAACGCCATCTCGTCCATCATCGCCATCGGCGCGCTGGTGCAGGTGGCACCACCTCTGTCCGATAGCGTGGTCGACCGGCCCAACGCGCTGATCCTGGGCCTGGCCGTCTTCGCGCTCGCGCTCACGGCCGTCAACATGTTCGGCGGCTTCGCGGTGACGCGTCGCATGCTGGCGATGTTCCGCAAGTGAGGAAACGACAATGACATCAAGCCTGGCTACCGTCTCATACATCGGCGCCACCATCCTCTTCATCCTCAGCCTGGGCGGGCTCGCGCACCCCGAGAGCGCACGCCGCGGCAACCTGTTCGGCATCATCGGCATGACCGTCGCCGTGCTCGCCACCGTGCTCGGCCCGCAAGTCACGTCGGCCGGCATCCCGTGGATCATCGGCGCCCTCGTCGTCGGCGGCGCCATCGGCCTCATCGCCGCCAAGAAGGTGCAGATGACGCAGATGCCGGAGCTCGTCGCGCTGATGCACAGCCTGGTGGGCCTGGCCGCCTGCCTGGTCGGTTTCGCCAGCTACGTCGACACCTCGACCGTGTTCCCGACCGCTGCGGAGAAGGCGATCCACGAGGTGGAGATCTATATCGGCATCTTCATCGGTGCGGTCACCTTCTCCGGTTCGCTCATCGCCTTCGGCAAGCTGTCCGGAAAGATCGGCGGCAAGCCGCTGCTGCTGCCCGCTCGGCACGTGCTGAACCTGGTGGGCCTGCTGGTGGTGATCTGGTTCGGCCGCGCCTTCCTCAATGCGCACGACATCCAGGCCGGCATGACGCCGCTGATCGTGATGACGGTGATCGCGCTGCTGTTCGGCATCCACATGGTGATGGCCATCGGCGGTGCCGACATGCCGGTGGTGGTGTCGATGCTGAACAGCTACTCGGGCTGGGCGGCCGCGGCCACCGGCTTCATGCTCAGCAACGACCTGCTGATCGTGGTCGGCGCGCTGGTCGGCTCGTCGGGTGCGATCCTGTCCTACATCATGTGCCGGGCGATGAACCGCAACTTCATCAGCGTCATCGCCGGCGGCTTCGGCAGCGGCGCCGGAGCGCCCGCTGCGGCGGCGGGTGGGGCGGAACCCGCCGGCGAGGTCACCCCGATCAGCGCAGTGGATACCGCGGAGCTGCTGCGCGACGCGAAGAGCGTGGTCATCGTGCCTGGCTACGGCATGGCGGTGGCGCAGGCCCAGCACGTGGTCTGCGAGATCGTCAGCATCCTGCGCGAGAAGGGCGTCAAGGTGCGCTTCGGCATCCACCCGGTGGCCGGCCGCATGCCCGGGCACATGAACGTGCTGCTGGCCGAAGCGAAGGTGCCCTACGACATCGTGCTCGAGATGGACGAGATCAACGACGACTTCCCGGACACCGACGTGGCCATGGTCATCGGCGCCAACGACATCGTGAACCCGGCTGCGCAGGAGGATCCGGGCAGCCCCATCGCCGGCATGCCGGTGCTCGAAGTCTGGAAGGCGAGGACCTCCATCGTCATGAAGCGAAGCATGGCGTCCGGCTACGCGGGGGTCGACAACCCGCTTTTCTACAAGGAGAACAATCGCATGCTGTTCGGCGACGCCAGGAAGATGCTCGACGAGGTGCTGGGCGCGCTGAGCACCTGAGGCCGCGGACCGATCCGTGCGGCACATCCTGAATCAGGGATTGCCCACGGATCGACCCGCGCGCCCGCGCGGTGGCGCGCCGCTTCGACCCGCACGTATCGCGCTCCGATGATCGGACGTACAACTGAAGAGGATCGACTCCCATGACCCAGCCGCAAAGCGCCTCACGCCCTCCGTCGCCCCCTCGCGTCGGGCTGTTCGTCACCTGCCTCGTCGATGCGATGCGCCCCAGCGTCGGCTTCGCCGCCTTGAAGCTGTTGCGTGACGCCGGATGCCGGGTCGAGGTCCCTGAAGCACAGACCTGTTGCGGCCAACCGGCCTTCAACAGCGGCGATACGGCAGACACCGCGGTGCTCGCGCGTCGTTTCATCGAGGCCTTCGAGCCTTACGACTATGTGGTCGCGCCCTCCGGGTCCTGCGTCGGCATGACCCGCGCACACTATGTCGAGGCCCTGGCGGACGATCCCGCCTGGGCGGAGCGGGCGCGGCGGCTCGCCGATCGTACCTACGAGCTGATGAGCTTCCTGGTGGACGTGATGCATTTCACCCCCGCCGGCGTGAAGCTCGATGCCACGGTGACCTACCACGACAGTTGCTCCGGCCTGCGAGAGCTCGGCGTGTATGCCCAGCCCCGCGCCCTGCTCGACAGCGTGTCCGGCCTGAGCTTGATGCCGCTCGAAGGCAACGACGTCTGCTGCGGCTTCGGCGGCACCTTCTGCGTCAAGTACCCGGCGATCTCGAACGCGGTCGTCGCCGAAAAGGCTGACGCCATCGACCGCAGCGGCGCGCGACTGCTGCTCGGCGGCGACCTCGGCTGCCTGATGAACATGGCCGGCAAGCTCAAGCGCAAGGGCTCGCGGGTACGCGCCTTCCATGCCGCCGAAGTGCTGGCCGGCATGGGCGATGGCCCGGCGATCGGCGAGGAGCGCTGACCATGCAAGAAGCACCGATGTCTTTCAAGGCGCGCGCCGAGCGCGCCCTTGCGGACCCCACGCTGAAGCTCGCGATCGACCGCACCACCGGCACGGCCGAACGCAAGCGCGCGGTGGCGATGACGCAGTTCCCTCAGTTCGAGGCCGCGCGCGAATGCGGCAAGCGCATCAAGGACCACGTCATCGCCCATCTCGACCATTACCTGCTCGAGTTCGAGCGCAATGCGATCGCGTCCGGGGCGAAGGTGCATTGGGCGAGGACCGCCGAGGAGGCGTCGCAGATCGTCGTGTCGCTCTGTCGCCAGGCCGGCGCGAAGCGCGTGACCCGTGTGAAGTCGATGCTCGGCGAGGAGATCGGGCTGCCGCATGCGCTGGACGAGGCGGGCATCGAGCGCGTCGAAACCGACCTTGCCGAGCACATCGTGCAGCTCGGCGGCGACCGCCCGTCCCACATCGTGTGGCCGTCGATGCACCGCACGCGAGAGCAGGTCTCCGAGATGTTCAAGCGCTCGCACCGCGCACCGCACCGGGAAGAGACCATCGAAGCGATGGTCGACAGCGCACGAAGGGAGCTTCGGGACAAGTTCCTGAGCGCCGACGTCGCGATCTCGGGGGCGAACTTCCTCGTTGCCGATACCGGCGCCACCTGCACCGTGACCAACGAAGGCAACGCCGAACTGACGACCACGCCGCCGCGGGTGCACATCGTCACCGCCGGCATCGAGAAGCTGGTCCCCACCACCGCGCATGCCTTCGCGATGCTGCGGCTGCTGGTCCGCTCGGCGACGGGCGCGGATGTCACGCAGTACACCACCTTCCACTGCGGACCGAAGCAGCCGGGCGATCGCGACGGCCCGGAAGAATTCCACATCGTGCTGGTCGACAACGGTCGCACGCGCATGCTGCGCGAAGGGCTGAAGGAGATGCTGCGCTGCATCCGCTGCGGCGCCTGCATGAACCACTGCGTCGTGTTCCGTCAGTTGGGCGGCCACGTCTACGGCGGGACCTACCCCGGGCCGATGGGGGCGGTGCTGACGCCCGTTTTCGACGGTCTGAAGTCGTCCCGCGATCTCCCGCACGCGTGCACGTTGAACGGCAAGTGCCAGGAGGTCTGCCCGGTGGATATCCCGCTGCCGACCCTGCTGCGCGGCTGGCGCGACCGGTCCTGGCGCGAGGGACTGGAACCGGCTTCGATGCGCGTCGGGATGGGCCTGTTCACGTTCGTCGCGTCGCGACCCCGCCTGTACCGGCTGGCGACGGCGGTCGCGATCCGGGTCATGCGCCTGTTCAGCCGGGGCGGCACGGTGCGCGGCATGCCCGGCCTCGGTGCCTGGACGGCCCATCGCGAATTCCCGGCCCCGGCAGAGCGCAGTTTCATGGCGATGTACAAGGATCTGGAGAAGGGGCAATGACGGCACGCGACACCATCCTGAATGCGGTGCGGCTCGGCCTCACCACCCCCGGGGTCGATCCCGCCGCCATACGGCGCGAGGCCGCAGCCTTGCTCGTCGATCCGGCGGCCAGACGGCCGTCATTGCTCTCGGATTCGCTGGTGGACGCCTTCATCGCCCGCGTCACGAGCCCGAAAGTCGCCGCCACCGCCGAACGCATCGGCACTGCGACCGAGTTGCCCGACGTGGTCAGACGGTACCTCGAGAGCCGCCAACTGCCTGCGGTCGTCGCGCTGCAGCCCGCCGCGATCCTGCAGTCGCTCGACTGGTCTGGCTTCGAGAAACACGACCGGGTGGCGGCGGACGAAACCATTGCCGTGGGCGTCGCGCGCTGGGCCATCGCCGAGACCGGCTCGCTCGTGTTTCATTCCGATGCCGAAACGCCGATCCTCGCCAATTTCCTGCCGCTGCATCATGTCGTGCTGCTGCGGGCGAACACCGTCCTCGCCTACCTCGAGGACTATGCCGCGGCGACCGCCGGCCAGCGACCTCCGCGCAACGTCAACATCATCACCGGAGCGAGCGGCACCACCGACATCGAGGGCAGCCTCGTGCTCGGCGCTCATGGCCCGCGCTATTTGCACGTCGTCATCGTCGACGAACATTCCGCCCTGGACGAAGCGCAGATCACTGCGTGAATCGGGCGCACCCGGGCCCTCCACGAGGCCCCGGGCGATCGCGCGAGGGACGCGGCAAGCTCAGATCACGAGCTGCGTCCCCAGCTCGACGACGCGGTTGTTCGGGATCTTGAAGAAGTCGGTGGCGTTGGTCGCGTTCTTCGCCATGAAGACGAACAGGCGCGCGCGCAGCCGGTGCATGCGGCGCTGCCGTATGGTCGGGATGATCGTTTCGCGCGACAGGTAGAAGGTCGTGTCCATCAGGTCGAAGCGCTCGCCGAAACGGCAGCACTGCTCGAGCGCGCCGGGGATGTCGGGATCCTCCATGAAGCCGTAGCGGATGATGATGCGCATGAAGCCCTCCTTCATGCGGTGTAGGTACAGGCGATCCATGTCGTTGACATAGGGCGTGTCCGCCGTCGTCACCGTCACCAGCATGACGCGCTCGTGCAGCACCTGGTTGTGCTTGAGGTTGTGCAGCAGGGCCGACGGCACGCCTTCCTTGTTGCTGGTCATGAACACCGCAGTGCCGCTCACGCGGTGAACGTCGCCGATCATTTCGAGGAAGGCATGCACGGGGATGCTCTGCTTGACGAGTTCGTCCTGCACCAGCCGCCGACCGCGCTTCCAGGTCGTCAGCACGGTGAACGCGATCAGGGCCATGGCGATCGGAAACCAGCCGCCCTGCGGAATCTTGATCGCATTGGCGGCGAAGAAGGCGATGTCGACCAGCAGCAGCGCGCCGACGATCGCGCCCGTCCTGACCCAGCTCCACCGCCACAGCAGCACCATCACGAAGCCGATCAGTATGCTGTCGATCAGCATCGTGCCGGTGACGGCGATGCCATAGGCCGCCGCGAGATTCGACGAATTCTTGAAGCCGACCACCAGCGCGACCACCGCGAGATAGAGCGTCAGATTGGTGAAGGGGACATAGATCTGCCCCTGTTCCTTGCCCGACGTGTGGATGATCAGCATGCGTGGCAACAGGCCCATCTGGACGGCCTGCCGCGCCACCGAGAACGCGCCGGAGATCACGGCCTGCGAGGCGATCACGGTGGCCAGCGTCGCGAAGGCCACCATCGGGATCAGCGCCCACTTCGGGCCGAGATGGAAGAACGGGCTCTCGATCGCAGCCGGCTCGTTGAGCAGCAGCGCGCCCTGGCCGAAATAGTTGAGCACCAGCGCCGGCAACACGAAGCCGAACCACGCGAGGCGGATCGGCGGCCGCCCGAAGTGCCCCATGTCGGTGTACAGCGCCTCCCCGCCGGTGACCGAGAGCACCACCGACCCCAGCGCAAGAAAGGCCAGCGTCGGATGGTGGCGGATGAAGTCGATCGCATGCAGCGGGCTGATCGCGGCCAGCACCTGCGGGTGCCGGACGATCTCGACGATGCCCAGCACGCCCAGGATCGCGAACCAGCCGATCATGACGGGCCCGAAAAGCAGTCCGACCGCGCCGGTGCCCTTGCGCTGGATGAAGAACAGGCCGCTCAGCACGAGCAGCGTGACCGGGATGATGTAGGGATCGAAGGCGGGGGTGACGATCCCCAGGCCCTCGACGGCCGACAGCACCGAGATCGCCGGCGTGATCATGCTGTCGCCGAAGAACAGCGCCGCGGCGAAGATGCCGAGCAGCGAAATCGCCCATGTCACCCTTTCGTTCCTGGCGTTTTCGGTGATCAGCGACAGCAAGGCCAGCGAGCCGCCCTCGCCACGGTTGTCGGCGCGCATGATCAGCAGCACGTACTTCAGGCTGACCAGCACCATGATCGACCAGAAGACCAGGGACAACACGCCCAGGATGTTGTCCGGCGTGACCGGAATCGGATGATGGCCGTTGAAGATCTCCTTCAGCGCATAGAGCGGGCTGGTGCCGATGTCGCCGAAGACGACACCGATGGCACCGACGGTCAGGGCCGGCAGGGCCTGGCGTGACGTCATCGCCTCACTCCCTCGCCCAGCCGGCGGCCAGTCCACGCGTCAGCTCGGCAGCGGGCACCTCGCGGCAGCCGCTGGCGTTCTGCCCGGCCCACAGCGGCGTAAAGTCGGCGCTGCCGAGGGATTCGGCCTTTGCCCGCAGCGGCGCGATGGCTGCCGTCGCCAGCGGGAAGTCGGGCACGGCGGCGCTGAGCGGCCCCAGCTCGCGCATGATGCGATTGACGATGCCGCGCGCCGGGCGCCCGGTGAACAGGTTGGTGAGCGCAGTGACGCGCGCCGCCTCGCTCTTCAGTGCGGCACGATGCAGCGCGCTGGTGGTGGCCTCCGGGCACAGCAGGTAGGCCGTGCCGACCTGCACGCCGGCCGCGCCGAGCGCCATCGCCGCGGCCACGCCCCGCGCGTCGGCAATGCCGCCGGCGGCGATGACCGGGACGCTCACCGCCCGTGCGATCTGCGGCAGCAGCGCGAAGGTTCCCATCTGGCTGGCGGCATCGTGCACCAGGAAGTGGCCGCGATGGCCGCCCGCCTCCAGCCCCTGCGCGATCACCGCATCGACACCCTGGTCCTCGAGCCAGCGCGCCTCGTCCACGGTGGTCGCCGACGACAGGATGCGCGCGCCCCAGTTGCGCACCCGTGCCAGCAGCGCGGGCGCCGGCAGGCCGAAGTGGAAGCTCACCACCGGCGGCCGGAAGGCCTCCAGCACGTCGGCGGCCTCGGCGCTGAAGGGCAGCCGCGCCGGGCCGGCGGGGATCGCGCCGGCATCGATTCCCAGCTCGGCGTAGTAGGGTGCCAGCACCGCCCGCCAGCCCGCCTCCCGCGCCGGATCAGGCCTGGGCGCCGCATGGCAGAAGAAATTCACGTTGTACGGCTTCGAGGTCTGCGCGCGGATGGCGGCGAGTTCCTCGCGCAGGGCATCCGTGCCGAGCATCGCGCAGGGCAGCGAACCCAGGCCGCCGGCCTCGCTCACCGCCACCGTCAGCGCGCTGCCCTGCACGCCGGCCATCGGCGCCTGGATGATCGGGAGTTCGATGCCGAGGAGCTGCTGCAGCGTCATGATGGATACCTCGTTACGGTTGTGCTCGATGCAGCCGCTCGGGACCCGACTCAGTCGCCCTCGCCGGGGAGCCACTGCGGATTCCACACCACTTCCCACAGATGGCCGTCGGGGTCCTGGAAATAGCCGGCATAGCCGCCCCAGAAAGTCGCCTGCGCCGGCTTGACGATCGTCGCGCCGGCTCGCGCCGCCTGCGCCACGACGACATCGACTTCGGCGCAAGAGGCGACATTGTGCCCGAGCGTGCACGCCGCGGCGGGCTCGCCTGACGGCAGGCCGCTGTCGTGGGCGAGGCTGACGCGCGGCCACAGCGCCAGCCTCAGCCCGGCCTGCAGATCGAAGAAGGCGACCGCGCCATGCTCGAATTCCGCGCCGACGATGCCGTCCGTCGCCAGTCCCAGACCGTCGCGGTAGAAACGCAGCGCCCGCTCGAGGTCGGCAACGCCGAGGGTGATGACACTGATGCGGGGTTTCATGATTCCGCCTCCTTCACCGTGCGGGCAGCCGTGACCCATACGCCCGCGCGAGCGCGCGACCACCCGGTCCTGCATCAAGATCGAGCAAGGCCTGCAAGCCCGCAGCGGACAAGGCCTCCGCGCGCTTATCCACAGCCTCGCGCACAAGCCTGTCCCCAGCGCCTGGGGACAATCCGCGGCAACGGGCGCGATTGCTGCCCAGGCCCTCGCCCGCTCGTCCATCGGCCTTCGGCCGCGGCATCCCTGCCGCCCGCGACCGGACCGAAAGACAGACAGCACGATCCGGAACCGCCGCCTACCGCGGCAAACCCTGCCACAGCGCCTCCCCCGTCGCGTCGCGCCACGTCAGATAGGCACGCAGGTCGAACTCGAACTGGTGGTAGTGCGGCTCCATGTGCAGGCACAACTGGTAGAAGGCCTTGTCGTGATCGCGCTCGCGCAGGTGGGCGAGTTCATGGACGACGATCATGCGCAGGAATTCGTCCGGCCCGTCGCGGAACACGGTGGCGATGTGGATCTCGCGCTTGGCCGTGAGCTTCGCGCCCTGAACGCGCGAAATCCTGGTGTGGGTGCCGAGCGCATTGCGGATGACATGGATCTTGCTGTCGTAGCAGACCTTGCTGATGGACGCGGCGTTGCGCAGGTGGGCCGCCTTGAGCGCCTGCACGTAGTCGTGGAGGGCGGTGTCGCTGCGCACCGCGTGCGGTCGCGGATAGCGCCGGCGCAACACGTCGGCGAAGCGGCCCTGCTCGATGAGGTCCAGGACCTGCTGGCGCAGGGCGGGCGGGTAGCCGGCAAGGTAATCGGGGGACGGCCTCGGTCGCATCGGTTTGCGGCAATCGCATCGAAGTGGTGCCCGGCATTATCGCCGTCCGCGCGCGGGCTGACATAATCACGGTCGTTCCCGCCCGACCACATCCCGCTCCGATGACCGTCCGCACCCTCCTTCGCATGGGCGACCCGCGCCTGCTGCAGCCCGCCGCCGCTGTCACCGAGTTCGGCACGCCTGCGCTCGCCGAACTCATCACCGACATGTTCGACACCATGGCCGCAGCCGGCGGCGTGGGGCTGGCCGCGCCGCAGATCGGTGTCGGCCTGCAGGTGGCGATCTTCGGCTTCGAGCACAGCGAGCGCTATCCGGACGCGCCGGCGGTGCCGCGCACCATCCTGCTGAACCCGGTGATTACGCCGCTGGACGATGAAATGGAGGACGGCTGGGAAGGCTGTTTGTCGGTGCCCGGCCTGCGCGGCATGGTGCCCCGCCACCGCCGCATCCGCTACCGCGGCGTCGATCCGCAGGGCGCGCCGATCGACCGCGTCGCCGAGGGCTTCCATGCGCGCGTGGTGCAGCACGAATGCGACCACCTGATCGGCATGCTGTACCCGATGCGGGTACGCGATTTCAGCCGCTTCGGCTTCACCGACGTGCTGTTTCCGGATCTGGCCGGCGTGCCGGACGAATGATCCGCCCCTCCCCCCGACCGAGTGC
>SHNC01000130.1 GCA_004295105.1 Betaproteobacteria bacterium | reverse complement strand
CGGCAGCTCGATGTTGCCCGATGAGGCGGCGCGCCGTATGCGGCGGCCTCAAGGGGCGAACATTTCACACACGGGATTCCGAAGATTTGTGGCGGTCAGTCCGGAACGTCGTCCCACACGGCGCCACGGCGAATGACGGAGAGAAAACCGGCGGCATCGAATCCTTCCGGATAGAGCGACGACGTGGTGGACGCCTGCTCCGCAGGCCTGGCCGTATTGGGCCCAGAATCATCGCCAGCTAAGCCATCCGGCAGATCGCGCAGCAAATGCCGCTCATCCCTGAGCGCGATCAGCACCTCTTCGACCGAGACCTTCAGGTAGCCACCGAACTGTTGGTGATCGCACTCGATCGACGTATCAACGATCAAACCATGGATTGCTGGCTCGCTTGATGCTGCGTCGATCCCCAGCAACGCGCCAAGCTCCGACGGCTGCACCAGCGCAGCACGCACTGCCGCGACCTTCTTGCGCAGTTGCTGGCCGGCCTTCCTGAGCGTCGTCGTGGCATGCAACCACGCATCGCGTTGCGACCGCCTGAGGTAGGTCGATTTCACCTCCATCACGATGACGATGTCGTCCCGCGCACAAATCAGATCGATCTCGCCGGCGTTCATTGCATCTTCGTCTCGGGGGTGCCAGTTCAGCGCGACACGAAAGCCCCTTTGTTCGAACAGTAGGCCGACACGTTCCTCGATACGACGTGTCTCGACCCCGGTTTCACCTCGCCGGGCACCGAGCCGCCGCAGGTTGTTGATTGCCGCCGTGCTGTTGTTCTGGAGGCCGACCACCCAGGGAAGCTGAATTAATGTTTGACCCTGCTTCAGGATCGGTCGCTCACAAAACTCAGGCTGCAGACCGGCAGTGCGGTCCCGCAGACGTTTGCCCATCGCGTGCAGGTCGGTCGTCCAGAAGTCGAGGATGGCGGCCGCCGCGCGCGGATTACCCTGAGGAAACTCGGCACTGACGGTCCAGCCGACGATGTTGGCAATCTTTGTTTCCCGATCCGACCAGGTCAGCGGCAGCCGATTCTGCAAACCGTCTGCGAGCCCTTCCATGGCCAGCCGGTTGAGGGCGGCGATGCAGTGCCCGGAATCAGCGAGATGCCCGGCATAAGCCATCAGGAAGTCCCGCTGGAAATGTGCTGACATCAGTTCGAGGGACAACAGGGCCGGGAAGAGAGCTACCTTGGCACCGGACTCGGCAGTGACCGGAGAGTCCACGCCATAGACTTCCATCAACCGCAACTGGGTGCGGAGCGCCTGGATGTAGGCCAGCCGATTGGCCTCCTGATTTTCGGGCCGCCCCATGGGCTTGTCGGCGAGACCTAGTGCGACGAACTCCTCGAGGCCGCGGAAGAACCAGTAGCCATGCAGTCGATTCAGCTTGTGGCCATCCCGGTTCCAATCGCAACGCGCAGCCGGATCGGCCTCCTCGATCTCGAGCTGCCTGCCACGGCGCTCGAACCGGATTCCGTCGTCGTAGCTGAAGGCGTCGGCCGACCGCGAGATGAAGCTGTTCAACTCCACCTGACTCAGCAGCAGTTGCTCGAACGCCGACCGCAGATCATGCCTTGGCGAGCGCCCCATGGGCGACGGGAACAGGAACGGCGAAAGGTGCTCCGCCAATGACGCGCCAATCTCCGTCTCGCTCAATCTGAGCGCAGCTTCCGGTACTGTTTCAAGTTTCCAGTGCAAGAGGTCATTGATCGCCTCCCAAGCCTCCTGTTCGGTAGGCGTGCCTTCGGCCTTTTGAGCCGAGATCACTCCGAACCGATGTGGAACGAGATGCTCGAATGCATACAGGCTCGCATAGACCAGCAACTCGAACGGCGATAAGTTCGCAAGCATGGCCTTGCCGATTTCGAGCGACGAGCGCCGCTCTCGATGGGCGAGGTCGAAGATGTCCAGCACCCGGCAAAGTTCGGCAATTTCGTTGGACGTCGCGGCCAACAGGTCGAGTTCGGTGCGGCGGGGTGAGTGCTGTTGGAGGACCAGGCCGGAACGCCGGACTGCGTGGCAGATCACGTCTGAGGCGCCACGGGACAGATCTGCCAGCAGTGCGGGGTTGGCGACGCGCTCCTGAGCGAAATAGTGCGACAGTGCCAATGCCAGAGTGGCCATCCGCCAGTGTTCGGCGGGAATCGACTGAACGACATCGCTGAGCCAGAACGCAAGGTCGCGTTCGGCCTTGGTGATCTTCCGCTTCCCGTTCAGACGCGGCTTGCCGTCGAGGTAGTCCTCGGTCACGCGTAGTACTGCGTCCTCATACGAATTTCCGTCCTCGCAAAGGCGCGCGAAGGTGCGGTCATACGGGTTCGTTGCTGCGGGACTTTCGGCTACGTTCATCGCAAGGTCCGTTGTTCGTCCGACAGTACGCTAGTGTGGAGCTGCGTTCTTGATGGTGTGTATGTGAAACCTTTGCAGATTCGGCTTTAACAAGCGGCGGATGAGCGTAGCGTTATTCGCCAAACGGGCCGCATACGGCGGAAGGCGCTGCGCTTTTCCGCCCTACAGTCTGCCCATCCGTCAGCTGGGTGATCCGCTCACGGTCTTCATCTGAGTTGTGTGCGATGGTGTCAGAATCCAGCGAGGCAATAGGTCAGGCGGCGGGGGATGCGTGGAGCGGACGAGCACTGTTCGAGTCCCGAGCGCAGCGAGGTCGAGTTGCGCAGGACGACGGAGCGCATCCCCTGCCGCCTGACCGGATTCGAGGCGTTCAACCTATTTCTTCGCCACGCGCTGTAGCCTCGCTTCAGGCCGTGAGCTTCTTCCTCAGCAGCTCATTCACCTGCGCCGGATTGGCCTTGCCCTTGCTCGCCTTCATCGCCTGGCCGACCAGCGCATTGAAGGCCTTTTCCTTGCCGGCGCGGAATTCTTCCACCGACTTCGGGTTGGCCGCCAGCACCTCGTCGATGATGGCCTCGATCGCGCCGCTGTCGGTGACCTGCTTGAGGCCCTGCTGCTCGATGATTTCATCTGCCGTCGCGCCTTCGCCGTTCCACAGCGCCTCGAACACCTTCTTGCCGATGGCGTTGGAGATGGTGTTGTCGGCGATGCGCGCCACCACGCCGGCGAGTTGAGCGGGCGACACCGGCGAGGCGGAGACGTCCAGTTCGGCCTTGTTGAGGCGCGCAGCAAGGTCGCCCATCACCCAGTTTGCGCAAGGCTTGGCGAGTGCGGCGCCGGCAGCCGACACGGTGGACTGGTAGTAGTCGGCGACTTCCTTCGACGCAGTGAGCGTGGTCGCGTCGTACGCCGACAGACCCCATTCGTCCATGAAACGCGCCTTCATCGCGCCGGGCAGCTCGGGCATCGCGGCCTGCACGCGCGCCTTCCAGTCATCCGAGATCACCAGCGGCAGCAGGTCGGGATCGGGGAAGTAGCGGTAGTCGTGGGCGTCTTCCTTGGTGCGCATCATGCGTGTCTCGCCGCTGTCCGGGTCGAACAGCACGGTCGCCTGCTGGATCTTGCCGCCGTCCTCGATGGTCGCGATCTGCCATTGCACTTCAAAATCGATCGCCTGCTGCAGGAAGCGGAAGGAGTTGAGGTTCTTGATCTCGCGCCGGGTGCCGAATTCGGTCGCGCCCTTTTGCCGCACCGACACGTTGGCGTCGCAGCGGAACGAGCCTTCCTGCATGTTGCCGTCGCAGATGTCGATCCACCGCACCAGGGCGTGCAGCGTGCGGGCGTAGGCCACCGCCTCGGCCGACGAGCGCATGTCGGGCTCGGACACGATCTCCAGCAGCGGCGTGCCGGCGCGGTTGAGGTCGATGCCGGTCATGCCGTGGAAGTCCTCGTGCAGGCTCTTGCCCGCATCTTCTTCCAGATGGGCGCGGGTCAGCCGCACCGTCTTTTCATAGGCCTTGTCACCCTCGCCGACGCGGATCGTGATCTCGCCGCCCTGCACTACCGGCAGCTCGAACTGGCTGATCTGGTAGCCCTTGGGGAGGTCGGGGTAGAAGTAGTTCTTGCGCGCGAACACGCTGGTCGGTGCGACGTGGGCGCCGATCGCCAAGCCGAAGCGGATCGCGCGTTCGACGGCGCCGCGGTTGAGCACCGGCAGCACGCCCGGCAGCGCGATGTCCACCGCGCTCGCCTGGCGGTTCGGTTCGGCACCGAAGGCGGTGCCGGCGCCGGAGAAGATCTTGCTGGCGGTGTTGAGCTGGGCGTGGACTTCCAGCCCGATGACGACTTCCCAATCGATTCTGCTCATGGTCGTTTCCGTTCCTGCCTGCGGCCACCCGACGGCGGCCGCGCATCAAATTCGGTTGTGCGGCCGGTCGCTCAGTGGCACTGGCCGTTGCGGCGATCGACGATGATCGGCCATACGTAGTCGAAGGCGCCGCGCGTGCAGCGGCTGGCGCAGTTGGTGAAGGCG
Organism: Betaproteobacteria bacterium; assembly: GCA_004295105.1. Classification (GTDB taxonomy): domain Bacteria; phylum Pseudomonadota; class Gammaproteobacteria; order Burkholderiales; family Rhodocyclaceae; genus Thauera. The sequence goes on along the minus strand of SHNC01000130.1, from coordinate 8,004 downwards.
ACGGTGACCTGTTCGCCCTGTTCCCACATGCTGACGGTGCAGCCGTCACGCGCCCGCAACTCGACGTGCGGCGTGCGCCGGACCTGCGCGAACTCGCCGTCGAAGCGGCAGGTGCCGCGGTTCGGAATGTCCACCGTGGCGGAGAAGTCCTTCACCTCGGCGTAGCTGACGTCGAGCATCGCGCTGGCGCTGTAGCCCGCCTCGTCGCGGAAGCGGCAGTCGGTCTTCAGGTCGAGCGGGCGCAGCGGCATCGGCTTCAGCCGAGCGCCGGCGCGTGCCGCATCGCTGGCAGGCGAACGGGCATCCGGCGGCAGCGGCGGCGTCGCGCAGGCGGCCAGCAGCGCGGTGGCGAGCGCTGCGAGCCAGCCGGCGAACGCCGTGCTCCGGTCCCTCATCGGGCGCACTCCGGCCGGCGCTGGTGCCAGTCGGTGGCCTGCTGGAAGTGGTGCGTGGTGGCCAGCAGGCGGCCTTCGGCGAAGTAGTCGCCCACCAGTTGCAGGCCGACCGGCAGGCCGGCGGCGTCGAAGCCGCAGGGGTGGGAGATGCCCGGCAGGCCGGCGAGGTTCACCGCGATGGTGTAGATGTCCGACAGGTACATCTGCACCGGGTCGTCGGCCATCGCACCCAGCGTCCATGCGGTGCCCGGCGTGGTCGGCCCGGCGATCACGTCGCACTGGGTCAGTGCGGCCTTGAAGTCCTCGGCGATCAGCCGGCGCAGGCGCTGTGCCTGCAGGTAGTAGGCATCGTAGTAGCCGTGCGACAGCACATAGGTGCCGATCAGGATGCGTCGCTTCACTTCCTCGCCGAAGCCTTCCGCGCGGCTCCTGCCGTACATGTCGGCGAGGTCGGTGTACTCGGCTGCGCGGTGGCCGTAGCGCACGCCGTCGAAGCGGCTGAGGTTGCTCGAGCACTCCGCCGGCGCGATCACGTAATAGGCCGGGATCGCCAGCTTCGCGTTGGGCAGCGAGACCTCGACGGTGCTCGCGCCGAGCGCGCGGTACTGCGCCAGCGCCGCTTCGACCGCGGCGCGCACGCCATCGGCCATGCCTTCGGCAAAGAATTCACGCGGCAGGCCGATGCGCAGGCCTTCGAGCGGTTTCCCGGCAGCCGGCGCGGCGAGGGCGGCGGCGTAGTCCTCGGCCGGGCGCTCCAGGCTGGTGGAGTCGCGCGCGTCGAAACCGGTCATGGCGCCCAGCAACAGTGCGCAATCTTCCGCCGAGGCGCCGAATGCGCCGCCCTGGTCGAGCGAGGAGGCGAAGGCGACCATGCCGTAGCGGCTCACCAGGCCGTAGGTCGGCTTGATCCCGGTGATGCCGCAGAAGGCGGCCGGCTGGCGCACCGAGCCGCCGGTGTCGGAGCCGGTGGCAATGGGCGCCAGGCGCGCCGCCACGGCGGCGGCCGACCCGCCGCTTGATCCTCCAGGCACGCGGGTGATGTCCCAGGGGTTCTTCGTCGGGCCGTAGAACGAGCTTTCGTTCGACGAGCCCATCGCGAACTCGTCCATGTTCGTCTTGCCCAGGCTCACCGCCCCGGCTTCCTTCAGCAGGCTGACGACGTGGGCGTCGTAGGGGCTGACGAAGTTGCTGAGCATCCTCGACGCGCAGGTGGTCAGCACGCCTTCGGTGCAGAACAGGTCCTTGTGCGCGAGCGGGATGCCGGTGAGAGGGCCCCCTTCACCGGCGGCGATGCGCGCGTCGGCCACGCGCGCGGCGGCCAGCGCGCCGTCGCGGTCGACGGTGATGAAGGCGTTCAGTTGCGGGTCCAGCGCGGCGATGCGGTTCAGGAACAGCGTGGCGAGTTCGACGCTGGAGATCTGGCGGGCGTCGAGCGCGCGGCGCAGTTCCACGAGGGAGGCATTGATCATGGTGTGGGCAGCGGTGGAGGCGGGCGGCATGGCGCACGGGAACGCCGGCCGCACCGCGCGGACTTCATTCGATGACTTTGGGCACGAGGTAGAGCCCGGCTTCGGTCTGCGGCGCGACCTTCTGGAAGGCGTCGCGGCGGTCGGTTTCGGTGACGACATCGTCACGCAGCCGGGTGGCGAGTTCCTGCGGGTGGCTCATCGGCGCCACGCCGGTCGTGCCGACCGCCTGCATCTGCTCGATCAGCGCGAAGATGTCGTCGAGCTTGGCGCGGGTGGCCTCGATTCCGGCGTCGGTGAGCGCGATGCGCGCGAGGCGGGCGATGTGCCCGACCTGTTCATTGGACAGCGACATGAGGTAACAAAACCTGCTGAGTCTACAAAGATTTGTAGGTTATCATAATCGCTTTGCCCCGTTCGGGGCCGCCATGCATTCCCGGTCGCCAGGCTCGACGCACCTGGACTCACGATGCCGGCCCGGATGCGGCAGATACTCCTCATCGGTTTCGGAAGGCTCATGTTCGGTTTCCTGCGCTCCTACTTTTCCAACGATCTCGCGATCGATCTCGGCACCGCCAACACCCTGATCTACGTGCGCAACAAGGGCATCGTGCTGGACGAACCCTCGGTGGTGGCGATCCGCACCGAAGGGGGGCCGAACGCCAAGCGCACCATCCAGGCGGTCGGCCGCGAGGCCAAGCAGATGCTGGGCAAGACGCCGGGCAACATCACCGCCATCCGGCCGATGAAGGACGGCGTGATCGCCGACTTCGTCGTCACCGAGCAGATGATCAAGCAGTTCATCAAGAAGGTGCACGACTCGCGCCTGCTGTCGCCCAGCCCGCGCATCATCATCTGCGTGCCCTGCGGCTCCACCCAGGTCGAGCGCCGCGCGATCCGCGACGCGGCGCTGGCGGCCGGTGCGTCGCAGGTATTCCTGATCGAGGAGCCGATGGCGGCGGCGATCGGTGCCGGTCTGCCGGTGTCGGATGCGGTCGGCTCGATGGTGGTCGACATCGGCGGCGGCACCACCGAGGTGGGGGTGATCGCGCTGGGCGGCATGGTCTATGCGGGCAGCGTGCGCGTCGGCGGCGACAAGTTCGACGAGGCCATCGTCAATTACATCCGCCGCAACTACGGCATGCTGATCGGCGAAACGACCGCCGAGAACATCAAGAAGGAAATCGGCTCCGCCTTCCCCGGCTCCGAAGTACGCGAGATGGAAGTCAAGGGGCGCAACCTGGCCGAGGGCATTCCGCGCAGCTTCACCATTTCGTCCAACGAGATCCTCGAGGCGCTGTCCGAGCCGCTGAACCAGATCGTGTCGGCGGTGAAGATCGCGCTCGAACAGACCCCGCCCGAACTCGGCGCCGACATCGCTGACCGCGGCATGGTGCTGACCGGCGGCGGCGCCCTGCTGCGCGACCTCGACCGCCTGCTGATGGAAGAGACCGGCCTGCCGGTGATCGTCGCCGAAGAGCCGCTGACCTGCGTCGCCCGCGGCTGCGGCATGGCGCTGGACAAGATGGACAAGCTCGCATCCATCTTCACCTCGGACTGACCGACCGTCGCCGGCCGTGTTGGCGACGCTGACTCCCGATCCAACCGATGTCTCTCGTCGGCCACAAGCCGCCTCCGATCTTCCGGCGCGGACCGGCGCCGCTGGTCCGTCTGCTGCTGTTCGTCGGCCTCTGCCTGGCCATGCTGGTGTCGGACCTGCGCTTCCGCTACCTGGAAGTATTCCGTCACGCGCTGACAGTGGTGACCTATCCGCTGCAGATGGCGGCGGCCACGCCGGCCGATGTCGTGCGCAATGCTTCGGTCTATTTCGCCACTTTGGTCGAGGTGCAGCGTGACAACGCCGAGCTGCGCCGGCAGCAGCTCGGCTCGGGTGAGCGCCTGCTGCGCTTCGAGCTGCTCGAGCAGGAGAACGCCCACCTGCGCGGCCTGCTCGAGATGTCGAAACGCGTGCAGACGCGGAGCATCGCCGCCGACATCCTGTACAACGCGCCCGACCCCTTCGCGCGCAAGGTGATCCTCGACCGTGGGGCGCAGCAGGGCATCGAGGCGGGCCTTGCCGTGGTCGATGCCAGCGGCGTGATCGGCCAGGTGACGCGCGTATTCCCGGTGCAGTCCGAGGTCACCTTGCTCACCGACCGCAACCAGGCGATCCCGGTGCAGGTCGAACGCAACGGCCTGCGCGGCGTGCTGTTCGGCGCCGGCCATGGGCGGCTGGAGCTGCGCTTCGTGATCGGCAGCGCCGACATCCGGCCGGGCGACCGCCTGGTCACCTCCGGCCTGGACGGCATCTTCGTGCCTGGCCTGCCGGTGGCCGAAGTGACGTTGGTCGATCGCGAGGCCGACGCCTTCGCCACCATCGTGTGCGCTCCGCTGGGCGGCGTGGAGCGCAGCGTGCAGGTGCTGGTGCTCGGGCGCGTGCAGTTGCCGCCTCCGCCGCCACCGAAGCCCGAGCCGGCTGCGGACAAGAAGACCAGAGGGCGCTGAGCCATGCAGCCAAGCAATCGATCGAGCCGCATCCTGCTACCGGCCAAGAGCTGGTTCATCTACTTCAGCCTGATCGTGGCCCTCGGCCTCGTGTACATTCCGACCGGCCGTACCCCGGGTCTGCCCGACTGGGTGGCGCTGGTGCTCGCCTTCTGGTGCATCCGTGAGCCGCTGCGCATCGGCATGGGCGCCGGCTTCGTGTTCGGTGTGCTGGTGGACATCGGCCTGGGCGCCGCGCTGGGGCAGCATGCCCTGGCCTATGTGGTGCTCGCCTACCTGGTGAATGGGCTGGCGCGCCGCCTGATGTGGTTCCCGCCGCTGGAGCAGGCGCTGCACGTGCTGCCGATGCTGCTGGTGTCGCAGGTGCTGATGGTCGTCGTGCGCATGATCGCCGGGGCCGAATTCCCCGGCTGGCCCTACTTCCTGTCGAGCTTCACCAGCGTGCTGCTGTGGCTGCCGCTCACCTACCTGCTGTTGCTGCCGCAGTACCAGCCGGTCGACCGCGACGACAACCGCCCCATCTGAGCGCGGGAGCCGATGGCCGAATTTCCCACTCCCGACCAGGACAGCCTGCGTTTCCGCCGCCGCATCGTCGTCGCCGGCCTGTTCGTGCTGGTGTGCCTCGGCCTGCTGGCGTCGCGTTTCTACTACCTGCAGGTGGTGCGCCACGACTACTACCTGACCCGTGCCGAGGACAACCGCATCGCGCTGCTGCCGACGGTGCCCAAGCGCGGCACCATCGTCGACCGCAACGGCGTCGTGCTGGCGCGCAACTACGCCGCGTACACGCTGGAGATCACGCCGTCGCGCACCGAGGATCTCGAGGCCACCATCGACGGCCTCGCCGAGATCCTCACGATCGAGCCGCGCGACCGGCGCCGTTTCCGCAAGATCCTGGAGGAAAGCCGGAATTTCGAGAGCGTGCCGATCCGCACGCGGCTGACCGAGGACGAGGTCGCACGCTTCATCGCCCAGCGCTACCGCTTCCCCGGGGTCGAGGTCCAGGCACGCCTGTTCCGCGACTACCCGCTGGGTGCGACGGCGTCGCACATCATCGGCTACATCGGTCGCATCAACCAGCGCGACATCGATCGCATCGAGGAGCGCGGCGACACCGCGAACTACCGCGGTTCGGAATACATCGGCAAGGCCGGGCTGGAACAGTCGTACGAAGCGGAACTGCACGGCCAGACCGGTTTCGAGCAGGTCGAGGTGAATGCCGGCGGGCGCGCGGTGCGCGCGCTGTCGCGCTCGCCCGCGGTGCCGGGCAGCGACCTCGAGCTGACGCTCGACATCGAACTGCAGAAGGTTGCCGAGTCCGCCTTCGGCAAGCGCCGCGGCGCGCTGGTGGCGATCGAGCCGGAGACCGGTGGCGTGCTGGCGCTGGTGTCCACACCCACCTTCGACCCCAACCTGTTCGTGGAAGGCATCTCGACGCAGGACTGGAAGGAACTGAACGATTCGCCCGACCACCCGCTGCTCAACCGTGCGATCTTCTCCGCCTATCCGCCGGGCTCGACCTTCAAGCCCTTCATGGCGATGGCCGGACTGACCACCGGCAAGCGCAGCCTGGGCTACGCGATGGCCGATCCGGGCTACTTCAACTTCGGCGGCCACCGTTTCATGGATGACAAGATCGGCGGCCATGGCATGGTCGACATCCACAAGTCCATCGTCGTGTCGTGCAACACGTTCTACTACCAGCTTGCCAACGATCTCGGCATCGACGGCATTGCCGGTTTCATGGCGCCGTTCGGCTTCGGTTCGCGCACCGGCATCGACCTGCCGGGCGAGGCCGAAGGCGTGCTGCCCTCGCCCGAGTGGAAGAAGAAGCGCTTCCGCAAGCCCGAACTGCAGCGCTGGTACGGCGGCGAGACGATCTCGGTGGGCATCGGCCAGGGTTACAGCGCCTATACGCCGATTCAGCTTGCCAACGCCCTGGCCGCGCTGGTCAATGACGGCAAGCTGTTCCGGCCGCATCTGGTGCGCAACGTGCTGGATGCACGCGGCGTGAAGCGGCAGGTGGAGCCCGAGCCGCTGCGCAAGATCGCGATGAATCCGGCGCATGCGGCGGCGGTGCGCGCGGCGATGGTCGACGTGAACAAATCGGGTACCGGTGCGCGCGCCTTCCGCGGCGCACCCTACGAGGTGGGCGGCAAGACCGGCACCGCGCAGGTGTTCTCGCTGAAGGGCGGCCGCTATGTCGAGGGCCGGGTGGCCGAGCGCCTGCGCGACCATTCGTGGTTCATCGCCTATGCGCCGGCGGACAGGCCCAGGATCGCGCTCGCGGTCCTGGTCGAGAACGGCGGCTTCGGCGCCCAGTCGGCGGCGCCGATCGCGCGCCAGGTGATCGATTACCACCTGCTCAAGAACCGCGCCGATCATCCGGCCGACGAGGACGCCGACGCGCTGGAGAGCGAGGAATGAGCGACCTGCGCTTCCAGTTGCTCGACCTGGCGCGGCGTCTGCTGCGCGCGCTCGACCCGGTGCTGCTGCTGGTGCTGCTGACGCTGATGGGCTACGCGCTGGTGATCATGGGCAGTGCCTCCCCCGAGCGCATGGACACGCAACTCATCCATGGCGCCATCGCCCTGGCGGCGATGTGGGCCATCGCCGCCATTCCCAGCCAGCGCCTGCTCGGCCTCGCGCTGCCGCTGTACGTGCTGGGCACCGTGCTGCTGGTGGCCGTCGAGCTGTTCGGCGAGGTCTCCAAGGGGGCGCAGCGCTGGCTCGATATCGGCATCACCCGCATCCAGCCGGCCGAACTGATGAAGATCGCCATGCCGCTGATGCTGGCCTGGTTCTTCCAGCAGCGCGAAGGCCACATCAGTTGGCGCGAGTTCATCGTCGCCGGTCTCATGCTGGTGGTGCCGGTGGGCCTGATCCTGATCCAGCCGGATCTGGGCACCTCGCTGCTGGTCGCCGCCGCCGGCTTCTACGTGATCTTCTTCGCCGGCCTGAGCTGGAAGCTGATCGTGCCGGTGGCGCTGGTCGGCATCATCGGCATCGGTTCCATCGTCGCCTTCGGCGACACGATCTGCCAACCCGAGGTCGACTGGAAAGTGCTGCGCGAATACCAGAAGCACCGCGTGTGCACGCTGCTCGACCCGACCCAGGACCCGCTCGGCAAGGGCTTCCACATCATCCAGTCCACCATCGCCATCGGCTCCGGCGGCGTGATGGGCAAGGGCTGGCAGAACGGCACGCAGACGCACCTGTCCTTCCTGCCCGAGCGCCACACCGACTTCATCTTCGCGGTGCTGTCCGAGGAGTTCGGCCTCGCCGGCACCCTGGTGCTGCTCGCGACCTATCTCGTGCTGCTGGTGCGGGGTTTCCACATCGCGCTGATGGCGCCCACGCTGGGGACGCGACTGCTCGGCGGGGCGATCACGATGATCTTTTTCACCTATGCCTTCGTGAACATGGGCATGGTCAGCGGCATCCTGCCCGTGGTGGGCGTGCCGCTGCCGTTCATCAGCTACGGGGGAACCGCGCTCGTCACCTTGTGTCTGGGAGTCGGTATCCTGATGAGCATCCACCGCAGCCGGCTGGCCAAGCAGACCTGAGAGACGCCATACCGCGATGACGACCGCCTCCCCATCGACCCTTCCCCGCGCCGCCCTGGCGGCGCGGCTGCG
>SHNC01000119.1 GCA_004295105.1 Betaproteobacteria bacterium | reverse complement strand
CCGCGGCGACCAGGGCGTCAACTACGCCACCGGCGTCTGGCATCACCCCCTGCTCGCCCTCGAGAGCGTCTGCGACTTCCTCGTCCTCGATCGCAGCGGACCAGGGCACAACTGCGACGAGGTGCAGCTCGAAACCGAGGGCATGATCCCCGCAGCGGCCTGATCGTCGGGCGTTGAGTCCGGCTCTCGCTCGTGCGGCACAATGCTGTTCCCGGCCGGGCCCACCCACTGATCGATCCGAACTGTTTCTGCCATGCGGTTGCCAGAGCCCTACTCCGCCCGACCACCGCGCGTCAGCGCCGAGGAATGGCGTGCGCGCGTCGACCTCGCCGCCTGCTACCGCCTCGCCGCGCAGCGCGGCTGGGGCGACCTGATCTACACGCATATCTCGCTACGCCTGCCGGGGTGCGACGATGCCTTCCTGATCAACCCCTTCGGGCTGACCTTCGACGAAATCACCGCCTCCAACCTGCTGCTGATCGACTTCGACGGCGGCGTGATCGACGGCACCGACCGCATCGCCAACCCGAGCGGCTTCGCCATCCATGGCGCGGTGCATCGCGCCCGGTCCGACGCCCACTGCGTGATCCATCTGCACACCGACGCCGGCATTGCGGTGTCCGCCCTCGAAGCAGGGCTGCTGCCGCTGTCACAGCACGCGATGCGCTTCTGGCGCGACATCGCCTGCCACGACTACCAGGGCCTCGCCTTCGACGCCGACGAGCAGGCGCGCCTCGTCACCGAGCTGGGCCCGCATCGCGCGATGATCCTGCGCAACCACGGCACGCTGACCTGCGGCCGCACGGTGGCTGAGGCCTTCGTGCTGATGGACACGCTGGAGAAGGCCTGCCGCACGCAGTTGCAGGCGATGGCTGCGGGCGCGGTGCGCGTGCCGCCGGACGAAGTGCTGGCTCGCACCCATGCGCAACTGACCGCCGACCCGGCGCCCGAAGGCACGCTGGAATGGCCGGCGCTGCTGCGTGGCCTGATGCGCCTGGACCCCGGCTTCGCACGTTGAGTGCCGCCGGCACGCGCCGGGCACCCCATGGCCGCTGCGTGCAGCCTGCACACGCCGCGGTCGATGCATCCCGGAACGGTGGGAAATGCCAGTCCCGACGTTCCTCTTTCATCACCCTTTTTCACCCCCGACAGGAGACCACCATGCCCACCATGCACATCGAACTGTTCGAAGGCCGCAGCCAAGAGAAGAAGCGCGAACTGGTCGAAGCCCTCACCCGCGAAACCTGCCGCGTGCTCGAATGCGAACCGGGCGCGGTCGACATCATCCTGGTCGACGTCAAGCGCGAGAACTGGGCCACCGGCGGCGTCATGTGGTCGGAGCGCGTCTGATCGGCACGCACTCGGGCGCAGGGCGCCCGCAACGTGCGGAATCGCATTGCAGCAATATGATTTTCGTGATGCGTTTTATAAGTTCATAAGCGTTTTCATCTACCGGCGTCGCCCTAGACTGGAACCTGCCAGTCAAAACCATAAGGAGACGCCCGATGTCCGACCAAGCCACGTCCGCTCAACCGCAGGCGGTCGACCCCGTCAATGAATGCCCGCCCGGCGGTCGCCTGTTCACGCTGGCCCTGCAGCATGTGCTGGTGATGTACGCCGGCGCCATCGCCGTGCCGCTGATCGTGGGCGGCGCGCTGAAGCTGCCGAAGGACCAGATCGCCTTCCTGATCAACGCCGACCTGCTGTGCTGCGGCCTCGTCACCATCATCCAGGCGCTGGGCGTCGGCCGCTTCGGCATCCGCCTGCCGATCATGATGGGCGTCACCTTCGCCGCCGTCGGCCCGATGGTGGCGATGGCGGCCAACCCGGCACTCGGCATCAACGCCATCCTCGGCTCGGGCATCGCCGCCGGCCTGTTCGGCATCGTCTTCGCGCCGCTGGTGTCGCGCGCGCTGCCGCTGTTCCCGCCCATCGTCACCGGCTCGATCATCGCGGTGATCGGCATTTCGCTGATGCCGGTGGCCATCAACTGGTCGGCCGGCGGCCAGGCCAGAATCCGCGACGCGGTCAGCGGTCAGCTCGTCGACAACCCTGCCTACGGCGCGCCGGAGCACCTGGCGATCGCCGGCATCGTGCTGCTGGTCGTGCTCGCCATCACCCGCTACGGCCGCGGCTTCATGTCCAATGTCGCCGTGCTGCTGGGCATGGGGGTGGGCTTCGCGATCGCCATCGCGCTGGGCAAGGTCAGCTTCGACGGCCTCGGCGGAATGCCCTGGATCTCGGTGGTGACCCCGCTGCACTTCGGCATGCCGGTCTTCGACCTGGTCTCCATCGCGACGATGTGCCTGGTGATGGTAGTTGTGATGGTCGAGTCGCTCGGCATGTTCCTCGCGCTCGGCGAGCTCACCGGCCGCCGACTGACGCGCGAAGATCTGACGCGCGGCCTGCGTACCGACGGCCTCGGCACGCTGATCGGCGGATTCCTGAACACCTTCCCGCACACCTCGTTCTCGCAGAACGTCGGCCTGGTGGGCGTGACCGGCGTCAAGAGCCGCTGGGTCTGCGTGGCCGGCGGCGCCATCCTGATGGCCTTCGGTCTGTTCCCGAAGATGGCGCTGATCATCGCCTCGGTGCCGCAATACGTGCTGGGCGGCGCCGGTCTGGTGATGTTCGGCATGGTCGCGGCCACCGGCATCAAGATCCTGCTGTCGGCCGACCTGCGCGGCAACCGCTTCAACGTCTACATCGTCGCGCTGTCGATCGGTGCGGGCATGATCCCGATGGTGGCGCCGAAGTTCTTCCACCAGATGCCGCACGCGCTGGAACCGCTGCTGCACAGCGGCATCCTGCTGGCGGCGATCACCGCGGTGGGCCTGAACCTGTTCCTCAACGGCACGCGCCGCAACATTGGAACCGACGACCTGATGCAACCGGCGCACGCGCACTGAGCATCGCGGGCCGCACGCCGGGCGGCCTCGCCACCGTCCTCACGGCTTCAACCGATACCCCGTGCGCAGCATCCAGGTGGCGACGCCGACGAACACCGCGAGGAACAGCAGCGACATGCCCAGGCTGATGCCGACCGCCACATCGGCCGTGCCGTAGAAGCTCCAGCGGAAGCCGCTCACCAGGTACACGACCGGGTTGAACAGCGTGACCGTGCGCCACAGCGGCGGCAGCATGGCGATGGAGTAGAAACTGCCGCCGAGGAAGGTCAGCGGGGTGATGATCAAGAGCGGCACGAGTTGCAGCTTCTCGAAGTTGTCGGCCCAGATGCCGAGGATGAAGCCGAGCAGGCTGAAGCTCACCGCGGTGAGCAAGAGGAAGCCGATCATCCACAGCGGGTGCTCGATGCGCAGCGGCACGAAGAAGGTCGCGGTGGCGAGGATGATCACGCTCAGCAGGATGGATTTCGTCGCCGCTGCGCCGACGTAGCTCAGCACGATCTCGAAGTGCGACACCGGCGCAGACAGCAGCTCGTAGATCGTGCGCGAGAATTTCGGGAAGAAGATGCCGAACGACGCGTTCGACACGCTCTGCGTCAGCAGGTTGAGCATGATCAGCCCGGGCACGAGGAAGGCGCCGTAGCTCACGCCTTCCACCTCGGGGATGCGCGCGCCGATCGCCGAGCCGAACACGACGAAATACAGCGAGGTGGTGATCACCGGTGCCAGCACGCTCTGCAGCAGCGTGCGCCGGGTGCGCGCCATCTCGAACAGGTAGATCGCGCGGACCGCGTGCCAGTTCATCGTGCGCCCTCCCCGCCTCGCTCGCGCTCGCTCACCAGGCTGACGAAGATGTCCTCCAGCGAGCGCTGGGTGGTCTGCAGGTCGGCGAAGGCGATGCCGGCCGTGTTCAGTTCCTGCAGCAGATCGACGAGCGCGCTGTCCTCGCCCTCCGCCTCGTAGCGGTACACCAGCTCCTTGCCGCCCTGGGCCAGCGTCAGGCCGTAGCCCGACAGCACCGGCGGGATCTGCGCCAGCGGCGCGGCGAGCTGCAGCGTGAGCTGCTTGCCGCCGAGCTTGCGCATCAGCGTCGCCTTGTCCTCGACCAGGATCAGCTCACCGCGGGTGATCACGCCGATGCGGTCCGCCATCTCCTCGGCCTCCTCAATGTAATGCGTGGTCAGGATCACGGTGACGCCGTTGTCGCGCAGGCGACGCACGAGCTGCCACATGTCGCGCCTCAGCTCCACATCCACCCCGGCCGTCGGCTCATCCAGGAAAAGGATTTGCGGCTCGTGCGACAGCGCCTTGGCGATCAGCACGCGCCGCTTCATGCCGCCCGACAGGGTCAGGAGCTTGTTGTCCTTCTTGTTCCACAGCGACAGATCCTGCAGCAGCCGCGCCAGGTAGGCGGGGTCGGGCGGCTTGCCGAACAGGCCGCGACTGAAGCTCACCGTGTTCCACACCGTCTCGAAGGCGTCGGTGGTGAGTTCCTGCGGCACCAGGCCGATCAGCGCGCGCGCGGCACGGTAGTCGCGGATGATGTCGTGTCCGCCCACCGTCACCCGCCCGGCGCTCGGATTGACCAGGCCGCAGACGATGCTGATCAGGGTCGTCTTGCCCGCACCGTTGGGCCCGAGCAGCGCGAAGATCTCACCGCGGCGGATGTCGAGGTCAACGCCCTTCAGCGCGTCGAAGCCGGAGGCATAGGTCTTGGACAGACCCGAAATGGAGATGACCGTATGCATGGGGCGAAGATAGCAGATCGCCCGCGCCCCGGCCCGCTACAGGCTCGCCGCCCAGGGTGTCGCGTCGAAATGCAGCGCCATGCCCTCGCGACGCCAGACCACGCCATCATGCTGCACCGCGAGCCACCAGGTCTGCGTGCCGGCGTCCGGCCGCGGCTGGGCGAATGCTTCAGGGGCCAGCACGGCCACGCACCACGCCGGTTCGGGATCGCGCACCGAACGGTAGACGATGGCGCCGATGCCGGCATCGCGCGCCACGCGCGCAAAGGCCTGCGTGGGGCCATACCTCACCGGATCGGTCCATCGGGCGGCATCGTCCGCGAAGGGCGGTTGCCGCAGATCCACCGCCAGCGTCACGACGCGCGCGCGGAAGGCGGTATGGGCCACCGGTTCCAGCCGCTGCAGATCGACCGCGTCGCGCAGGAAGCGCCAGCGCCAGTAGCCCAGTTCCGCGCAGGCGGTGCGCACCTGCTCGGCACCGTAGAACACGCCGGGATCGGTGGCCGCGCGGAAGCGCGATCCGCCGCGCCGCGGGTCGTAGCGGAAAGGGGTGGCGAGCAGATAGTCCAGGCCCGCGGCCGCCTGCGGACGCGGCGGCTTGCTCGCTTCGAGCAGCGCCTCGAGCAGGTCCTGCTCGGCCGCGTCATCGACGATCTTCATCGTCGACGCGGTGTGCTGCGCCTCGACGATGCGCCACGCGGCCGCGGCCCATGGCCGCGCCTCAGACGAGACCGCGGGCGGCGTCCAGGTATTGAACGACACGGACCAGGCCTTCGGCGCTGCGAATGAGTTCCACCGGACGCCCGTTGAGCGCGCGGTTGTCGCTGTCGAGCCACTGCCGCGCGGTGCGCTCGTCGCCGACGATGGAGTCGAGCGAGCGGAACAGGCGTACGAACAGCAGGCCGAACTCCCACTCCTTGCGGTCCTGCTCGAGCCGATAGCGTCCCGCGTACAGGCGCGTGACGGTGGCGGGGCTGACCCCCAGCACTCGCGCCAGCAGCGAACGCGACACCTCGAGCCGCTCGGCCGCCCGTGCGACGGCCTTGGTCAGCACGGCCGCCGCGTCAGCGGGACTGGCGACGGGTCTGGCGATGGCAGTCATGGCACCCTCCTTTTCTGAAGAAATAATATCCTTATTATTTTTCTCTGGGAAGCAGCTTCGGCATCCGCGGCTGGACGTCGGGGCAGCACATGATTTCCCCGCTGGCATCCCCGCAACCGGCGCGCCCGCGGCGTTGCGCCTGCGATACACTCGATGCGTCTGCTTGTCGGCCATGTCCATCCCATGTCCAGGCTCCGCTTCTGTCGCGCTCTGCTGGTTCCGCTGCTGGCCGCCCTTTTGCCCGGAGTGGTGCTGGCGGTCGACACCCTGCGCGTACTGGCCTGGCCGGGCTATGCCGACCCCGACGTGGTACGGGTCTTCGAACAGCGTACCAACAAGAAGGTCGAGGTCACCCGGATCGATTCCGACGAAATCCTGTGGCAGAAGATCAGCCACGGGCGCGCCGAGGATTTCGACGTCTTCGCCGTCAATACCGCAGAACTGCAGCGCTACATCGCCGCCAAGCTCGTGGTGCCGATCGATCTCGGCACCATCCGCAACCGCACCACGCAACTGCCTCGCTTTCGCGACCTCGCCGCGCTGCCGGGCGTCATGCACGACGGCCAGGCCTACGCCATTCCCTACACCTACGCCGCCATGGGGCTGATCTACGACCGGCGGCAGATCGGCGAGCCGCCCGCCTCCATCGCTGCGCTGTGGGACCCGCGCTACAAGGGCAAGGTGCTCGCCTACAACAGCGGCACGCACAATTTCGCCCTCGCCGCGCAGAAGATCGGCGCTGCTTCGCCCTTCACGCTGGCCGAGCGCGACTGGCCCACCGCCGTCGATGCGCTGATCGCGCTGCGCCGCAACGTGCTCACCTTCTACAGCCAACCCGAGGAGTCGGCCGAGCTTTTCGTCACCCGCCAGGCGGCCCTGCTGTTTGCCAACTATGGCACCCAGCAGCTCCAACTGCTTCGTGCGGCCGGCGCGGACGTGGGCTTCGTCCTGCCCGGCGAGGGCGCCCTGGCCTGGCTCGACTGCTGGGCCATCACCCGTGGCGCACGCGACAAGGCCCTCGCTGCAGCCTGGATCGACTACCTGCTCGAGCCCGGACCATCCGGACTGCTCACCACCCGTCACGGCTTGGCCAACACCCGGGTGCAGCCCGAGGATCACGCGGCGGGCGACCGCCTCGCCTGGCTGCAGCCGGTCGAGAGCGTCGAGCGCCGCACCCAGCTCTGGGAAAGAATCCTGTCCGGTTACCGGGCGTCGCGAGTGCTCGCCCCATGAGGATCGGCATCGCCGCCAAGCTCGGCCTGGTGCTGGCCCTCGTCGGCATGCTGGCGGCCGGGTTCACCGGCTTCTACGCGTATACGGCCAGCAGGAAGCTGCTGATCGATTCGGCGAAGAAGGAGCTCCTGACCTCCACCCAGGTGCTCGGGCGCCGCATCCTGCAGGCACGAGAGGAAGGCTCCCGCAATCTGCGCACCCTCGCCCACCATCCGGCCGCCCTGGCCGCCCTGCATCAGGCCGACCCGGGACGCGAGGACGAACTGGCCGTCCTGTTCAACCTGCTGATGGAGGCCAACCCGGCCTACTTCCAGATCCGCCTGATCTCGGCCGAGGACGGTGGCCTCGAGCGCGTGCGCATCGACCGCGACGGCACGACCCTGCTGCGCGTCGACGGCGACGAACTGCAGGAGAAGGGACATTACCCCTACGTCTTCGATGCGCTGAAACTGGCAGCCGGCCAGACCTACATGTCGCGCATTGCGATCAACAACGAGCGCGGTTCACATGCTGCGCTGGGCCAGCCCGCCGTCCAGTACGCCATGCCGGTCATGGACCCAAAGGGCATCGCGCGCGGCGTCATCGTCATCAACGTCGACCTCGATGGCATCTTCGCACTCCTGGCGCAGGACCTGCGCCAGGAGTTCCACCTGTTCCTGACCAATCGCCAGGGCGATTTCCTGATTCACCCCGACTCGACGCTCACCTTCGGTTTCGACAAGGGCCGCCGGATCCTCGTCCATGAGGAGTTCCCCGACACCCGCGACCTGGTCGACGGCCGCGCGGCGCACGTCGTCACCACGGCGAAAGACCGACGCTATGCGAACAAGCCGGTGGTCGCCGCATTCATCGCCCTGCAACCGCAGGTCACGACCGACGAGAGTCAGGTGATTCTGGGCCTCGCTCAGCCCCTGGAAAAAGTGCTGAAGCAGGCCGACGCGCTGGGCGCGGTCACTCTTCAGATCGTGGCGGTCCTGTGTCTGGCCGGCATCCCGGTCGCCGCCGTACTGGCACGTGCCATCACCCGGCCGATCAACGACCTCAGCGCCGCGGTCGAGCACTTCTCCGACGACGGCCACACGCCCAACCTGCCGCTGGATCGCCGCGACGAGATCGGCGTGCTGGCGCGCAGCGTCAACCTGCTGCGTAATCAGATCCGCCAGCAGATTGCCGACCTGAATCGGAATCGCCACGAGCTCGAACACCTTGCGCGCCACGACACGCTGACCGGCCTGCCCAATCGTGCGCTGTTCGACGACCGCGTGAACGTCGCCGTGTCCGCGGCCCGCCGCGAGGACACCCGACTCGCCCTGCTGTTCATCGACCTCGACCACTTCAAGCCGATCAACGACCAGCTCGGTCACGCGGCCGGCGACCTCGTGCTGAAGGCCGTGGCCGACCGCATCCTGGGGATCATCCGGGAATCGGACACGGCCGCACGGATTGGAGGCGACGAATTCGTCGTGCTGCTGCGAAACATCCACGGCGCCGAGGATGCCTCCAATGTCGCGCAGAAGATCGCCCAGGCGATCGAGCAGCCGCTGGAACTCGGCGGACACGGCGTTTCGGTGTCGGCCAGCATCGGCATCGCGCTCTATCCAGAGGACGGCGCCGACGTCACCACGCTGTCGAAGCGCGCAGACCAGGCGATGTACCGCGTGAAGCAAGCGGCGCGCACATAGGCGCGCCGCAACCATCTGCCGCAGATGCGGCTGGCGAGCCCAGGCTCGCGCCCCTGCGCTCAAACGCCAGGCATGCGGGCGGCGACTTCCCTTGCCAGCGCATCGACCGCACGCACATGGGCGACGGCCACCCCGGCATGGCTCGGGTCGTCGATGCGTTCCTCGATCACGACGCGCCCCCCGGCCAGCTCGCGCCGCTCGCGCCGCAGGCTCCACACCGCCTCGATCCTCACGCTGTCGAAGCCGATCGTGTCGAGGCGCTGGATGTCGATGGGCAAGCTCAGCTCGGGCTCGGAGTAGGTGTTCTGCGGCCAGGCGACCACGCGCGGCAAGCCGCGCAGGCGCGCGATCTCCCCCGCAACGCGACGCCCGATCTCGATCTTCAGTGGTCCCGCCCAGCGGTGCTGCGAGGCCACTTCCAGCCGGACGCCATCGACGATGCGCACCATTTGCTGCCGATCGACCTCCGCCGGAATGCTCACCGGCCCCACGACCAGGCTTGGCCCCTGCTCACCGCGGGGAGCGACGGAACCTGCCGCCGGCGCACTCAAGGTGTAGTAGTGGATGGGCGGCGAACTGCTGCAGCCCGCCAGCATGGTGCCCGCGATCACGGATAGCAGGCATGCCCAAGGCTTGCGCCGGGCGGAGACGTGATTCGGCTTCATGGCTGATCATCCGGTTTTCCACGCACGACGGCCTCGGGGTTGCGCTCCAGCGCGTCGGTGAGTTCGCGCAGGGCCTGCGCTGCCCGGCCCAGCTCCTGCAAGCTCAGGCGCAAGTCCTGCTGCATGGGCGAATCGCTGGACAGCAACTTGCGTCCATTGGCCATGACGCCCTGCACTTCTTCCAGGGTCGCGCGCGCGGTAGCGAGCGTTTCGCGCGCGTCGCCCGCCATCAGGCCATCGACGCGCCGCATCAGCGCCTCGGTCTGCTCGAGCGTGCGTGCGAGCCGCGCCAGCGCCTGGCGCACATCGCCGCCGATCTGCTCGATCGGCAGCTTGTCGAGCTTGTTCATGACTCGCCCCAGGGTGGCCTGCAGCTCCTCCAGGCTACCCTTGGTCGTCGGCAGGCGCGGCGGCGTCTGCGACCAATCGGCTGCGGCGCGCGGCGCATCGGCGAAAAAGTCCAGCGCGACGTAGAGCTGCCCGGTCACCAGGTTGCCGCTGCGCAACTGCGCGCGCAGGCCGTTGGCGATCATTCGGTCGAGCACGCGGCGTGAGGACGGCGGCTGGGCCATGTCGGGCACACCCGCGCGCGGACGCAGGAGGCGCGGATACAGATCGACTTCGACGAGCAGGCCCAGATCAGTCGCCGCGGCATCGAAATCGACGTCGATCGCCTTCACCTCGCCCACGGTGATGCCGCGCAGGCTGACCGGCGCACCCACCGACAGCCCGCGCACCGACTCCGAGAAGCGCAACAGGTAGGTCTCGACCACCTGCTGCGGCTTGCGCATCGCCTCGTCCTGCGTGCGGAACAGGTGAAAGGCGTGCCCTGCGGGCGCCGGCTCGACGTCGTCGCCCTCGCCATCCTCCGGCGAGCGGAACGCGAGGCCGCCCGCCATCACCGACGTGACCGATTCGCTGTTCACCTGGATGCCCTCGGCACTCAGCTTGACGTCCACGCCGCTGACGTCCCAGAAGCGGGTCTCGCGCGTCACGAAGCGATCGTAGGGCGCCTTGATGAAGACCCTGATGTCCAGCCGCCGCCCGCTGTCGTCGAGGCGGAACCCCGTGACCTGCCCTGCCTCGATGCGACGGAAGTAGACGGGCGTACCGACGTTGATCGAGCCCAGCGTCTCGGCATGCAGAACGAATGACCGGCCCGGCACGTCCAGCGCAACCACCGGCGGTTCGGCCAAGGCGACGAAATCGCGGCGCGACTCCGACGACTTGCCCACGTCCATGCCGACGTAGGCGCCCGACAGCAGGGTGCCCAGACCCGAGACCGTGCCGCCGGACACGCGCGCGCTGACCACCCAGAAGCGCGTGTCCTCCACCAGCAGGCGTGCAGCGTCGCGCGGGAACTGGGCGGTGGCGATGACCGTGGAGGCATCCTCCGACAACGCCAGCGCCGTAATCAGCCCGACGTCGACATCCTTGTACTTGATGCGCGTCTTGCCGGCCTCGAGACCCGCGCCGGACTTGAACTGCAGCGTGATGACCGGCCCCTGCTGGTACCAGGCTCGCCCCGCCAGGAACAGGCCGATCAGTGCGGCCACCAGCGGAAT
The DNA here is from genome assembly GCA_004295105.1 of Betaproteobacteria bacterium. Lineage (GTDB taxonomy): Bacteria > Pseudomonadota > Gammaproteobacteria > Burkholderiales > Rhodocyclaceae > Thauera. Next base: position 1,715 of record SHNC01000119.1, on the reverse strand, counting down.
GATCCACACCAGCGGGATGCGGAACCGCCGCGGCGGCTCGACCCGGGCTTCGGGCACTGGGGAACTGGCGGGCGGCGGCAGGTGCGGGTCAGTCACGGGTGTTCTCCCGGGCACTCGCGGGCGGCGGCGATACCGGATCCCACATCAGGCGAGGATCGAAGCTCAGCGCGGCGAGCATGGTCAGGATCACGACGCCGGCAAACGACAGGGCTGCCGGCCCGGCCTCGACCGTGGCCAGCCCCTGGAAGCGCACCAGCGCCACGAGGATGACGATGACGTAGATGTCGAGCATGGACCAACGCCCGACGAATTCGATCAGGCGATAGAGCCGGGCACGCTGCACCAGCCGGTGGGTGGACCGCCGCTGCACCGACAGCAGCAGATGGAGCAGCGCGAGAATCTTCAGCAGCGGAACCATCACGCTCGCGAAGAACACGACCAGCGCCAGCGGCCATGAACCGGAGCGCCACAGAAAGACGACGCCGCTCAGGATCGTGTCCTGCTGGCTGCCGAGAAAGGAGGACGTCACCATGATCGGCAGCAGGTTGGCCGGCAGGTACAGCAGCATGGCCGCAAGCGTCAGCGCCCAGGTCGTGGACATGCTGGCCGGCCGGCGCGCATGCAGCGGCGCATTGCAGCGCGGACAGCGCACGTGACCGCCGCCATCGGGCTGCCGCGACAACTGGCCGCACACGCGGCAGCACAGCAAGCCGACCGAAAGCGCGGTGACGCCCGCCCTCATGCGGGTCCGACCTCGCCGACGTCCTGCCACAGCAGTGCCGGATTGAAAGTGCGCGCACTGGCGGCAAGCACGACGATCAACGCCGCCGTCGCCCAGAACGCCACCCCGAGGATCACACTGGCCAGATGCGCCAACTTGACCAGCGACACCAGCATGCCCAGCAGCAGCACCTCCACCATGCCCCAGGGGCGCAGCGATCGCACGAGCCGGAACAGCATCCCGAACCCCCGCGCCCGCCGGTGCAGGCGCACCAGGATCAACAGCACGCCGAGCATGGCGAGTTCCAGCACCGGAAACAGGATCACCGTGGCGAACACCAGCCCTGCCACCGCCTGCATGCCATCGTTCCACAGGGCCTGCACCGCTCCGGACAACGTCACCTCCACCCGCATGCCCTGCATCTCGATCCCGACCAGCGGATTCAGGTTCGCCAGCAGGAAGAGCACCGCCGCAGCCGCAACCAGCGCCGACGTGCGTTCCAGGCTGTCGGTGGGGTTGCGCAGCAATACCGCGTCACAGCGCACGCAGCGCGCCGACTCGCGCGCGCGAAGAACGGGCAAGGTCTGCAGCAGGTCGCATTCGTGACAGGCGGTCAGCGGTGGCTCGGTCCCATGGACATGCGGCATCGGGAAATCCGTCGTTGATGTGCTTGCGCCAGTCTACGCGATCGGACACGCCTCAAGGCCGCCCACGGGCCCGATATGAGCCAGAGCGTCTCCTGCTGGCTGCGGACCACTCGCGATCACTGCGCCTCGTCCGCACCGGACGGGGGCACGAACGGGACGTCGAAAGCAGGCGGCCCGAACGCCCGCCCCCTACCCCAGCGTCGCCGTCGCCAGCTTGGCGCCGCAGCCGATGAACACGCCACCCACGCCGGCGGTGGCACCGGCGGCAATGCGGCGGTGGCGGCGGAACTGGGCGGCGAGCCTGGCGCCGGCGAAGATCAGCACCGACAGGTAGACCACGCTGCACA
>SHNC01000137.1 GCA_004295105.1 Betaproteobacteria bacterium | reverse complement strand
GTCGGTTTCGCCGGGGTTGATCTCGATGCTGGGTACACCGCTGCGGTGCGCCCACACCACCGGGCCGGCGATGTAGGGGAAGACGCTGGTGGTGCCGATGGACACGACGACGTCCAGACCGTTGGCGAGGATGCCTTCCAGGCGCTCGATGCCACGCGCGGGCAGCTCCTCGCCGAACAGGACCACATTGGGCCGCATGACACCACCGCAGGCCGGGCACAGCGGCGGGATCTGCATGCCGGCGAAGTCGGGGATGCTGCGCGAATGCGGGCATTCGGTGCAGCGCAGGCGGTGCAGGCTGCCGTGGATCTCGATCAGGTTGCGCGAGCCGGCGAGGTGGTGAAGGCTGTCCACGTTCTGCGTCAGCACCCAGGTGCCCGGCTTTTCGCGCTCCAGCGCGGCGATGATGTCGTGCGCGATGTTGGGCCGCGCGCCGCGGCAGTTGGCCTCGATCTCGGCAAGGTACTTCCAGGTGACCTCGGGATGCGTCGCCATCATCTGGCCGGACAGCGCCTGCTCGATCGTCAGCCCTTCGTCCGTGAGGCGTTCGTGATACAGCCCGCCGATGCCGCGGTAGGTGGGCAGACCGGAGTCCGCCGAAATACCGGCGCCGGTAATGAACAGGATGCGCCGCGCATCGGCCAGCAGCGCCGCCGCAGCGCGCAGTCGGGCCTCGTCCCTCACGCGCGCGCGACCTCGACCAGGCAGTCGTAGAATATCGTCCCACCGCCCATGTCGGTCGATGCGGATGAGGTCACCGCGTTGGCGTTGTTGCCGTCGCCGGAGAACTTCTGCCACCACACCGAGGGGCTCACCACCACGCCACGACGCACGTCGCCGGTGACTTCCGCCCGCGCATGGAACTCGCCGCGGTCGTTGTGGATGCGCAGCCGCTCGCCGTCGGCGATGCCGCGCGCGGCGGCATCGTCGGGATGGATCTGCAGCCTCGGGCCGCCTTCCGCATCGCGAAAGCGCGGCAGGTTGGCGAAGCTGGTGTTGAGGAAGTTGCGCGCCGGCGGCGTGATCAGCGCCAGCGGGTAGCGCGCCGCCAGTGCCGGATTGCTCACCGGCGACTCCGCCGGCGGATGCCAGGCCGGCAGCGGATCCTGCCCCATCGCGGCGAGCAGGCTGGAATGAAATTCGCACTTGCCCGAGGGCGTCGGAAAACTGCCTTCGGCGAAGGGCGCGAAGGGCTGCGGCAGGTTGAGCCGCCCCCAGCCGCGTTGCGCCAGCGCGGCCGGCGTCACACCGAGTGCGCGGCGATCGCCGAGGCGGAAGGCCGCTGCGGCAATGTTCTCATCGGATTCGAACAGCGCCGGTTCGGCGAACCCCATGCGTTCGGCGAGCAGACGGAAGACCTCGGTGTTGGGCCTGGCCTCGCCCTGCGGCGCGATCGCCGGGAAGTTGGCCACCGCATACAGGTGGCCGTAGGTGCCATGAACGTCGCGATGCTCGAGCTGGCTGGTTGCCGGCAGCAGGATGTCGGCGTAGTCCGCGGTGTCGGTCTGGAACAGCTCATGCACCACGCAGAACAGGTCCTCGCGCGCGAAGCCCGCCTTCACCCGGTTGCTGTCCGGCGCCACCGCCACCGGGTTGGAGTTGTAGACATAGATCGCGCGGATCGGCGGGTCCCTCGCCTCGAGCAGCGCATCGCCGATGAAGGCCATGTTGATGGTGCGCGGCGGTCGGCCTTCCTGGCGCGGATACAGATCGGGGCGCTGCAGCGCCTTGTGGTCGATCGGAAAATTGCCTGAAGTCGACAGCAGCGCGCCGCCCGCCGGGTAGCGCCACGCACCGGTCAGCGCCGGCAGACAGGCGATGTTGCGCACCGCCATGCCGCCGCCGGCGCAGCGGTTGAGGCCGTAGTTGAGGCGGATCAGCGACGGCGTGGCCGCACCATACTCGCGCGCCAGGCTGCGGATGACGTCCGCCGACAGGCCGGTCAGCGGCGCTGCCCATTCCGGCGTGCAGTCGTGCACGCGCTCTGCGAGTTGCGCAAAGCCGAGGGTATGGCGGGCGATGTAGTCGTGGTCGAGCAGGTCGTCGGCGATCAGCACCTGCATCATCGCCAGCGCCAGCGCACCGTCGGTGCCCGGCCACGGCGCCAGATGCACGTCGCACTTCGCTGCGGTTTCGGAGCGGCGCGGATCGATGCACACCAACTTCGCGCCGCGCCGCTTCGCTTCCTGCAGGTAGCGCCAGCCGTGCAGGTTGGACACCACCGGATTGCCGCCCCAGATCAGGATCAGCTTCGCCTCGATCACCGCCTCGGGGTCGGTACCGATCGAGGCCCCGATCGTCGCTTTCCAGCCCAATGCGCCGGCCGACGCGCAGATCGTGCGGTCGAGCAGTGACGCGCCAAGCCGGTGGAAGAAGCGCCGGTCCAGGCTCTCGCCCTGCACCAGGCCCATGGTGCCGGCATAGCTGTAGGGCAGGATGGCGCGTGCATCGTCGGCGGCGATGTCGCGGAACCTGGTGGCGATGGTGTCGAGCGCCTCGTCCCACGAGATGCGCTCGAAACGCCCCTCGCCCTTGCGGCCGACGCGCTTCATCGGATGCAGCAGGCGCTGCTCGGAATAGACGCGGTCGAGATAGTGCGCGACCTTGGTGCACAGCGCGCCGTTGGTGAAGGGCATGTCGGCCGCGCCGCGGATCTTCACCGCGCGGCCGTCGGCCACGGTGACTTCCATCGCGCAGGTGTCGGGACAGTCGTGCGGGCAGGCCGCGCGAACAATGGAGGGCGGAGCGGTGCTCATGGATTCATCGCGCAACTTGTCGGACCGGTTCGGTGGCGCACAGCCGCCCGGAAACTCGGGGTCTGCCGCAGGCTCGGCGGGCGCCGGTCATCGCCGGGGCGGCAGCGGCGACGACGAGCGCGGCGCCGGCCGCGTGAGTTCCACGTAGCGACGCCTGTCCTCCTCGAAACGGCTGCGCACCGCCTCGCGTTCGCGCAGCTTGACGTCGATGACCGTGCGCTGGGCGACGATCTCGCTGTCGAGATTGCGAATGTCGTCGCTGATGTCCTGCCGCATGTGGCGTGCATCGCTTACCGCAGCCTCACGGATCAGGTCGCGTTGGCGCTGGATCAGCTCCCCCTCGCGGTGGCGCAGGGTGTCGATCGAGCGGTCGAGTTCGGCGAGTTCGCGGTCGCGCCGCGTCTCGAGATCTTCCAGGCTGCGGTAGGTCTCAAGCAGCGCGCGGTCGACACGTTGCTGTTTCAACGCCTCGGCGTCGAGCAAACGTCGGCGGCGCAGCTCCTCGTCCCGCCGCGCGAGTTCCTCCGCCGTCATCGGCACCTGCACCTCGCGTCGCACCGTGCCCTGCGGGCTCAGTTCGCGATAGGCACGGCCGTAGCAGGCCAGGGGCAGCACGTCACCGCACACCGGCTGGCCGCCGACCTCGCAGCAATAGATGCTCTTGCCGGTCGCCTGGGCTGCGGCGGGAAACGACCAGCCGAACGACGCGACCAGGCCGGTGCCGATGAGGAAATCAGCGAGACGACGCAATCCCATAGGTTTCCCGATAGGTCTTCACTGCGTCGAGATTGGCGGCAAGCTCGGGGCTGTCCGACAGAAAGGCGATCAGATCCTCGAGCGTCGCAACGGCGACCACGGGGATGCCGAAGGTTTCGGTGACCTCCTGCACCGCGGACAGCACGCCCTTGCCGCGTTCCATGCGGTCGAGCGCGATCACCACCCCGGCGGGAGTCGCCCCTGCGCTGCGGATGATCTCGACCGACTCGCGCACGGAAGTCCCCGCCGAGATGACGTCATCGAGGATCAGCACGCGTCCGGCCAGCGGCGCGCCGATCAGCGTGCCCCCTTCGCCGTGGTCTTTCGCTTCCTTGCGGTTGAACGCGAACGGCAGGCTCACACCGTCTTCGGCGAGGCGGATGGCGGTGCCGGCCACCAGCGGAATGCCCTTGTACGCCGGCCCGAACAGCATGTCGCAGGCCACGCCCGAGGCGCGGATCGTGCGTGCATAGTAGCCGCACAGCTCGCGGAACGAGGCACCGTCGTCGAACAGCCCGGCGTTGAAGAAATACGGCGAATTGCGCCCCGCCTTGGTGACGAACGCGCCGAAGCGGAGCACGCCCTTGCGGCAGGCGAGCGCAATGAAATCCCGGCTAAAATTCACGGTTCAGGCTGCAATGCAGCAAGGAATTGGAAACCCGGCCATGTTACGCATCATCTCCCTCAACCTCAACGGCGTCCGTTCGGCGACGACCAAGGGGTTTCTCGAATGGCTGCCGGCGCAGGACGCCGACATCGTCTGCGTGCAGGAGCTGAAAGCCCAGGCGGCGGACATGAGCGAGGCGATGCGCGCACCGGCGGGCTACGCGGGCTGGTTCCATCATGCCGACAAGAAGGGTTACAGCGGCGTCGGCATATACAGTCGACATGGCCCGGACCGGGTCGTCGAAGGTCTCGGTATCGCCGACATCGACGCCGAAGGCCGCTACCTGCAGCTCGACTTCGGGCCACTGTCGGTGGTGTCACTGTACCTGCCGTCGGGCTCGAGCTCGGACGAACGCCAGCAGATCAAGTTCGGCTTCATGGAACGCTTCGCGCCGCATCTTTCCGAGTTGCGCGCGAGCGGGCGCGAGGTGGTGATCTGCGGCGACTGGAACATCGCGCACCGCGAGATCGACCTCAGGAACTGGAAGAGCAACCAGAAGAACTCGGGCTTCCTGCCCGAGGAGCGCGCCTGGCTGTCTGGGCTGTTCGACGACCAGGGCTGGGTCGATGTCTACCGCCGGCTGTACCCTGAAGCGACCGGCGACAGCTACACCTGGTGGTCCAACCGCGGCCAGGCCTGGGCGAAGAACGTCGGCTGGCGCATCGACTACCACCTGGCGACGCCCGGCATCGCCGGCACCGCAAAGTCGGCCAGCGTGTACAAGGAACAGCGCTTCAGCGACCACGCCCCGCTGACGGTCGATTACGACTGGTCGCTGGCGTAGCAGCCGCGGTTTCCGCCGTGCCGGCGGGTGCGGCTGCCGCGGGTTCAGCTTGGTCCCAGACCGACCGGCGCCGGGGCGATGTTGACGATTTTCGAGAACAGTTGTTCGTACTCGCCCGCCGCGCCCTTCCACGGGTTCTCGTTGGACAGGAAAGCCGCGTCGATCGCCGCCCAGTCCTCGTCGGTGAGGTGCTTCTCGGCCAGCGCGAAGATCTCGTGTTCTTCCCGGTTCATGTGCTTCCACTCGGCCTCGACGTACTCGTCCACCGCGGCCTTGAAACCCGCGAAGCCCGTGCCGCCGACCTGCTCGTATTGCAGCATCGCCGACTCGAGGGCGCGGATGCGCGCGTCGCCGATGCGGTGCTCCGCCTCTAGCGCCTCGATCGCCGGCAGCGCCTCGGCACATCGGGTCCGCAGCCGTGCGAACAGGTACTCGTCTTCCTTCGGGTGATGCACCTTCTCCGGCACCTTGTCGATGTACTCGATCATGGCGCGGAACAAGGCGAAGTCGGGCTTCAACCGGCCGGCCTCGATGCCGGCGACGATCTGGCGCAGGCCGTGCATCATCGCCGCGATCGCACGGTGCTCGCCGTGAATGATGGTCAGTGACTTGTGCATGACGATTCTCCTCAGTGCCCCACGCCGAGATGCTTCTGGATCAGGTCCGGGCTGGCACGCACCTCGTCGCTGGTGCCGTCGAACACCACCTCACCTTTCACCAGGATCATCGCCCGGTCGCAGATGCTGGTGACCGCCGCGTGGTTCTTGTCCACGATCACCGTGGCGATCCCGGTCTTGCGGATCTCCTTGACGATACGCCAGATTTCCATCGCGATCAGCGGTGCCAGGCCCTCGGTGGCCTCGTCCAGGATCAGCAGGTCGGGGTTGGTCATCAGCGCGCGGCCGATGGTGAGCATCTGCTGCTCGCCGCCGGAGAGCTGCCAGCCGCCGTTGTTGATGCGCTCACCGAGCCGCGGGAACGTCTCCATCACGCGCTCGAAGGTCCAGTTGCGCTGGCCGTCGACGCCGGCGCGCGCCGACATCAGCAGGTTCTCGCGCACGGTCAGGCTCTTGAAGATGCCGCGGCCTTCCGGCACGTAGGCGATGCCCTGCTGGGCGGTACGATAGGTCGGCGCGCGCGTGTAGTCGTCGCCGCGCACATGCACGCTGCCATGGCGTGGACGCACGATGCCGAGCATGCTCTTGATCAGCGTCGACTTGCCCATGCCGTTGCGGCCCATCAGCGCGATGCCCTCGCCTTCGCGGATGTGGAAGTCGATGCCGTGCAGGATGTGGCTGGCCCCGTAGTAGGTGTGCAGCTCCTTCGCTTCGAGCAGCATGTTAGACATGTAGGCTGTCCTCCGTTCCCAGGTAGGCCTGCTGCACGGCCACACTTGCCTTGATCTGCGCGGGCGGTCCGCATTCGAGCATCTCGCCGTTGACCATCACGGTGATCACGTCCGCCACCGCAAACACCGCATCCATGTCGTGCTCGACGAGCAGGATGCCGCGCGTCGCGCGCAGCCGCTTGAGCAGATCGACCATCTTCGCCGACTCTTCCGACCCCATGCCCGCCAGCGGCTCGTCGAGCAGCAGGACCTGGGCGTCGGTCGCCAGCACCATGGCGATCTCGAGCTGACGCTGTTCGCCGTGACTGAGCACGCCTGCCACCCAGTCGGTGCGCTTGTCGAGACCGGCCTCCGCGATGCAGGCGCGCGCCTTGTCGAGTGCCCACTGCTGCGCCATCGCCTTGCTGAAGATGCGCCACGGCTGCTGGTTGCGCGACTGCGCCGCCAAGCGCACGTTCTCGAGCACGGTGAACTGCGGGAAGATGTTGGTGCGCTGATAGCTGCGGCCGATGCCGACCTTCGACCGCTGCGCCGCCGTAAGGCCGGTGATGTCGTTGCCCATGAAGCGGATCGTGCCTTCGCTCGGCGGCAGGTCGCCCGACAGCATGTTGATGCAGGTCGACTTGCCGGCACCGTTGGGCCCGAGCAGCACGTGGATCATGCCGCGCTCGATGGTGACGCTGACGTCGCGGTTGGCGACCAGCCCGCCGAAGCGACGGGTGAGCTTGTCCGCCTGCAGCAGGATTTCGTTCGTCTTCGCAGTGCTCATTTCGCCTCGTCTCCCTGCAGTGCGCGGCGCAAGCGGCCCGGCAGGCTGGACAGGCCGCCCGGCAGGAACAGCACCACCGCGACGATGACGCCGCCCATCAGCAGTTGCCAGTGCGAGGTCCAACCCTCGAACACGCCACGCATGCCCTCGAACGCGAAGGCGCCGACGACCGCCCCCACCAGATTGCCCATGCCGCCCAGGATCACCATCAGCAGCACGTTGCCCGACTCGTGCCAGGACAGCAGCTCGGGCGTGACGAAACCGAACAGCACCGCATACAGGAAGCCCGCCACGCCACCGAGCGCGCCCGCCAGCGTGAAGGCCCCCAGCTTGTAGCGGAAGGTGAAGTAGCCCATCGACTGCATGCGGTGCTCGTTGCTCTTGATCCCCACCAGCACCCGCCCGAACGGCGACTGCAGCACGCGCCACAGGAACAGATAGACGAGCAGCAGGATCGCCAGGATGAAGTAGTACTGGTGATCGGCGTTGGAGAGGTCGAACGGCTCCCAGCCGCCGATCGCCGCGGACGGCTTGACGTTGAGGTAGATGCCGTCGGAACCGCCGCCCACCGGCGTGTCGTGGAACACGAAGTAGGCCATCTGCGCGAAGGCGAGCGTCACCATGATGAAGTAGATGCCCTTCGTGCGCAGCACGAACAGGCCGATGACGAACGCCGCCAGGGCCGACAGCCCGACGGCCGCCGGGAACACGACCCACAGGTTGGCCGCCTCGTACTTCGGGCTCAGCAGCGCCGCGGCGTAAGCCGCGATGCCGAAATACGCCGCGTGCCCCAGGCTGACCAGCCCGGTAAAGCCGACCAGCAGGTCCAGGCTCATCGCGAAGATCGCCATCACCAGCATCTTTGCGATCATCTCGACATAGAAGGACTCGCCTGTCAGCGGCACGCAGGCCAGCGCCACGAACGCCGCCAGCTTGAGAATCAGGGAAGCTTGTGGGTTCATCGTCTCAGCCCTTCTTCAGGATGCCTTCGGGGCGCCACAGCAGCACCACGGCCATCACCAGATACACCACCATGCCCGCGATCTCTGGCAGCAGCACCTTGCCGAAGGTATCGGCGAAACCGACGATCAGCGCGGCGACCAGCGCCCCCCACACCGATCCGATGCCGCCGATGACGACGATCACGAAGGAGATGATCAACACCTGCCCGCCCATGTTCGGGAACACCGACGAGATCGGCGCCGCCAGCATGCCGGCCAGCGCGGCCAGCGCCACGCCGAGCGCGAACACGACGCGGTAGATCATGTTGATGTTGATACCGAGCGCTTCGACCATGGTGCGGTCGTCATTGCCGGCGCGGATCATCATGCCGAGCCGGGTACGCTGGATCACGAAATACAGCGCCACCGCCAGCACGATGCACACGACAGAGATCGCGAGCCGGTACACCGGATAGCTCATGACCTCGGTAAGACGGATCGACGCGTCGAGGAAGGCCGGGATCGCCACGCCATGGACGTCGTTGCCGACGAGCAGGCTGCGCAGTTCCTCGAACACCAGGATCAGGCCATAGGTGAGCAGCACCTGCTCGAGGTGATCGCGCTTGTAGAGATGCGAGAACAGCGCCCACTCGAGGAACGCGCCGAACAGCAGCGCGAGCGGGATGCCGAGCACGATCGCCAGCACCAGGCTGCCGGTGGCGCTCGTCAGCACGAACGCCAGGTAGGCGCCGATCATGTAGAAGCTGCCGTGCGCGAGGTTGATGATGCCCATGATGCCGAACACCAGCGTCAGGCCGCTTGCCACCAGAAACAGCAGCAGGCCGTACTGCAGTGCATTCAGCGTCTGGATCAGGAAAGTTGCGAAATCCATGACGAGCTCCGGCCCGGCCGTCGCACAACAATGCCGGCACGGGAATGGACGGAAGAGGACGAGCACGCGGATGCCGTCACCGCCCGGCCGGCGAAAACGCCTGCCGCGGCAGCGACGACACCGCGTCGGCGCTTACATCTTGCAGCCGCGCGCCGGATCGGCCAGCGCCTTGATTGCGGTGGACACCACCTTGTTCTGCGTGCCTTCGGCCTGGCGCAGGTAGATGTCCTGCACCGGGTTGTGCGCCTTGGACAGCGTGAACGCGCCGCGCGGGCTGTCGATCTTCGCGGCCTCCATGCCCTTGATGATGGCGTCCTGCTTGGTGGGATCGCCGCCTGCCGCTGCGAGGCCCGCCTGGTAGAGTTGCGCCGCATCGTAACCCTGCACCGCATAGACGTCCGGCTGCAGCTTGTAGGCTTTCGCGTAGTTCAGGCGAAAAGCGGCGTCCTTCTTGTTGTCGAGGCCGTCGGCATAGTGCAGCGTGGTCAGCAGGCCCTTGCCGGCGTCACCCATGGCTTCCAGCGTGCCGTCGGTCAAGAAACCTGCGCCATACAGCGGGATCGAGCTGCGCAGGCCGGCGGCGGCGTAGTCCTTGACGAACTTGGCCGCGCCCGCGCCGGCAAAGAACACATAGACGGCATCGGGCTTGAGCGCGGCGATCTCCGTCAGGAAGGGCTGGAACTCGACGTTCGGGAACGGCAGGGTCATCTCCTTGACCACCTTGCCACCGGCCTGCTCGAACGCCTCCTTGAAGCCTTCGACCGACTGCTGGCCGGCGGCGTACTTCCAGGTCAGCGTGACCACATTCTTGTGCCCCTTCTGGGCCGCGACCTTGCCCATCGCGTAGGCGGGCTGCCAGTTCGTGAACGAGGTGCGGAACAGCGTCGGCGCACACAGCGGCCCGGTCAGCTCGTCGGCGCCGGCGTTGGGCACGATCATCAGGGTCTTGTTGTCGCGTGCGACCTTGGCCATCGCCAGCGCCACACCCGAGTGCACCGTGCCGACGACCACGTCCACCTTGTCGCGCTTGATCAGCTTGTTTGCGTTCTCGGTTGCCTTGGCCGGATCGGACTCGTCGTCGACGGTGTAGTACTCCACCTCGCGCCCGCCCAGTTTCCCGCCGTTCTCGGCCACGTACTGCTTGAAACCGTTGGTGATCGCCGCGCCCAGCGCGGCGAAGGTGCCGGTGGCCGGCAACATCAGACCGACCTTGACCTTGTCGTCGGCGCGCGCGGTGCCGAATGCGGCGCCAAGGGCCAGGCTGAGCGCGGTCACGCCGATGATGTGCTTGTTGAGCTGCATGAGTGTCTCCTCATCTCGTTGAACGACGATTCGCTGGCGCGTGCAGAGCCAGCTTTCGGGCGGGCGCTTCTGCATGGGCGTCCGTCCCGGCATTGAATTTCGAGATTATCTGATTCTATCGCCAAATTATCAGCACTTATTCACGACGTCACCGAGGTTTTTCCCTAACCCGGCAGGGCGATCCACCCGGCAACGTCGCTGCCTGCGGGATTTGCCTTCCGGCGCCAATGGCGCTAGCCTTAACCCGAAACGCCAGCGCAGCCCAAACGTCATAGAACCAGGTTATGGAGATTGTCATGAGCGAAACCACCCACCCCTCGAAGGACAAACTCGTCAGCGACCTGAAGGTGGTCGTCGCCGACGCCGAAGAGCTCCTCAAGCTGACCGCCGGCCAGGCCGGCGAGAAGCTGACCGACGTGCGCTCCCGCCTTGGGGATCGCCTTGCCGTGGCGAAGGAACGCATCGCCGATGCCGAGGCCGCACTGGTCGACCGCAGCAAGAAGGCCGCACGCGCCACCGACGACTATGTACACGATCACCCCTGGCAGTCGGTCGGCGTCGCTGCCGGCGTCGCTTTCCTGCTCGGCCTGCTGGCCGGCCGCCGCTGATCGGCGCACGAGCCTCCGCCATGACATCAGCACGATGGCGCGGCCCCACGCATGATTGAGACGGACAAGCCGCGCCTGACGGAGAGCCTGCACGGAATGCTCGACACCGGGCTGCACGCGGTGCAGACGCGGCTCGAACTGCTCGCCGTCGAGGTCCAGGAAGAAAAGCTGCGGGTCACCAGCCTGTTGTTCAACACGCTGCTGTCGGCGGTGATGCTGGGCTTTGGCCTCGTCTTCGTGGCGATCTTCCTCACCGTGCTGTTCTGGGAGGAGCACCGCTTGCTGGCCCTCGGGCTGGCCTGCGTGGTCTTCCTCGGCGGTGGCGTGCTGACGGCGAGCAACGCGGCACGCGAGATCAGGCGCGGCAGCCGGCTGTTCGCCGCCAGCCTCGCCGAACTCGCCCGCGATCGCGACGCCGTGCAGCACCGGGAATGAATCCGCGCATCCTCGAACTCGCGCTGCGCAAGCAGCGGTTGCAGATGCGCGCCGAGGCCGAGCGTAGCGAAATGGTGCGCCATCTGGCGCACGTGGATTCCGTACTCGACGCCGTCGACCGGCTGCGCGACCGGATCCGCAGCAACCTGCAGTGGGCGCGCGAAAAGGCGCCCTTGTTGTCGATTGCCGCACTGGTGGTACTGATCACGCGCCCGCGCCGCGCGCTCAGGCTGGCGCAACGTGCCTGGGTGGGCTGGCTGCTGTGGCGCCGCGTCCGCGGCAAGGGTGGCGCGGCCTTCAACCCGGCCGTCGCAACCGTTCTGCTGCGGCTGCTTGCGCGCGTGCGCGCCATGCTCGGCGGAAGCGCCGCGCCAGACTGAATCGGGGCTGCACCGTGTCCATCGACCTCGAAGAAATCGAACGTGCGCTCGCGGAAGCCGATTGCCTGGCTGATGCCGCCAGCGTCGAAGCCGCGCTCGACCGCATGGCGGACGAGATCACCGCGCGCCTCGCCGATACCAACCCGCTGATCTACACGGTGATGAACGGCGGCCTGATCCTCGCCGGCCGCATCCTGCCGCGGCTGCCGTTCCCGCTCGAAGTCGCCTACCTGCACGCCACGCGCTACGGGCATGCGCTGAAGGGCGCAGTGCTCGACTGGCGCGTGCGCCCGACACAGGACCTGCGCGGGCGCACCGTGCTGGTGCTGGACGACATCCTCGACGAGGGCCACACGCTGGCTGCCATCATCGACTACCTGAAGGCGGAGGGCGCGCGCGACGTGCTGTCCGCGGTGCTCGTGCACAAGGTGCATGAGCGCAAGGCGTACCCCGGCATGCGTGCCGACATCACCGGGCTGGACATCGCCGACCGCTTCCTGTTCGGCTGCGGCATGGACTACAAGGGCTACTGGCGCAATGCGCCGGGCATTTATGCAGTGAAAGGCCTCTGAGGCACGAACATGCTGATCACCTTCAAATCCGCAGCGAGCGCCGACGTCATCATGTTCGGCGATATCGCGAAGAAACTGGTCGCCGTCCTCGGCAAGGACCCGCACGACGACAAGGGCATCATCACCGCCGAGCAGTTGCCGGCCGCGATCGCCCGCCTGCGCGCTGCCATCGAAGAGGATCGCGCACGCCAGGCGGCGCGGACCGAGGCCGACGAGGCGGCCGACCACGAAGTCGGCCGCACCGGCATGGCGGCGCCGGTCGGCCTTGCGCAGCGCGGCTGGCCGCTGCTCGACATGCTCGAAGCGGCGCTCAAGGAAGGCGTACCGGTCACCTGGGGCGTGTAGCCCGACCTGCTTCATCGCGACCACCGGGATCGCGCACGAGCCGGCGACCGAAGCCTGCTCCTCCCTGAGCACCGTCCCCCGCTGCGCGCGGCTGCCCGTCGCGCTCTTACCCTACTCCGCATCCGGCTGATTGGCGGGTGCCGCCTTGCGAAAGGCCTCCAGCGCCTCGCAGCGCGCCGCGATGCGCAGCACGGTCG
>SHNC01000040.1 GCA_004295105.1 Betaproteobacteria bacterium | reverse complement strand
CAGCAGGCCGATGCGCAGCTCGGGCAGCGCGGCGGTCAGGGCCTGGAAGGTGTCGAGCGCGGTCTGCAACTGCAGCGTCTCGGACTCCTCGATCAGCGGACACACCCAGTAGGCCTGGCGCCCCCCGCGGCAGGCCGCCCGCAGCCGGCCGACGACCTCGTCGCGGCGCGCGTCGGACACCAGGCGCGTGCGGATCGGCGTACGGCCCGGCGGCAACTCGTCGAGGATAGACACGTCGAGGTCGGCATAGTGCGTCATCGCCAGCGTGCGCGGAATGGGCGTGGCCGACATCATCAGCATGTGCGGCCGCAGGGCGGCGCCCTCGCCGACGCTCGCTTTCTCGCGCAGCGCCAGGCGCTGGCGTACGCCGAAGCGATGCTGCTCGTCCACCACCGCCAGCGCCAGCCGCGGCAGCGTCACCGGATCCTCGATCAGCGCATGAGTACCCACGGCCAGCAGCACCTCGCCGCTGCGCAGGCGTTCGAGTTCGGCCTCGCGTTCGCGCTTGCGGCGGCTGCCCGACAGCCAGGCCACATGCAGGCCGAGCGGCGCCAGCCAGGCCGCGAGCTTCTTCCAGTGCTGCTCGGCGAGGATCTCGGTGGGCGCCATCAGCGCCGCCTGGTAGCCATTCTCGGCCGCCTGCAGCATCGCCAGCGCGGCGACGATGGTCTTGCCGCTGCCGACGTCGCCCTGCAGCAGGCGCTGCATCGGATGCGGCGCAGCGAGGTCGGCGGCGATCTCGCCGGCGGCGCGCGCCTGGGCGCCGGTCAATCGAAAAGGCAGTTGCGCCAGCAAGGCCGCCGTCAGCTCGCCACGCGCCGCGAGGGCCACTGCGCCGCGCGCACGGCGGGCGTTGTAGGCGCGGCGCAGCGAAAGTTGCTGCACCAGCAGTTCCTCGAACCTGATGCGGCGCCAGGCCGGATGCTCGCGCTGCTCGAGCGCCGCCGGATCGGCGTCCGGCGCCGGATGATGCAGCGCACGTACCGCGTCGGCGAAGGACGGCAGGCTCAGCGCACCGCACACGGTCGGCGGCAGCAGGTCGTCGAGCGACGAAGACGCCAGCGCGCGGTCGATCAGCTTGCGCAGCGTCGCCTGACCCAGGCCGGCCGTGGTCGGATACACCGGCGTCAGCGCCTCGGGCAGCCCCTCGCCCATCTCCACCCGCTTCAGTCTGGGATGCACCATCTCGTCGCCGAAGAAGCCGCCGCGCACCTCGCCGAACAGTCGCACGCGGCTCCCGGGCGCAAGCATCTTCTGCTGCGACGGATAGAAATTGAGCCAGCGCGCCACCAGCGTTCCCGAGGCGTCGCGCACCCGGGCGACGAGCTGGCGGCGCGGGCGCAGCGTGACTTCGCTGGAAATCACCTCGCCTTCGACCTGCGCCGGGAAGCCGGGGCGTGCGACGGCGATGGGGGTCAGGCGGGTCTCATCCTCATAGCGCAGCGGAAGGTGCAGGACGAGGTCTTCCGGGCGGTGGAGGTCGAGCTTCGCCAGGCGACCGGCGAGTTGGGCGCCCACATCGGCCCAGCCGCGCGCCGCCGGCCCTGGCGCTGCCGGCGACGGATCCTGAGCGGCAGGCGGGGAAGCGAGCGCGGTTGACAAGCTGGGAGAACAAGTTTGTGGCGGCGGATGGTCCAGCTCACCCGGGGGCGGGTATCGTCCGCCGCGGTTGCCGGCGTCAGCCGATCACGAGAATGGCGTCGGCCTCGACCACCGCGCCGCGCGGCAGCTCCTTCACGCCGACGGCCGCCCGCGCCGGATAGGGCTCGGCGAAGTAGCGCGCCATCACCTCGTTCACCTTGGCGAAGTTGGCCAGGTCGGTCAGGAAGATCGTCAGCTTCACCGTATCGGCAAGCGAACCGCCCGCCGCTTCGGCAACCGCCTTCAGGTTCTCGAACACGCGCACGGTTTGTGCCTCGAAACCTTCGACCATCTGCATGGTGGTCGGGTCGAGGCCGATCTGCCCGGAAATGTAGACCGTGTTGCCCGCCTTCACCGCCTGCGAATAGGTGCCGATGGCGGCCGGGGCTTTCGGCGTGGAAACGATGCTGCGGCTCATGGATTCATCCTCGGGGGGTTGGAAAGCACCGGATTCTAACCCTTGCCGGACGGCACACGCGCATCCCGCCGCACCCTGCCCGAACGCTCACCGATCGGCCATCGCGCTCACCAACTGGGCCTCGGCCAGCGTGATGCCGCAACGCTCGGCAATGGCAGCGGCATCCAGGCCCTGGCGCGCATAGGCCAGGGCCGCGTCGTATTCGGAGGAAACGGCGAGCGAGCGATGGGCCGGCGTCGCCGCTGGTGCCAAGTGCGAATTCAGTCGCTCACGCAGATCCTCGACCTCGGCGCGCAGCGCCGCAATGACGCCATCCTGCTCGGCGCAGCGGTCCTGCAGCCGTTCCACTTCGCGCCGCAGGTGCTGCCACTCGAGGGCATGACGGAAGGCAGCATCGTCTATGGCGGCGGGCCGGCGCCTCAATTCGGGGGCATAGCCGAAGTCGTCGTCTTCCAAGTCGCTATCGCCCACGTTCATGTCATCTGTTCTTGCCGGCACATCGTCGGCCGCGCGCTTCGTCGCGGGCGCCTCCCCCGCGGCGCCGTACCCCTTCGCTCGAGCCGGCACCAGCCCGCGCATCCGCGCATACCACCAGGCGCCGATCGCGGCGACCAAGGCAAGCAGGACGCCGGCAACAGCAAGCAGCCCGGCTGTCACCGAAGCCTCCACCGGGCGAACGGAACGCGCCGGACAGGGGAGCAATCGACGAGCGCGTACGCTCCACGAGCGGAACCGGGCAAGCCCAGGCAGGGGCAGCAAGCGCGGCGATGGACGCGGCGCGGGCACGCTGCCCGGCCGATCTCGCGGTCCTCGCCGCTGCCAGAGGAATGACGTGCGGCAATGCAGGCCGCGGCAACGCGGCGGCTGCCCGACTGCCGGATCAACAGGGCGATCATTGGGAACGGGTGCGCAACGAATTGAACCGATAATAGCGGCCGCCCCCAGCCCCGACAAACCCCATGCCGTTCGATCCCTCGCTGGTCCTCTTCTGGCTGAAGAAGCTCGTCGCCCTGGCCGTGCTGCCGCCGTTGATGCCGCCACTGGTCGTCGCGGCCGGACTGTTGCTGCTGCGACGCCGGCGGCGCGCCGGCATGCTGGTGGCCTGGTTCGGGATCGTGCTGCAGTTCCTGCTGGTGTTTCCGCCCGCCGTCGGGTTGCTGCTCGCTCCGCTGGAATCGTCGCCGGTACTGACGGCGGAGGCGGCGCGCGACGCCGGGGCCATCGTCATTCTGGGGGCCGGCAAGCGCGACCATGCGCCGGAGTTCGGCGGCGAGACGGTGAATCGCCTTGCGCTGGAGCGTTTGCGCTACGGCGCACGCCTGGCGCGGGAAACCGGCCTGCCCGTGCTGGTGAGCGGCGGCGCGCCGACCGGCGAACTGCCCGAGGCCGTGCTGATGAAGCAGTGCCTGGTCGAGGACTTCGGTATCACGCCGCGCTGGATCGAGACCGAATCGCGCGACACCCGCGACAATGCCCGCCTGTCCGCGCTGCAATTGAAGGCAGCGGGCGTGCACCGGGTACTGCTGGTGACGCACGCTGCTCACATGCCGCGCGCGCTCGCCGAGTTCGAGGCCCAGGGCCTGGGCGTGGTCCCCGCCCCCACCGCCTGGCTGGGCAGTCACGAATCGAAGGACCGCAGGCTGGCCCTGCTGCCCAGCCAGAACACGGCCTATGCCGGCTGGTACGCCGTGCACGAATGGCTGGGCCTGCTCGCCTACCGGCTGTCGCGCTGAGCGCCGCCCGCGCGAATCAACATCCGCGGAAGACGGCCTTGCGCTTCTCGAGGAAGGCCGTCACGCCCTCGGCGAAGTCCGCCGTCGCGCCGCAACGGGCGAACGCCTCGGCCTCGCTCTGCAACTGCGACTCGATCTGGTTGTCGTGCGAATCGGCGAGCAGGCGCTTGATCTCGGCGTAGGCATGGCGGGGCCCGACCCTGAGCCGGTCGACCAGCCGGCCGACCTCGGCGTCGAGCTCGGCCACCGGCACACAGCGATTGACCAGACCGAGTTGCAGGGCCCGCGACGCATCGAAACGCTCGCCCAGCAACATCAGCTCGGCCGCCTTGCGCCGACCGACGATGCGCGGCAGGAAATAGGAAGCCCCGCCGTCGCCGGACAGCCCGACCGCTGAATAGGCGGTCGTGAAGGTCGTATCGTCCGCGCACACGACGAGATCGCAACCGGCCATCAGCGACAGGCCGAACCCGGCGCAGGCGCCCCGCACGCGGGCGATCACCGGCTGACCCAGGCTCTGCAGGGTTTCGATGGTCGGGTTGATGTACTGCACGATCATCGCCTTGAACGCGGCAAGGCGCGCCTCGGGCGACAGGTGCAGGTGGCGGGCGAAGTCCTTCAGGTCGCCGCCGGCCATGAAGTGGTCGCCGGCACCGGTGATCACCACGACGTCCACATCCTTGCGACCGGCGAGCTCACGCGCGGCGACCGACAGATCCTGCATCATCTCGACCGACAGGGCGTTGAGCGCCGCGGGTCGGTTGAGAGTCAGCGTGGCGATGCCGTTGGCGACATCGAGCAATGCGGTTCCTGCCATTGCCTGCCTCCTGCTGTTGTGGTGATGTGCGACCGTCCGCGACCCGCGGCCGCGCCTTGCCTCGACACGGCCGCACAGGCTGGCCCGGACACGTTCAAGCGCGCTCGAAAATGCCCGCCGCCCCCATGCCGGTGCCGACGCACATGCTGATCATGCCGTAGCGCAGGGACGCGTCGCGCTGCATCGCCGCCATCAGCGTGGCGGTGCGGATCGCACCGGTCGCGCCCAGCGGATGACCCAGCGCGATGGCGCCGCCCTGCGGATTGACGCGTACCGGATCCAGCCCGAGCTGCCGCACGACCGCCAGCGCCTGTGCCGCGAAAGCCTCGTTCAGCTCGATCCAGTCCACCTCAGCCTGCGCGATGCCGGCCCGTGCCAGTGCGCGCGGGATCGCTTCCAGCGGGCCGATGCCCATCACCTCCGGCGGCACACCCGCCACGGAATAGGCGACGAAGCGCGCGATCGGCCTGGCACCGGTGCGCTTCAATCCCGCTTCGCTCATCAGCATCACCGCCGCCGCGCCATCCGACATCTGCGAGCTGTTGCCGGCCGTCACGGAGCCGCGCGCGGCGAACACGGGCTTCAGTCTGGCCAGGCTTTCGGCCGAGGCGTCGGCGCGCGGCCCCTCGTCATGCTGTACCAGGCGTTCGACGATGCGCACGACACCGCCCTCGCCCGGAACGTGGCTGCGCACCGCATAGGGCACGATCTCGGCGGCGAAACGCCCGTCCGCGATCGCCGCGCTGGCGCGGCGGTGCGACTCGAGGGCGAACGCGTCCTGCTCCTCGCGGCTGACCTTCCACTGTGCGGCGACCTTTTCCGCGGTGAGCCCCATGCCGAAGGCGATGCTGCGGTTCTCGGCGTGGGCGAAGATCTCCGGATTTATGCTGACCTTGTTGCCCATGATCTGCGGCATCGCGCTCATGCTCTCGGTACCGGCGGCGATCATGACGTCGGCCTCGCCGAGGCGGATGCGGGCGGCCGCATCCGCCACCGCCTGCAGACCGGAGGCGCAGAAGCGGTTGATCGTCACCCCCGGCACGCCCTCGGGCAGGCCGGCGAGCAGCAGGCCGATGCGGGCGACGTTCATGCCCTGTTCCGCCTCGGGCATCGCGCAGCCGGCGATGACGTCGCCGATGTCCTGCGGGTCGAGCCCCGGCACCTTCGCGAGCACGGCGCGCAACGCGTGCGCCAGCATGTCGTCCGGGCGCACATGACGGAAAGCGCCGTTGCGCCGGCCCACCGGCGTGCGCGCCGCGGCGACGATGTAGGCATCCTGGATCTGTCTGCTCATGCGCGTCTCCGTGTCAGTTGCGCAGCGGCTTGCCGGTTTCGAGCATGTGCACGATGCGCTGCTGCGTCCTTTGCGTCTTCAGCAGATCGACGAACTGCGCACGCTCGACGTCGAGAATCCACTGTTCGCTGACCAGCGTGCCGCTGTCGACCTCCCCGCCGCACAGCGCCGTCGCTGCGGCCCTGCCGACGCGATAGTCGTGCGCCGAGATCAGCCCGCCCTCGGCCATGTTGAGCAGCAGCATCTCGCAGGTGGCGATGCCGTCGCGCCCCGCCACCTTGACCGCGCGCTGCGGCAGCGGCGGGTGCCAGCCGGCCTCGGCCAGCGCACGTGCGCGGCGGATGGCCACGTACGGCAGCTCGGCGGCGTTGAAGACGATGTCGTCACCCGCACGGGCGAAGCCGAGCTGCACCGCCTCGTGCGCACTCCTGGCCACCGTGGCCATGGCGACGGTCTGGAACGCGTTCTGGATCCAGGGAAAGACGTCGCCGCCCGCCGCACGCTGCGCCATCGCGTGCGCCTGCAGCGCGAACTCCTTGCTGCCGCCGCCGGCCGGGATCAGGCCCACCCCCGCTTCCACCAGCCCGATGTAGCTTTCCAGCGCCAGCACGCGGTGGGCCGCATGCATCAGGAATTCGCAGCCGCCGCCCAGCGCCATGCCCTGGACTGCGGCCACGATCGGGATCTGCGCATGCCGGATCGTCATCGCGGTGTGCTGGAAGCGCGCCACCATGCGCTCGAGCAGGTCGAACTGGTGCGCATGGCAGGCCTGCACCACCTGCTGCAGGTTGGCCCCCACCGCGAACGGCGGTTCGTGCCAGATCACGAGTCCGTCGAGATCGACCTCGGCCCGCGCGATCGCCTCGAGCATGCCGTCCATCACGTCGTCGCCAATCGTGTGCATCTTCGAGGTGATCGACAGCAAGCCGATGCCGGCATCCTGGTCGGGCCGCCGCCACAGACGCACACCGCCGTTTTCCCACAAGGTCTCGCCGCGATCCGCCGGCGCCTCGCCGAGCACGCGGTCGGGATAGAGCTGGCGCCGGTACACCGGCAGCGCGGCGCGCGGCTTCAGCATGCCTTCCGCCGCACTCCACGATCCCGACGGCGCATGCACGCCGTCAAGTTCGCTCACCCAGGCCGGCAACGGCACCCGGGCCATCGCGCGGCCGTGCTCGATGTCCTCCTGGATCAGCCGCGCGATGTCGCGCCAGCCGGCGGCCTGCCAGGTTTCGAACGGACCCGTCGTCCAGCCGAAACCCCAGCGCATGGCGAGGTCGATGTCGCGCGCGTTGTCGGCGATGTCGCCCAGATGCACCGCGCAGTAGTGAAAGACGTCGCGGAACACCGACCACAGAAACTGCGCCTGGGGATGCGGATGCGCTGCCAGTTCGGCGAACTTCTCCCCCGGATCGCGCAAATCGAGGATGTCGGCGACGTCGGGGAAGACCTCGCCCCCGCTGTCGACATAATCCTGCCGGTGCAGGTCGAGCACCAGGATGCGCTTGCCGTCCTTGCGGTAGATGCCGGCGCCGGCCTTCTGGCCGAGCGCGCCGCGGTCGATCAGCGCCCGCAGCCAGTCCGGCGTGCGGAAGTGGCGGCTCCACGGGTCGTCGGCCAGCGTCGCCTGCATGGTGTCGATGACGTGGGCCACCGTGTCCAGCCCGACGACGTCGGCCGTGCGGAAAGTCGCGCTCTTCGGACGGCCGATGCGCGGGCCGGTGAGCAGGTCGACCTCGTCGAACGCGAGCCCGAGGCGCGCTGTGTGATGCAGCACCGCCAGGATGGAGAACACGCCGACACGGTTGGCGACGAAGCTGGGCGTATCCCGCGCGCGGATGATGTTCTTGCCCACACGGGTGGTGAGCCAGGCTTCCAGCCCGTCGAGCACGGCGGACGCGGTGTCGGCGGCGGGAATCAGTTCCACCAGCGGCATGTATCGCGGCGGGTTGAAGAAATGGATGCCGCAGAAGCCCGGGCGGCGCTCGGCCGGCATGCCTGCCGCCAGCGCGTTGATTGACAGTCCGGAAGTGTTGGATGCGAATACCGCCCCTGGCTTCAGGTGCGGCGCGACCTTGGCGTACAGCTCGAGCTTCCAGTCCATGCGCTCGGCGATCGCCTCGATGACGAGGTCGCACTCACCCAGCCGGGCCAGGTCGCTGCCGTAGTTCGCCGCCTCGACGTGGAGGCTGCGGTCCTTCGCCGCGAACGGCGCCGGATCCAGCCTGGCCAAGGCGGCGAGCGACTTCGTCACGATGCCGTCGGGCGGCCCCTCCTTCGCCGGCAGGTCGAACAGGATCACCGGAACGTCGGCATTGGCACAGTGGGCGGCAATCTGCGCCCCCATCACGCCGGCGCCGAGGACGGCGACCTTGCGAATCATGAAACCGCTCATGCTGCCCTCCAGATTGGGAATCAGGCGCGGCTCCCGGCGACGTCCCCGGGGGCGCTCAGAAGGACACCGAGTATTGTGCGCCGAGAATCCAGACGCTCGAATCGTACTCCCCTTTGACCAGCCCCTTGAGCGGATCACGCGTGTCGCGGTTCTCGATCCTGGTGTCCGGAATGTACAGATAGGCGACGCCGACATCGAGCGTGGCATCCTTCGACGCGCGCCATTGCCCGCCAAACGAGAACCAGGTGCGGTCGTTGTCGGGCAGGGAGGTCAGGCGCCGGCGCGCATCCCTCACCGGCGTTTCGTCATACGCGAGACCGAGCTTCAACTTCCAGGCATCGTTGTACTGGTACGCCGCGCCGAGCGCGTAGCGCCACGTATCCCGGAAGTCGGTGACGAGCACCTGCGCGGTGGCTCCATTGCTCGCGCCCGAGGTCCGCACGATGTCGACCTCCTTGATGCTGCTCCAGCCGGTGCGCGAAACGTCGCCCAGCAGTTCCCATCGGCTGTCGATCCTGTGCGTGGCACTGAGGATGAAGGTGTCCGGAAGCTCGACGTCGGCCTTCGCGCGGGAGCTGCGCGCCGCATTGAGCACGGCCGATGGCCCTCTCACCGTCAGGTCGCCCTTGAGCTCGTGATCGATGCTCGAGCGGTATGCCAGCCCCAGCCTCGTTGCGCTGGAAAGGTTCAGCAGGACACCGATGTTCCAGCCCCACGCATCGTTGTCGGCGTCCAGGGTGGCGAAGCTGGAAGGCAGTGGAAAGCCGCCGGCGGCTACGATGCCGGCCCTCCTCACGTACTCGACGTCCATCCGCTGCCAGTTGACGCCTGCGCCAAGCGACAGGCTGTCATTGACGCGCCAGGCGATAGACGGGTTGATGTTGTAGGTCTTGATGTCGAACTTCGTCGAATGGGCTGCGCCCACCCAGTCGTCGTCATATTCGGTCATCAAGCCGAACGGTGCGCCAAGCCCGACGCCGACGTAGACATCCTTGCCGAGCGCCCAGGACAGGTAGGCGTTGGGGACCGCCGCCCACCCTC
Organism: Betaproteobacteria bacterium; assembly: GCA_004295105.1. Lineage (GTDB taxonomy): Bacteria > Pseudomonadota > Gammaproteobacteria > Burkholderiales > Rhodocyclaceae > Thauera. Next base: position 3,711 of record SHNC01000040.1, on the reverse strand, counting down.
CGGCATCGCTCGTGCCGCCCGTCAGCGCGCCCGTCTGTGAACCGTCGTTGCTGAACTTGAAGCTCGGCCGCACCGCGGACAGGCCGACCGACAGGGTCCTTGCCGGAAGCTGGGTCATGCCCGCCGGGTTGAAGAAGATCGTGCTCGCGTTCTCGGCCACCGCTGCGGACCCGGCATAGGCATTGGCGATTCCGCTCGCATTCTGTTCGAGAAGCTGGAAGCCTGCCGCCGACGCCGAACCGGAGGGCATTGCCGCCAGCGCCGCCGCCGCAAGACCCGAAATCGTCGATACTCGCATTTGTCATCCTCCGCCGTTGGTTTATCGTTCGCTGGTGTCCGGACCGCTGCCTTCAGGGTGATCCACGGGTTGCCAAGCGACTGCCGCGCCGCCGGACGCGGTGACCCGCCGCGTGCCGGGCCACGCTCCGGGGCGCCCTCGCCGGGTACACGACGACGGCGGCGGTCCCGACCTGCATCGCAGCACGAAACCGATGCCCGTCCCACGCGGCTCGCGAGGCACACATCGCGCTGGCATGGCACGACGACGCACCATCGTGCAGCGTCGGCTGCGCGCCAATCGGGGTTTCCCCTCACGGCCGGGCCGGCGTGCCGCCATGTGCCGGCCCGCGGTCGGTGAAACTGCCCGGATTGGGGTCACACAGGGGGAGTCCTGAGAAGTCGAGGGGGTTCCCGCCGCGGTTTATAGTGATATAAACGATTCGGAGAAGAATCTGTCCTACCGGCCGAGCGCAAGGTCCTGCCGCCCGGCGTCCGACGTGCGGCCTGAGGGCACGCCCCGCGAACGGTAGAGACTGGAGCGAACGCGGTGGAACCCCATGAAATATCGCCTGCTTGAAGAGAAGAGTCTCGTCTTCGAAGGAGCGGACCCGTTTGAGGTGTCGGAGTACGTCAATCGCCATGTCGGCGCGCACCGCATCCGACTTCCAGGAACGGCCGACCCGGCGGCCGGCCTGCGCCATCGCAAGGCCGGCCTGATCGACCTCTGCCGCATCAGCTATGGTGGAGCGGTGCGCGTCGTGTCCACCGGCCTGTCCGACGTCTATCACCTGCAGATCATCCTGCGCGGCCACTGCCGCTATGAAATTTCGCGGCAGAGTCATGAGTTTTCCTCTGGCGACATCCTGCTGCTCAATCCCGACGACCCCATCGACCTCACCTACTCGGAGGACTGCGAGAAGTTCATCCTGAAGCTCCCCGCCTCGCTGCTCGACGACGTCTGCGCCGAGCAGGGATGGCTCAAGCCCCGCGAAGGCATCAAGTTCATCCCGATCCGCTATCAGTTGCACGAGATCGAGAGCCTCATGAGCCTGCTGGCGCTGCTGTGCCAGGAAGCCGAATCCACCGACGGCACGGCGCAGATCTTCGGACACTACAACTGGATTGTCGCCAACAAGTTGCTGACCCTGCTCAAACACAACATCCGGCGCGAGTTCCCGACGCTGCAGTCGTGCTCTTTCGAGCGCCTGGTGCAGTACATCGACGAGAACATCAAGCGCGACATCGCGGTGGAGGAACTCGCTCGCGTGTCGCACATGAGCCTGCGCTCGCTCTACCTGCTGTTTGAACGTTATGCCGACACGACACCCAAGAACTACATCAAGCGCCGCAAGCTCGAGCGCATCCATGCGACGCTGATCGACCCGACCAATGCGACTCGAAGCGTCACCGCGGTCGCGCTCGACTACGGCTTCACCCACCTCGGGCGCTTTTCCGAGTGCTACAAGGCGGCGTTCGGCATTCTGCCTTCCGACTCGCTCAAACGCCGCTGAACTGACGCGCTACATCCAGCAGTAGCCATCCCCGGCAGCCGGTCAAAAAAAAGCGACGTCCGCCAAAGGCGGAACGTCGCTTTTTTCCAGCATCGCGCCCATACCAAGCACTCGGCAACCAGCCACGGCGATAACGCTCGGGGCTGGTGCCGTGAGACAGCATCGATTACCGCGTCGAGCGCGCGACCAGTACCGCCATCTGCGGGTTTTGCTTGGCGACCTCTTGCGCGAGCTCGGCCTTGGCACGCTGCCCGCCTTCCTCGGTATTGAGGATGATCAGGTCGCACTTCAAGCGCTCGGCAAGGTCGACCACCGCTCGGCCGCGATCGAACAGTGTGGCTGTCAGAATCTGGCCTTCTGCCGGGACACCCAGGCCATTGACCTCATTGACGTACTGCTGCAGGTTCGCCACGTGCTTCGGATCGATGGCCTTGTCATTCTCGCCAACCTCGGCGGCCATGACATGCTCCGGAGCAAGGTAAACCAGTTGGAGCCTCTGGCCCGTCAGGGAGACGAACTCCGAGACGCGCTCGCGGGTCAGCTTGTTACCCGTGTGATCGACGACGGCCATGATCGTACCGTAGAGACGGGACTTGCCGGCAGGCACAGCGGCCGCAGGCGCCGTGGTCGGTGCCAGGGACTTGCTGACCGCCTGCGCCTTGCTCTTCGGAATGATCAGGGTAAGGACCAGACCAACCAGACTGATGCCCCCGAGCACATAGAAGATGCTGTGCAGCTCGCCGGCAAACGTCACAGCCAGGAAGGCGCCGAAGACCGGGCCGACGATGCCGCCGATACGGCCGAACGCAGCCGTCCAGGCGACACCGGCGCCGCGCACGTTGGTGCGGTAATAGTTCGCCGCGAGTCCGTAGATCAGGCACTGCGTGCCCGAGGTACCCAGACCGACGGTCGCGATCGTGGCCAGGAGCAGCAGCACCACCATCGTGCCGACCTCGGCAAGTTGCTGGACTTCGCCCGGCTTGGCAACCGCCGGGACATCGATGTTGGCGGCGATCAGACCGACGGCACCCATGGCGAGCGCGCCGACCAGGAAACCCAGCGCCACGATCGGCTGCGGACCACGCCTGTCGGCCAGCCTCGAACCAATCAAAGTGCCCAGAATCGCACCGGCATTGAGGACCAGCAGCAAGGCCAGCGATCCCTTCGGCCCCATGATCGGGAGCATGATCTTCGGCAGCCAGGTGTTCAGCGAATACACCAGCAGCAGGCAGAACGCCGAGACGAAGCCGATGATGATGGCAGGGACGAGATAGACCGTGAACAGACCAGCCCAGCCCGCACGCGCGTCGGCAGCATTGAGGGCTGCGCTCTGCTCCGGCTTGACTTCGGTCTCGGGGATAGGGACGCCGGTGCGTTCGGAGACGCGGCGAGCCTCGTCCAGCCGGCCGCGGGAGGCCAGCCAGGCCACCGACTCGGGCAGCTTCCAGATGGCGAGCGGGAGCAGGGTGATGAGCGGCAGCGCACCGATCAGGAACATGCCGCGCCAGCCGATGATCGGCAGCAGGAAGATCGCCAGCAGGGCCGACAGTAGCGAACCCAGCGGGATGCCGGTATAGGTGAAGGCGGTGGCCAGATTCTTCTTGCCGGGAGGGGCGAACTCGGCTGCCATCGCGCCCGTGGTGCCGGCCAGCGCGCCAACACCCAGGCCCGTGATGAAGCGCCAGATGCCGAAGGCGGTAACCGTCTCCATCATGGCGGTTACCGCCATGCCGATCGAGAACCACGCGATGGCCCCGAGCATGACCTTGCGGCGGCCGATCAGGTCGCCAAGGGTGCCGGCGACGAGTGCGCCGAGCATCATGCCGATCATCGCGTACGAGCCGAGCATGCCGGCGTCTTTCGGCGTCAGCGCATGGTCGCCGATCCATTTGGCGGAGTCCGGGCCCATGAAGCCGGGCAG